>JAKAUA010000067.1 GCA_021827875.1 bacterium | reverse complement strand
ACTCAGAAAGTGAGTCATTTGAATCGACACCGTCAAGTTCTACACAAAGTGTATACCAAGAAAATGTTGAAGAAGCATTAAACAATGGTGAGATAACTACATTTTTTGTGTTAAGAAACAATTATTGGTTTGCAATGAGTGCGAAGCAAGCGCAGATATATTGTTCACATTCGCAATGCAGGGGAATTATGTTGGAGTCGATAGATAAAGGAGATACAACACATACATACGCATATATATTGCCAAATGATAAAAATAATGCTGTAGAAAAATGATAATTAGCAAATTTAGTTTACTTTTAAACTACAATATCTCTATCATATACATGTAAATGTAATGCTCAATAACTAATTATTAAAAGGAGTTTTATATGCCTTATAAAGTTGGTAAGCAAACAAAAACAAAAGGTTGGCCGATATTAGAATTTAAAAATGGTAAGTGGAATGTTATTGCACATTCAGATTCCAAAGCAAAAGCAGAAGCAAGCATTAGAGCTCGCTATATGGGTGAGCATAAAAAATAATAGCGCGGAGATTTATGTCCTGCGCTATTATCATTTGATTAACAATAGAATCTTATTTATAAGATTTGATTATTTTTGGAGAATTTTTAATAGATACTTCATTTTTGTGCTTTGCAATTTCCATATCTAAATCCCGTTGCTTACAATAACAATAATGACCATAAGGATCGTTTTTAACATAGACGGGCTTGTCATCAGCTTCTTTTTCGCGCGGCGCACCTTTGAATGCGCAATAACACATGCAATTCTTATTATTTAAACAATCTTCTTTATTTCTTCCGCATATATTTTTTGTAGGTAAACTTTTTGCATAAAGAAGTTCTCCTGTGCCCAAAGCACAAAAAATGGCCAACAAAAATAAGACTTGTTTTAACATCATTACAAACCTTTCTTTTAAAGAATAAATTGTTTTATTAAACGATGTTAACTTTACTACGTAATCTGTTTCAATTTCTATAAAAGAACGTTCAGAGATACAAAAAAATGAATTTGAGCTACACTAATAACGCACTAAAAGCGCCCGTAGCTCAGTTGGATAGAGCGACAGATTCCTAATCTGTAGGCCATGGGTTCGATTCCCGTCGGGCGCACCACTCTTCGTTTATCCGGGCGACGCCTATGGCGTGCTCGGCAAACTACGAGTGGCTGACGCCATCCTTCGCCAATATGGAATATATATTGATTAAACGAAGAGTGCCCGGCGTAGTTGAACACTTCCTGAGGTTTTTGCTTAGAAGTAGGAACGTAGCCTGGGCTGGTGCTCGTGGGAGCACTATTTTCGCCTTGGCAAACTACGCATGGGGCGCAGCCAACTTCGCAAGAGCTACGGCAGTGTCCGGCGTAGCTCAAAGAGTGAAGACGGATTGGCTGGGCCAGTACACTAATGAGGTAACAAAAATTTATGTTATTATTTTGCACTAGATGAGGAATAAGAGATTGTCCGGATAACTTCCAGGCTTTTTTCATGTAAATCCATTATAAGATGACCAGCTTCTACAGCATAGCCGCCTACTTTTATACCATTGCAAGTATCAACGTAAATCTGCCCTATTTTGCCAAGCATGTGTCCTTGTTCAACAATAATCGGCATTGCAATGGAAAAATACTGTTTAAGATATGCTCCAAGCGCACCTGCCGCTATCCCAGTAACAGGGTCTTCATTAATGCCGGTTGAAGGATTAAATTGTCGCGCATTATAAAAATGATCATTTATTTTTACAAAAGCATATACACCTGTTGGCACCAATTCTTTTATCGATTCAAAATTTGGATTCAAGCTCCATAGTGCGACGATATCTTTTAACTCAACCAACAATTTTGGTGTTCCTGTAGAAACACGTATAGGAACATTAATTATTGATTCAGAAGCAATACCAAGTAATTGAGCAATAGTATCAAGCTCATATTCTTGTTGATAGAAAGTAGGATTTGCTTGCTCCATTTCTATCATACCATCGTCTTTTTTTGAAACTGACAAAATACCCGCGAGTGTTTCTTGAGTTAACGTCTTTGTAGATTCACTAGGATTTAATAAATGAAACAATGCTATAGTAGCATGCCCGCAAAGACTCATTTCTTTTTTTGGAGTAAAAAATCTTACTTTGACCGTGGCAATATCTGATTTTTGAATAAAAGCACATTCACTATACCCAGTTTTCTGAACAATTTCCATCATCTGTTCATCGGTTAAATTATCAGCATCAAACACAATTCCTACTGGATTCCCCTGAGATCGGTCATTAGTAAATGATTTTAAAATATGTACTTTTATTTGCATATGTTCATACACTCAATTTGTTATATACATCACGTCGATGGGCAATAAATGATATAATAACAATTTTTGATGGGGATATTGCTTTAAAAATCACACGGTAATCAGCTACCGTGATACGATACAGGTCTGCATATCCTTGCAATTTCTTAATATCAAGTTGTTCCGGATGGGTAGGTAAAAGATCGATCTTATGAGTTATTTTGTTCCGAACATTTTTTTCAAGGTCATCAAACTGTTTTTGTGCTTTTTTCAGCCATAGTACGGTAAAGCCTTTGAACATAATCACTTCTTAGCTTTTTTAGTTCGTTTTTTTACCATTTCATGTGGAATCAAATCTTCTTCTGTTGCTTGTGATAATGCTTGTGAAGCGAGCATTCCAAGATAAAGATCCTCTATTTCTTCAACGAGCTCTTCATATGTCTTGATATCTAAAATGACCGCCGTTTTTTTACCTTTGTTATCAACAATAAATTGTGGTTTTAAACCAACAACAGGTGATTGATTTATATTTTTCATAAAATTACCCACACATTATGATAATAATTAAATTTCGAAATTGATCATACTAAATATATGATAATAGTTTATACGAAAATTAGTTTTTTTATATTTTTGTGTTTAGCTGCGTGAGCAAATAACGTGCACGTTTTATTATTTCTTCATCTGCAGTTGTATCAATAATATTTTCAATTTTTTTACGAAATTCATCATTAGCAATAGTACGGGCTAGCTGATAATATTCTCGTCGGTGAGCAGTTTTGTCTTCGGTCAGATGCGCGATAAACGTTTCATGTAAATCAATGATTTGCTTAGTGCTTAATGAAGCAGACTTTAGATAGTGAGCAATTTTTTGTTGTATGTAGCCTGATCTAAAAAAATAGGGATTAGCATACAGGTAATTAATAGCCGTATCTATGGTCGATGGATAGTGTTTTTTGAGTAATTCCAATCCTTTTTCCAATCCGCTGGGAAAAGCAAGCCAATCATATGCATTATGAAATTTTTTTGTTGCGTCCTGCCATGCTTGCTCTGCTTGAGAGCTTTCATTCTTGTGGCGGAAGGTATCATTTACCGCAGTGCGCAATTCTTCTATTTTCTGTGCATTTTCTAAGATGAAGGCTATCATTTTTTTGTTCATTACATCCTTTTTATCTTTATATTCAGCATTCCACATATTTTCTGAAGAGTTCATTTGAAAAAATATTGGTAGCATCATATTTATTTTTCACCGCAAGAAAATCAGAGAAATAGTGATATGCAGTAAATAACTGTTCTTGCGTTTGATTGAGCATGTACGGCAGATAAAAACTGCCCCCATATGCCAACGCTTTGCTAATAAGAGCTTGCGTCCATTCTTGGGTAGATTGTTTGCCATTATCGCTATTTCTTATATTGATAAAGAGCACTAAAGAAAAACAATCTTTATCTGATGCGTAGGAGAGTAATTATTCTTGGTTATGCTTTACATAGTTAGGCTGCGTTATTGTTTTGGGTTGAATGGCTTTTGGCACAGTTGTTGTAGGAGATGTAGGTATAGTTTTTGGCGTCGGCGCCATGCGGCCGGGAAGATATTCAGATATGCTTTTGGTGAATTTCTCCAGCAGAGGAGTAGTCTGTTTAGTAACATATTGAGTTACGGGTTTGGTTATCTGCTTTTGCATAGCATGAGTTGATACACACAACAGCGATGTAAAAATAAGTAACAATGCTTTAAAATTCATATTTTTTTAACCCCACATTAATCTAATCGTATGGTAACATAATTTGAGTATAACAAATTCAATAACTATAATTCAATTTGAATTAAGCAAGCGCGCTATTTAATGTGAGTTCGACAAATAAACAGCAGTTAAAAACACTATGATTTCAACATGTTTCTGCGCATTCTTCTTGTCATGCTTTGACACTGTGAGTATCTAAAATTGCTTTATTTGCGATGTTTTCTATCGAAATCACGATTTTTATTTTTGAATAGTGTGTAATTTTAAGTTACTATTGAATAAATATCATTAATTATCAATCAAATGTCCCACTATGAATAAAAAATATATTATTATCGGTGCTTCTGCTGCCGCCATAGGCACCATTAATGGCATACGCCGCATTGATCAAGATGCAGATATTATATGCATATCAGCAGAAAAAGGAATGCCCTATAATAAATGCTTTTTGGCCGATTATCTTGCCGGTAAAAAGGAATTGGCTCAGCTTGCTATTTTTGACCAGGCACAACAGGTAGCAAAAAGAGTGCAATTAGTGCTGGGAACGCGCATTATTAAAATTGATAAAGAAAAGAAAACAGTTTTTGCATCAGATGGCCAAACTTTTAGCTATGATACATTGCTCATAGCGACAGGAAGTAGCGCACAATTGCCCGACATCGCAAAAAATACGCAAGCCTCCGGTATTTTTACCTTTCATACCGCTGCTGATGCACAGAATATTATTGCTTATTGTACAGGAAATGCAGTTAAAAAAGCGGTTGTGGTGGGTACCGGCCTTACAGGGCTTGAATGTGCTGATGCGTTACTGCAGCGGGGGATTGCAGTAGATATTATTCAACGGGGCTCTCAGCTGATGAGTAGTCAACTTGATACAGAAACTGCAGAGCTATTAGCAGAGCGTGCTAAACAAGCCGGTGTTACTTTTTATACCAATGATCAGGTTACGAGCATTATAGAATCAGAGAATAAAGTAACTGGTATAATATTGGCAAGCGGCAGACAACTCTCAGCAGAATTGCTTATTTTTGGTACCGGTTTTAAACCCAATAGCCACCTTGCCCAACAAGCAGGTTTGGCATTAGAGCAGAATGCTATTGTTACCAATGATTTTATGCAAACGTCGGACCCTCATATTTATGCAGCGGGCGATGTTGCTATGGTTAAGGATCAAATTACTGGGCAAAAGATGATCAGTTGTCTCTGGCCCGATGCTATGTTGCAGGGGCTGATCGCCGGGCAGAATATGGCAGGGCAGTCCAAGTCCTATGCGGGGATGGTTCCCATTATGAGTTCAGCCTTTTTTGGGATAAAGATAGCTTGTTATCAAACGCCTGAGCATCCTAATGAATGGGATTGTCTAACCCATTCTTCTAATATTGATTTTTATAAGATTTATACCCAAAATCAGCGAGTATGCTCCTTCTATTTAATGGGAACCATATCTTTAATGGGATCCCTTAAAAGGGCCTTGTTAACTAGTTCTCCTTTCATTATAGAATAATTTCTCCTGATAATTTCAGATTACCCATTACGGGTTAAGCCGCGTTGAATAAATTCTAATAGAGAGTATAATTATTACTATAAATATTCTAATTAGTAGATTGGAATAACAATAATTGGGGTAAAACCCAACTCAAATGGAGGTTATTATGAAAACTATAAAAAATATGAAATCTAAATTAGCTCTTACTCTTTTTACTATGTTATCTATAACTGCGGTTACACAAGCTACTGGTAATATGCCAGGTTTTGAAAACTGTGGTGGATCGATAACACAAGAAGCCGTTAAGCTTGCTGTCCCTGCAGCACAAGAAGCGGCAAAAGTTGCCTGTGGAACGGTATGGCCCGCTATTGCAAACAATATGAAAGTCATAGGCATTAACTTGTGGGAAATGACCAAATTAGTTGGTAGTTTCTTACCCGGTGCCTTAAAACAGGTTACTGATGAAACTGGCCTTATAACCGGCGCTATTAAAAAGTGTCCTATTGTAAGTGCGGCTATTGTTACCTATGCGGCATATAAGACCTATACATGGTATTATGCTGATTATTATAATCAACAAAATAACGGTCAATACAGACGATAAAAAATAAAAGAAGCGGTGTAAAAGCCGCTTCTTCTTTTAGAAAAGTTTGTGAGGTTACTATGAAAAGTATTAATAAAAATAAGCTTTATCGTGCATTATTACTCGTATTTCTTTCTTTAAGTGTGGGTATATCAATTGCAGCGGAGGAGACTCCTGCGCAAGATACTATCTCAGTATCAGACAAGACAGAAACTACTCTTAATGCTGAAAATACTCAAACGCCTACCGCAACACCGCAAGCACAAGAACCTTCTTTGACGGGAAGTATAACAAGTTTAGCGGTGTATAATGTATCGCAATCTATCAGTGCTTCTTTAGCAAATGGTTATCGTGATACGATATTTCACCCAGCCGCATTTGTGGCCGGTAGTGTCGCGAGCTCTTTTGTGCGTAACGCATATGCCAAATATAATGCAGGTAAGCTTTTTAACAGCGGATGGGGAGTATTAATTCCCGAAGATATAAAAAATACCATAGATGTTTATTCGAAAAATAAAGTAATGGCTCCGGTAATGATCGTGTGTGCCCTTGGGCCGGTGTGGAGTTATTATGCAGGTATTTCTCCTATTTATTCTGCAATCATGGGCGTCGTGTTCTGGTCATTGGCGCAAAAATAAAATTTTTATTGAAAATAATTCATTTTGTAATTTATAATTATATATAGAATTATCTATTATTAAGATAAAATGATATGGATGAATTATGATTTTAAATAAAAATAAACGTTATTTACTCATATTCTTACTTGTTATTGGGAGCGCACACGGCGCTGAGTCAGGTTCTGAACAAGGATCTTGGTGGTCGAACTTTAAGGGATGGTTTACCGGTAAAACGACACAAGAACAATCCACCATTAAGTCAAATGCAAATATTAAAAACTTAGCCCTCAAAGCTGCAGCAATAGGTGCTTCTACCTATGCAACCAGTGCTATAAATTCCTACTTTGGTACCGTGCCGGGGTATATTCTTCATGGAACTGTCCAGTTTTCCTTGTTAGTAGTTATTCAGATGTATGAAGCATGGCAAAAGGGTGATTTGACTAGCCTGCAAGAATTAAAAAATATTTTACCTACCGATGTTTTAACCAAGTCATATTGGCAAAAAAATAAGTTACTTACCCTTTTACAATATAGCTGTTCTGCTGCAAGCTGTGTAGCTCCTTATCTTGGTATATCACCTGCATATCCAATAGGTGCATCACTCTTTGTGCAGACATTATTGTATGATGACGCAGTCAAAGAATCTTTGTCGGCAAATTTATATGATATTGCATCAAAGACTTCAGTACAATCAATGCCATTGATTATTGCTAATCTTCCTGAAGCAGTTCAAGCAGCTTTCAGTTCATTGTCACCGAGCCAGGTGCCGGCAGCTGCAGAAGGTCTTTTAAACTTGTTGAATGCCAGCGCATTAAATCAAACTGCGCTAGCTCAATGAGTCAGTTAGTGATAAGAACTTATAATTGCTGATTTCTTCTCTAGGATTACCTTCTTTATCAAGGCGTGTAATAGATTTTTTTGCATGCAATGCATTAAAAAGCTCTGCAAAACTTTTGATATCTTTAAAAACCTTACTTAACGCTATTTCTTGTACTTTTCCATAACCATGATGGTAGCCGCGTGCTTCAATTAAGCGTGCATTGGCGATATCGCTGATGATCATCACATGGCCCGGTATCCATAACAAGTCGCCATTCTGCAAATCTTTGTAACGTGTTATCGGTTTTAATTCTTGGGAAAGGGTACTCGTATTTTTATAAAAATAGGGAATTCCTGCCATTTGTGCCGCGCGTGATACCAGCCCTGCACAATCAAAGCCTGTTTTTGGTGAAGCGTGATAATCAGCCAGAGCAAAACAGGCATCATTTTTATCTTTCTTTTGTTCTTCTATTTTTTCTGCACGCGAACATGAAGTAAAACTTGAGCCTCCCCAGACATAGGGAATAAAACAATCAGGCATATGAGCCCATGCTTTTGCTATTTTTATAAAAAGTGCGCGTTGATCAGATGCGCTTTTTTTTGTATTAAATAAACATATTTTTTTATCGATATGCATGGTGCAGGGCCGCAGGGTATTTGGATCTAGAACATATACTTCAACATAAGGAGCACTTGTATTGAGCGTTTTATGCATTACAAAGCGTGTCCCGGCAGAAAAAGTACGTTGTGTGGCAGCATCGTACCATGGTTGAACCAGAGTAACAATGTTTTGATTATCATTATGTACGCTTTTATGCGCAGCATCAAAAGCGATAGGTGTTGGAATAATAGCGGTATCTACACCTTTTTTTTTAAGTTCTGCGATCGTTCGGATGTTATCTTTGTAAATCCAATATTTTGTTTGCTTTTGATTATTTGATATATAAAAAAGTTGTGGGATATCAATATATCCTTCATCACCAACAATTTTAATGAGTTTTACGCGCTCGTTGTACAATGATTGATGCAAGCGTGGACAACCATTGTACCGATTATGTAATTGACGCGGACAAAGAGGAAAGTCTCTATATGGTTTTATATTATATGTTACAAGCGGTTGTCCAATAAGATCTGCAACAGGTACTATAATTACCGCCTCCTGGCACTGCGTTAGGCCTACTCTCAGCAGAGTAAAGAAACATACTAATACATAACGATGCATACTATTCCCTTATCGATTAAAATTTTTTATACATCTACTTGTCCTTTGTTTACAATAGCAAGGGTTCTTTTTCTATTGCCACATATTGTGCTAATAATATTTTTTGACAAACTGAAATGTTTCATTGAATAATGATGATCATTTTGCGTACGATAAATATAAGAAAAAGAACTGCGGTGAATATGAATTAAGAAAGTATGCTATGAATCGGACTTATATCACTTTACTCTACATACTATGTCTTATTGTTGTCGGAAGTTCCTGTGCGGCTGAATGGACGTGGGCGCATCGTAAATTTTTTTCTACGCAAGAAAAGCAGGGGAAAAAAATTGTATATGAAAAAAACAAACAGCAGCCATTTACCCAACTATTGTTTTCATGGAATGCAATACGGCCATCAAAAGGCTACTTTATATTCTCTGTACAAGTGCGCGACGCACAAAGCAAAAAATGGACGCCTTGGTATAAAATGATCGAATGGGGCTGCTGTGGCGTACAGCGTTCGTTTAAAAGCGATGCGCATGCAGGAATAGAATATGTGCATGTGCGTCTGGAAACAGGGGCGAGATGTGTGGATGCTTTCCGTATAAAGATAGAATCAGCAGATGATGCACCATTGTCAAATATGGCAAGCGTTTCTGTAGCGCTTTCTAATTTTAATTTATTCTTACCTGAAGATACGACAGGATACAAAACGGCTCTTTCGTTAAAAATAGAAGGAGTGCCTACATTTTCTCAATTTTTACTTGATCATCCGCGTAATGCGGGATTATGTTCACCTACTTCATCAGCTATGGTAAGTAGTTATTGGTTAAAACATATTGTTGATCCGCTTGAATTCGCAGAAGGCTCGTATGATTACGGGTTAGAAGCATATGGCAGTTGGCCCTTTAATACTGCACATATGTATGAAGTTTCTCGTGGCCTTATCAGCAGTTACGTGTGTCGCTTGCCATCGTTTAATTATCTGTACCAATATCTGAAAAAAAGAGTGCCGGTAATTGTAAGTGTCCGTGGTCCGCTCGAGGGATCTGCAACACCATATGCCAATGGCCATTTGTTAGTGGTAATTGGATTTGATTCAGAAACACAAGAAGTAATATGCCATGATCCGGCATTTGATTCTTTAAGTACCGTGCTTAAACGTTACCCATTGGCACAATTTCTTTCTGCTTGGGAGCGTCGTCATCGTCTTGCCTATATTGCAGAACTGCGCAAATAGGGTTTATTGACAGTTTGTTATTTTAATTGTTATTATCAAAATATAAAAGGGGAACATTTTTTACAAATGGAGGGGTTATGAATATATCGATTAGATCATTTCTTTTACTATTTATTTTTATAGTAATTAATACTTTAGCGGTAGAAAATCAGTTACAAAAAGTTTTTTATCATCCGGGTGGAGATATAAAAGCATTGGAGCTGGGAAAAGTTTCATTCTATTTTTCGCAAAAACCGGATCTTAAAGAACAAAGCAAAAAAAATAATAAACAACAAGCACAATTACAATTTCATATAGATCAAACGGATATTAATCCTGCCGATTATGATCAAGTGGTAAAAGAGAGTAATAAAATAAAGAATCAGTTTTATACCGTTGCATTAGATAAAACTAATACCGGACTTATGTTGACGATTACCTATAATCCGGCACTGGTGGACGTGACTTATGATACCTATGAGGCAATAACTAAACAAGCAGGGCTTGTCTTTACGTTTTATAACAAGAGCGCTGTTGAGCAGTTAAAAAATAGACAGGATGCAGTATTAACTACCGTGTCAAATACAATACCAACCATTGTTATTGATGCAGGACATGGCGGTTCTGATACCGGAGCAACAGGATTTTTCGGTTTGGTTGAAAAAGATTTAACTAAAAGCGTGAGCGATTTATTGGCCAATTATTTGGAACAAAAAGGATGGCGTGTAGTAATGACACGCCGGAGCGATGAATTTGTGCCATTGGGCCAGCGAACACAACGAACAAATACAAGCGGAGCAGATATGATGATCTCATTGCATGCTAACTATTCTGCGAATTCACAAGCGTCAGGCATAGAGACTTTTTGTATGGCGCCGGCTTTGTTAACCTTAATTGGCTCAACAGAAAGTAACGGTTTTTCTTTTAGAAAATCAATGTCTGATAACTATGGGAAATTAAGTAATCTTTTGGCGAACAAAATACATTCATCAGTATTGGCTACTGTGCATAAAAAAAAGATGCCTGTCGTTGATCGTAAAGTGAAGAAAGCGGTATCACAAGTTTTGTTGGGTAGTGCCATACCCGCTGTTTTGATTGAGCTTGGCTTTATCTCAAATAAAGAAGAAGCGGGCCGGCTGTCCAAGCGCACCTACCAACAAGCACTGGTTGAAGGTATTTATAAGGGAATAGAGGCCTATTTAAAAGCATTATAATTATTGTAAACTAACTTCTAATCTGTGTAGATATGCACTTGATGCTGAAGTGCTATATTTTATGCGACCAAATAGGAGCATCATTTAACCTACATTTTATATGACATGATGTATTTTCGCTGTCTATTACGTGATGCACAGGTAACACGCGCAATATCTGATTCCATTGCAAAACTACTGATACTCATGACAATAAAAAGTAATGGAAGTATATATTTTTATTACTTTTATTTTTCATAAGAGGTTAATTCTTCCCAAAAAAATCACATTGTGTTACGGTAGATTACCGTATATTATAGCCACTTTTTTAAGTTAATGTAATTCATGAAGATTCAAACAATTTGGGAAGAATTTCTCACTATTATCAAGGGCGAGGCAGGGAGCCGCGTCGTTGATACATGGTTCAAGGCAGTGAGCCTGCGTCATTGGGATGCCATGACTCAGACTGTTGCTTTAGAAGCGCCCAATAAATTTGTATTGGATTGGATTAAAAATAACTATTCTCTTTTGATTCAGACGCATTTAAGCCGCTTATTGCATGTTGATAAACTTAAACTTACCTTTCTGCTGCATGGAGCAGTGTCGGAGGTAGAGAGAACGGTAGCAGGAGCAGTGACCATTACTCCTGCCTTTGTACATATGCCTGAACCTACAGTTAATAAAACGGAGCATTCTGTTACGAGTGTACGTCAGCGTGGTACCGTTAATATGCGACATACTTTTGATACCTTTGTAGTAGGATCAAGCAATTCGTTGGCGTATGCGGCAGCACAGGCAGTTGCAGAAAAGCCCGGTACGCTTTACAATCCACTCTTTTTATATGGAGGCTCCGGATTAGGCAAAACGCATTTATTGCATGCTATTGGTAATGAGATTAAGCATCTATATCCGAAAGCAGTGATTTTGTATCAAACGGCAGATCGTTTTGTAAATGAATTTATTCATGCCATACGCTTTGATAAAGTGCATAAATTCCAAGAAAAATATAAAGCAGTTGATGTGTTATTAGTTGATGATATTCAATTCATTTCTAACAAAGAACAGACACAAGAGGCATTTTTTCATATTTTTAATACGCTCTATGATTCATGTAAGCAAATTGTATTTTCAAGTGATGTGGTACCGCAAGACATTAGGGGCCTTGCAGAACGATTACGCTCACGCTTGGCCTGGGGATTAGTTGCAGACATTCGCTCACCTGCATTGGAAACAAAAATCGCCATATTAAAAAAGAAGGCTGAATTAAGTTCTGAATTTCTCCCCGATGATGTCGCCCATTTTATTGCATCGCGCGCGGTCTCGAATATTCGTGAATTAGAAGGTTTTTTAATACGGGTAATGGCCTTTTCTTCTTTAACGGGGCAAGAAATTAGCTTAGAAGTCGCAGAAAAAGTATTGGGCCAACAAACGGTAGTCAAATCTGAGCCGATTGATTTTAATGGGATCATGAAATGTTTGGGCAATCATTATCCCTATAAATTAGAACAACTGCGCTCTAAAGATCGCAGCAGAGATATCGCCAATGTGCGTCAAATCGCGATGTTTCTCGTGAAAAAAATGACAGACAAATCATTACGCGATATTGGAATATTTTTTGGCGGACGCGACCATTCCACGGTGATGCATGCATTAAGCAAAGTGCAAGAGCAATATGATGCAGATAATAATTTTAAGGCACACTTGCAACAATTAGAAGATGCTATTTTACGCGACTTTCGCTGAAATATGCAGTCGCAAAAGGATTTTCTGCTGTTTGTACCATTTTACGTGATTTTTTTGTCTGAAACATAATATCAACACAACATTTGGTAGATAAAGAAAAATAATAATCAAGATAACTTCTGAATTTTCTTGGCTTTTTAAGTCCTACTAATGCAGGAAAATGTTCTGTATCTATCAATGCAATCTTGCCCGTTTTTTGCTCAATTCTAAAATTACTAATATTGGCATCAATAGTCGTTTGCAAGTCATCAGTTAATTGTAGTGCAATTTCCTTATCTTCTTTGTTTGCAAGAGAAAATACGCGTTCAGCAATAATTTCTTCAGCGATAATCGCATAGGTACCGGGTATTTCATTATAAAGTGATTCTTTGTTCGCCATATTGATACCTTCAATAGATATCCAGCGAGATCCTTCAGGAATATAAAGCCATTTGTGTGGTAGCTTAATACGATCCTTCCATTGAGGAAGATCTTGTAGTTGTTCATTAATTAATTCATGGTTACGCAAGCGGGTAAAACCGGTGAGATGGCGATTGGTGCCGCCGCCCATATAAAAGTGAAAAGAAGGGATCAAGCCTTTGCTTAATGGCTCAATAAGACTTTTAGGTGATTCAAAAAAAAGTTTGAGAATCAAAGGATAGTTTTTGAATTTTAAGATAAGCGCACCACAATGATCTTTAAAATTAAAATCTTCACTTTTTATGATATCAAAGTCAGTATATGATCTTTTATTGTGCATAATTTCAGGTATTACATTGTCGACCATCTTTTTTATCTGGTCTGTGGTGATGGCAGGATCTCCTTTACGTTGAGAAGGGATAGAAAGGGAATTAGGCAATATATATTTTTCAAATGAATTTCTATTGAATGTTTTGAAATAGGGAAATTCTTCTAGATGAGGTTTGCGCAAAACATACTTTTCTGTCGGATTATCTTTCCAATAAAAAGTAATTTGCGGTATAGATGGATCATGGGGACGATGAATACTGCGTGCTAGGATCGTTAGATTATAAAATAGTATCATAACGAAAAAAAGAACCATTTTTTGCTTCATAACTCTCTGGCCTTATTTTTTAAACTTTTTTCCAGTGTACAAAGATGTGATAGGGCGGTCAAGCCGCCGTCTCCAACCCTGTTTCCCCGTAGCGATGTCATTGCATAGGCGGAGGCTATCGCGGAGCTAAAACGTTTCTTGGGTCATCTCTGAAAGATGTTGATGTTGGATGGTAAGTGCGCTATGGTTTTAAAGAAGCCTCTCGATAGATATTCTCCTGTTAAGAAAGAAAGGAATAGTATGACGAATGAAGAAATACACCACAAATATGCAATGTTAAAACAACTAAGCTCTTTACCACGCAAAATGGTGTCAATCCATGGCGCAGATAAAGTAGCAGATCTTGTTCTTCATGAGCTGTGCCAACCGGAATGTTTCAATTTAGTAAAAGCAGCCTACTTTGTAGACAACCCCGACTTTGATTGTTTTAAAGGAGTGAGTGGTCTGTACCGAGGCGAATTAAATGACAATCATAGCGTATCTTGGCATGACCATGAATCGTTTGTAGCTTCAACCTTTGATTTACCTTTTAATAAAAAAGTAAGAGAAATAACTAAAGAAAGTTATCGCAGAAAAAATATGCGTGATCAAGATATGGTGGAGCAAATAGCTTCTGATTTGGGTTTTGGCGACCATGCCTTTTGTTCTTGGGATATGAAGCATGCTAATCATGGATTATTTATTTATGAAAAAGCGGAATTTGCTGCATGTCTGATAGAAGAGTATTTGGCTGATGGACTTTCATTACTCAGTTTTTGTCCGATCAATTAAGAGACATCACCTTTTAATACTGCAGAAATAATAAGTTTTTTACTGCGTTGTATAGAAAAGTGACTTGCAATAATGCTCACCAGGGTCACTACAATAAACACCAGCAAGAAAATCTTGTAATCTATACAGACCGGCAGATGAGACACATAATAGGTGTCAGGAAGATGCACAAACGGACATTTTTTTAGAATAAGGCACGTTAAAAACGCGATACATTCACCGGCCAATGCAGCACACACACTAATACCTATGCCAATGATCATAAATATTCTATTAATGGTTTGTTGTGGTGCGCCGCAGGCTTTTAAAATAGCAATGTCCTGCCGTTTTTGAATAATGTACATGAAAAGTAATGATATGATATTCATACTCGCCACAATGACAATGAGTATGAAAACGAAAAACATAGCATATTTTTCAAGCTTTAATGCTGATACAAGAGCCGGATACAGATCTTTCCATGAATAGGTATCAAGGCGAAATCTTTTTTTTAGCGCCATAATGGTTTTATGTTCATCAGCCTGAGGGATCAAATTAACATTGATTTGAGCAACTCCCTGATTAAACAATGTGCGCAGTGTCTCAAGTGAGCAATAAATAATGCCCATATCAAATTCTTCTATTCCTGTTTCAAAGAGGGCCGTAATAGTGCAGGACACTTTTTCAAAATTCATACTATTACGATAATCAGTATCATTGCTACTCCATAGATCCACGCAATCACCGATGGCCAATTGCAAGGCAGAGGCCATTTTTTTGCCTACGACAATGCCTTTTTTATCAAATAACGGCGCAAGATTGTGCCGTACCTGAGGGTCAATAAGTTTTTCTGATATTGTTTTTATTTCTTGCTCATGATGAGGATCTATGCCCATGAGTACGACTACCGTATTGCTATCTTGTTCTGTTGGAATATGGACCAACGTGTGTTTAAAACCTACCGGGCTGCAGGCAGTTACTTCAGGAAACTCTTTTTTTATAATTTCTTTAATGCGCGGGAAATTGAGATACCCTTTGGGCGCACGCATAATAATTTGCGAATGTATGCCGCGTAATTTATCATGCGTTGCTTTTTCAAATCCGGTCATAATACAAGAAACAAGCGTAAGGGCATAGGAGCCTATAAGAATGGCAAAAAAGCAGACAAGTGCCATAGTAGAAAGCGACTTCTCTTTATTACCCTTTATATAGCGCCAGGCGAGTAAACTACTCAAAAATCGAAAGGTTGCCATAGATATGCGTGCGGTTCCTTGTAAAAGAGAAGCAGTTTTTTTTATTATGCTACTACTGTTGAATATTAATTATTGAGCCTTCTTACTTATCTTAACCTAAAGAGGCGTACTTATGAAGTGGTATACCGAGTTTACCTTAATCGCATGTGTAATTGTTCTGCTCCCGGGCTGCGGAGGTAGGCTGACCCATTGGTTCCTTGGTAATTTTAATCAGGCGGGCACCATCCAAGATTGTGTAGAACGCCCCTATGAATATGTACGTACCTCAACAATTAATGACCAAGTAAATACCTTGGCAATGTTTGATGCCCTATGGCTTTCAGATGAAGTACGTAGGCGTTATGTTGATCTGCGGGCATTACGCTTTAATTTATCAGATGAACAAAAAGAGCAGTTATTACAAGCACAGCTGGATGAAAATAAGCGTTATATAACCTTCTATGTATTAAGTCTGAGTACCATTCGCCTGGATGGGCCCGATCCTGTATGGGCAATCTCTCTAGACGTTGATGATAGAATTGTTACTCCGGTTGAAATAAAACAGGTGCAGTTTGATCAGGAATACCGAGCATTTTTTGGAGAACTGTATATACGGCCAAAAGCTATGTATCAAGTAAAGTTTAATACCACTGATTCTAGGGGGAATGAACTTATTAATGGAGCAACGCAGATGATTAACCTCTGGTTTAGGTCAGTAAAAAAAGAAGAGGCGCTGACCTGGTGCATGTCTGAAATTGCTGAAGGGTACATTGATAAAAAAGTATATGAACCACTTATTTGGGACTAATTATGAAAATTGCATTAGGCACGGATCATCGCGGTTATGAACAAAAAGAGTTTATCAAAGAGCGATTGTTTGGAAAAGCACTAGAAATTCTTGATTTGGGTAGTTTTTCAGGAGAACGATCAGATTATCCTTTTTTTGCCAAAGAAGTGTGCACCGCTATTCAAAAAGGGTACGCACAACAAGGTATTTTATGGTGTGGGAGTGGTGTTGGTATGTCTATTGCAGCAAACAGATTCGCCGGTATTCATGCCGCATTGGTCTGGACGGAAGAAATAGCACGTTTGGCCAAAAGTGATGATAATGCCAATGTGCTTGTGTTCCCGGCAGATTTCATTTCAACAGAGCGTACCATTGCATGTATAAATGTGTGGTTAGAAACAACGTTTAAAGGTAATCATTACGAAAACCGTTTGCAGACTATTGATGCATGGGGCGGTATTGGTTCAAAACTATAATTGGATACATGATAGAAAATGTTACCGTGACAATTTTTTAGTCTCGATAGAGGATTAAATTTTACAAAAATATATCTTTAAGAGCATGTTGGGCAGCGTCCATGATTTCAACCATCTTTTTTAGATGAGCTTCACATTTGTTATGTTTTTCAATACCTCCTTCTCTGTAAAAACCAATTTTGCATATTTCGCAAGGACATTTTTCTTCGTACCAGAGTGCTCTTGGTTGTCCCGCATTATCTCTGTGCTTGTTAGTAAAGGTGTGTTCTTCCATGCTGGTTTCATTCTTCGTACTCCAGTGACAATACGAACATAGGAGCATTCCACGCTTATCACGTTCCTGATGATGTTTTTGTAATTTCTCAACTGTTTTTGCAATAGTAGTACTTGAACTAAATACGGTGATATAATCATGATACACAAATGTTGTTTGCGGTATAAATGATGGATAGAAAGTATAAGATAATACTTCGACCAGTTCCTGTTCTGTCGATATGAAAGCATCATTTGTAGGCTGCGTACCATTGTTATACGCTATCGTACTAATCGAGTCAGTATCACTTTCCACTGTCATGAATGCAGAAGCGTCAGCATAGAATTCATCTGATTGGGTAAGAAGATAAGGTGCTATGGTAGCGTTGCCATTTGAATCCCATGATTGCCATGGTTCTTGCTCAGCAGCATGTAGGATAGATGTAATTGCGGATAAAGTAATCAATAAAAATATTTTTTTCATAATATATATAACTTCTATTTTTGATTATATGTTGGGCCTTTTGCATGATTTATCGTGCGCAGGACTTTATGTTCGGCTAGTTCATAATAGTGGCCAAAACGTGCTTGACATGATGAACATCGAAAATAAAACGGTTTCCCATTATTTATTACTTTTGATTGGGCCGGTATAATTATTTGACTAATGGCTTCTTCATGACAAGATAAATCTTTTGATTCATTTGCAGTTGTTAACGGAGTAACAGAGTCATCTTCTTGATTTGCAAGAAATTTTTGTTGTCGCAGAATTGCTTGAGCTGCATATATCTTCTGTTTATGCTGTTTACTTTTTTCATGTTGTTTCCAACATTTCATATCGAATCTTATACTAGCGTCGCATAGTGGGCATTGGACCATTTTAGAGGTGTTTGTTTCAAATGGTTGAGCTTTTATCCTTTTAATTGTTTCTAATTGTTCTTCAATTTCTTGAGCAACTTTATTTGACACATTATATTTTAACCGCATCATTTGTTTTTTAGAAGATGGTGTCCGTGCCAATTCACTGGTGTAGGATGGTTGGCTGAAAATAACTGATGTAATAAGTAATAACAGATATTTCATGATTGATAGTTTGCGTTTTATTAAAATTTAGAAGTGATTTACTGACGGAAATGTATGGTATGCTTTTTTTCTATGATCTCTGCTAAAGTTATGGCGTGTAAAAGTAGCCACATCGTCAGTGCTAAAATTGCATGCTTGGCACACTTGAATTTGCATGTCTTCTTCTAGATCATCTTCTCCAGTAATTACCATATTCCTAGTTGTGTTTGCTTTTTTCATGCCATGTGTTACTAAGGCAGTTTGATTTTGCTCTCGCACTTTTTCCACAGTTCTGGCTATTACAGAATGTGAAGAAGGCGCATTAAAAGGAATAGCTATAGTTATGGTGCGGAGTCTAGCACTGAGCCCATAATCATGGCTGTGTACAGAAGGCGTTTGTGTTGTATCTTGTTCCGCTGTGTATAATGCAGATGTAATAGAAGCTAAAGTGACTAATAAAAGCATTTTTTTCATGATTAAAACCTTTTTATTATTGATAATTTACTTTAATAGTTGATCTAATTCTTGCTGATGTTCTTCTGAAGCAATTTCGCTAACTACTAAATTAAGGGCTGAGATCATATTTTGAGGACATGTATTTGATCGGCAGTTACCAATCTGATGTAATACTACTTCCATATAGTCATAGCGATTCTCAAAAGCATCTCGTGCATTTTGATTTGTACTCGTTTGCGGAAGAAGATCAAGTTTTCTAATTATATCCATACATACAGCGCTTTCCCACTTAATAAGATGAACTGAAGTATTGCTATGTAAATCAGATTTTTCTTTTCGTGCTTCTGCGCTAAGTTCATGAAGAACGACTACTTTTTCGCGAATTTCTTCATTGATGTGCTCTAGAGTGTTTTGAGCCACACAAAAAACTTGTTATAAGCAAACATAGAGTAATTAAAATACTTTTATTCATGAATAACCTTCCATAAGAATAGATGATTTATTTCTTAACTTGGTTATGGACAATCACCGAAGCAAAAAAATCTTTTATTTCTTTTTTCCATTGTTGTGCTTTTTTGTGCGCTATTACTTCGATTAAGTCACGATAACTTTTTTTGTTATTTCTCTTGGTCGGTGCAAATGCAACGGTAAGGGTTGGCACAGCTACTATGCATGCGATTAATACTATTTTTTTAATCATATTTTTATCCTTTTAGGCTAGCGTTAAGAGAGAAGTCACCTATGAGGTGATGTATGATAGCTGCGGTGCCGACAATGGCACAAAGCGCGCTGACACAGAACAGAACTTTTTGGTAGCTTTGTTTTATTGATTGAGGAAATTGTGTATTTGCATAAGCATATTTGATCTTTGCGGTCATCGACTTTTGATCTTGTTCAGCAGCGCGTATTTTTTTAAGCAATAATTCTTGCTCATGCTTTTCTTTAAATGCTTCTACTAATGGTCGTGGTGTATGATTTTTATTCTGAGCCGCAGCGTATGCACTGCTTATAAGTAAGATGCTAATTATTAATTTTTTCATAAGAATAACTCCATTTTTATAATGAGAGCCTAGCGATTTACACTAGGCTCTCTATTGTTTTTACTGTTTTATAATTGCTTCAACTTCGCTGCCGGTAAGCGTCTTATGTTTTTTGAGAGCTTCAATCAGCTTGGTCAACGCTTCTTTATTAGTGTTCAATAATGTTTCTACTTCTTTTTCACATACTTGGAACATCTGGAATGCCTTATCACGTAGTTCTTCTACGCGTTTCTTTGGCAATTCTTTTGGATCAATACCGTCAAATGCGATTTCTTGCATTATGTTGAGCGCGCTTTTGCGGTACCAGCTCTTGTATGAGCTATTGCTAGTGCCGAGTAACAATTTCTCGGCTACAGAACCGGCAAGATATTGTTTTGCCAATTTCATCTTTTCCGATGCATTAGTAAGGTTTAATGCGTCATGTTCTTTATAGGTAAAGATTCTGCCATAGACAAGGCGATCTTGTTTTTCACTGTGTGCATCGTGGAACTCTGCCCAGATAGATGTTTCTTTTAATTTTTCAACAACCGGTTGAATAGTTACTTTTGCTACTTTGTCAGCGCTATTTAAGAGAGTGAATGACAATGCAAGGGCAGCCTGATTGGTAGCAATAATATCTATTTCTTGTTCAGTGAGCTGTTTGTCATCTTTGGTAATAATATTACGTATTTCTTCATCAAAGCTTTGTTCTAGCAACTCTTGAGAAAGTACGGCACCCACGATTTTTGATTTCTGGAATGCAGCCTTGATTACCGCATTAATATCTTCAAAGGTACAACCTTGGGTTTCAAGTGCAAACTTTTTGATATCAAATTGTTGTACATCAAGAGCAAGAGCATCAAGACGTCTGGCAATATATTCTGCGCGCTCTTCCAAAGGAGGCAAATCGAAGAATATAGATTTACCAAAACGGCCGTGTTGGCGCAATGCAAAGTCAAGATTTTCTGGCTTATTGGTTGCAGCCAAGAGAATAATTTGCTTTTTAGGATCTGCATCCGTAATACCGCTCAACGTCGTTAAAAATTGACCGAGCATATTCTTATCGCCGATACGCTGTAAATTGAGTAAGTCGATTTCATCAATAAAGACTACACATGGGGCTATTTGCGCTACCATGGCCATAATGCGATCAAAGCCTATTTTTGTAATCATATCAGCAGTAATCTCTAGGAAGCCGAACTCTTCAGCAGGTTTACCCATTTTTTTCATAAGTGCTTGAATTTCACCAGCTAATGCTTTGGCAAAGAAAGACTTACCGGTTCTTGTCGGACCGTAGAGTAAATAACCTTTTTCAGGAACCAAGTTCTGTCTAGCAAAACGTTCCGGATCTTCTAGATATTTTAATATTTTTTGCGCAATTTCTTTTGCGTGTTCTTTACCAACAATGTCATCAAAAGTAACGTCGCTGAGAGTCTTAATCAAGGCTGATTCTTCGCGCTTGTTACGATATTCGCCACCTCTGAGGAAGTTAGCGGCACGGGACGTATGTTTGCTGATAAAATCTTTAAAGTCAGATAATTCTTGTTTGTAAGAAACTAATGCAACGGGAACAAGCCATTCAGCTAATGGAAGCTGACCTTTTCTTTGCTTAACAATCCAATGTTCTGCTTGGCCGAGTAATGATAATGGATGAGCTGCGATATCTGCTGTTTTAATAGCCGCTTCAGATGCCTTAAGAGCTGTTTCGGAACCAGCAACTTTTTCGATGAGAGTGCCGCCATCATGCCATATTGTATCAAGGTTATAAGCAGCGTCATAGTGAGGTGCCCATCCGAAAAGATTTTCGCGGAAAGACCAGTTGAGATCACGGTTTAGAAATTTTTTGGCGAATGTTTGTATAAAGGTATCTTTGTGATCAGAGTGGAACCAATAGTTTAATGCGATAAGTCCGGTAACACCGCCAAGAAGTGCGTATTTAGTAAGGCTCACTTTTTTAGCCGGTTGAATAACATAATCTTCTACATTACGAGCTAATTTGTTGTACCAGGTAAGACCGGCAGTTTTTGCTCGTTTTTGAACTGTTTCAAATCGTTTACTCAATGTTTCTACCGCTTTAATGATAGTTTCAGGGTCCAGATCTGCCTCAGTAAGTTTGGCAGGCTCTTTGAGTTCTGCTATCTCTGCGAGACCAGAATTCACCGAATCTTCAAGCTGACTAACAAAAGCATCGGCAATTTTAACAAAGTAAGCCAGATTTGCTATATCAACATTAGCAAAGGCACTGTTGGTAACGCTTGCCAAGAATGATCTGGTATTTCTGATACCATTGATAACTTGTGCGCTATTTTTTGTTTGAATTGCTTTGGTATTCACCGCACCGGCGATATCTTCCCAAGCCATACCAACGCCTTGGAAGACATTAATAACTGGCTTTAGATTTGCTTCAATAAAATCTTGGTACTGCTCAGCCATTTGTGCCATAATAGCATCATCAATAACCGGTTGTTGCCCGTTTGGGGCAGCCAAGGTTATGCTCATTGATGAAACGAGCAATAGGGTAATCTGTAATAATTTTTTCAATTTCATATGGATGACTCCACTTTTTGATGTAAAAAAAGACTACTTTTATGTATATTAGTTTACGTTTTTTTTTATTTTTGTCGATCATAAATGATACTTTTAGCACTAAGAAAGGGTGTTATGAATAAAAAAATGTTTCTACTTGTGATAATAGCATTGTGCGCTTCAGGGATAGTTTTCCCATTTAGCTGGTTCAAATGGCCAAAAAAAGGTATTACGGTGAATATGAATGATTTTGTAAAACAGGATCATTCAGGTAAAACTTATATTCCTATTGCCATTTTAGGGTCTGGCCCGGCGGGAGGGGCTGCAGCCATTTATGGGTCACGCTCAAATATGACAACCGTGGCATTTCAGGGTAATCGTCCGGGTGGTTTATTGACCCAAACCTCAGAAGTTGAAAATTGGCCCGGTTTACCCCGTCGCCAAGGGCCGGTTATTATGCAGGGAGTGCGTGAGCAAGCGGAGCATTTTGGCGCATTATTTATTGATGATGCTATAGATAATGTTGATCTTGATCAATGGCCATTTATGTTGCATACCGAAGGTGGCGATACCTATTATGCCTTCTCACTGATCGTAGCGACGGGAGCGAATCCCACTATGCTAGATGTTCCCGGTGAGCAAGAGCATTTTGGAATGGGAGTACATACTTGCGCGACCTGTGATGCGGCATTTTACAAGGGTAAAGAAGTATTTATTGTAGGCGGTGGTGACTCAGCTATAGAAGAAGCAATTCAACTTGCCGGCTATGCAAAGAAAGTTACTATTTTGGTTCGCAAAGATAAAATGCGTGCGGCTGAAGCTATGCAGGGCATGCTCAAGGGGTATCCTACTATTTCAATACGTTATAATGTTGAAATAACCAAGATTATCGGTGACGGTAAAAAAGTCAGAGCAGTAGATATTTTGGATACTACCACCAAAGAGACCAAAGAAACGCCTATCGATGGTATCTTTTTAGCAGTGGGGCACCAGCCTAATACGACCTTGTTTAAAGGTAAATTGGCTATGAACGATCATGGCTATATTACTATGACAAATAGAACACAACATACTTCACGTGAAGGGGTCTTTGCAGCCGGTGATTGTCACGATACCAAATATCGTCAAGCAGGCACCGCGGCCGGCTATGGTATTATGGCTGCCAAAGATGCGATAAGCTTCTTGCAAGAAGAGATTGGCTTTAGTGCAGAAGTACAAGCGGTCTTGGCGGGCTCTATCTTTAAGCAAAAAGTAGAAGAGCAATCGCGCGTGACGGTGATTGCCACCGAGCAAGAGTTTCAGGATAAAGTACTTAAAAGTACATTGCCAGTGATAGTCGATTTTTATGCTGATTATTGCCCAACCTGTATGCAGATGTTGCCTACCTATGAGATGGTTGCCAAAGAATATGCTGATCATATGAGATTTATTAAAGTAAATCATGAAACATCAGAGCTGGCACAAAAGTTGAATATAGCAAAAGTACCTTGTTTGCTGGTTTATTATCAAGGCAAACAAGTGGCACAATTGTATAAAACAATGGGAAGAAAAGAGCTAATTGAATTCATCAAGAAATATATCCCCGGTGAGTAAGATATTATAAAAATAGCTTAAAAATAGGCTTTTTTAGATCAAAATAATAGCTTTTCATTCGAGTTGATTAATTCGCTGAATGGAGAGCTATTATTTTTTTATATTGCTATCTGAAGTAATCTTTTTCTATGATTTTATTAAGCCAGGTTATTTATTAGAACAAAAAATAAAAATGGAGGAAGTATGAAGAAACAGTTTATATTGTTTGTAATGAGTGCGGCAACTATATGTGGCGGTACCATTTTAGCTATGGATAATCACTATACGCCACTTTCACAGAAAACGTTCAATAAAATGGTAAGTACCATGACAACAAAGTATCGCAACCAAGAGATATCATCAGATGAACTTAATAACATGCTATATGAGATGTTTAAAAGGGATTATAAATATCAATTGCGTAATCCTGGTATGAAAGATAAAAGTCTGGCGGATCATTATTTAGAGTTAATGGGAGACAAACTTCAATTGTTGTCCATTTTTGAGGCATGTTTAAAAGGTCTTCTAAACAAATCTTCTTTATATAAAGATCGTATTCGAACAGATCTTAATGAAATAGAAGGAAGACTCTAAAGTAAAAAAGGCTTATTGAATAAGCTTTTTTAGATCAAAAATAATAGCTTTATAATAGCTTTTCATCCAAAAAGTATAAACGATTGAATGAAAAGCTATTATTTTTTATATAAAATATTGCAAATTGAAATGTTTTACTGCTACTCTTTTATTAAGATTTAACGAAATAAAAAGATTAAAAAAGAGTAGGGTGTATCATGAAATGTCGTTCAACCTCAAAAGGCCTAATAATAGCCTGCACGCTCATCGCTGTTTTTGGGCTCATACGTTCTCGTTTTATTCATTCTAATAATGACCAAATGCGTAAATATGTGCAACGATCATATGAATATAATAATGCCTATGGCGCCATCGAAGAATCATCGGGCAAACAAGTACCGGGGGCAGTGACAGAGAAAATTGTTCTTTTTCCACAAAAAGACTCTTGTTCACGCGAGCAATGTTTTGAGCGTAATGGCGTTCTTATTCGTTACCCGAATGCAAAAGCGACCATACTTATTTGTCATGGTTTTATGACTGACAAATTTGACGTTGCTTTTTTGCGTCTTCTTTTTGAACAAGGCAAATATAATATTATGACTTTTGATTTTCGTGCCCATGGAGAAAATGTTGATGAGCAAAAATGCACATTGGGCCGCGATGAAGCATATGATGTTATTGCAGCGGCGCGCTTTTTAAAAGAGAATCCTAATACCAAAGATACGCCTTTATTAGTCTATGGCTTTTCTATGGGGGCAGTTGCTGCTATAGAGGCGCAAGCAAAAGATCCCTTGTTCCAGGCAATGATTCTTGACTGTCCTTTTGATTCAAGCGAAAATATATTACGACATAATTTATGTAATATAAAAGTATCATTAATGGGCTATGAATTTACGGTACCTGGCAGTGGATTGTTGGAGCGTTATATTTTGCACCCATACGTGCAATCAATGATAAAAGTTTTTCTAAAAACGGTGGCTCATTTACACTTTAAAGATATTCCCATACAAATTCCCGGCTTTAGACCGTCACAATCAGTAAAAAATATTTCAGTTCCGTGCTTCTTTATTCATTGCAAAAATGATGATACCGTACCGCTTGATGCAATAAAGCAAGTATACGAGGGCGCGCAAGGGTATAAAAAATTATGGCTCACCAATGGTCGTCGTCATTATGACTCATGCTTTTACAATCCTGAAGCATACGTGACGCGCGTGAGAGACTTTATTTCAGATATGCTTTCAGGATCGCTCAAGGCATCATCTCAGGGTATAATAGAAGATACGAATGATCTCTTCGCCTTGGATGAAAATGCAATAGCTAAGGCTAAAATGCAACATGATTAGTAAAAAAATGAAAGATTTCTCATGAATAAAGTAGCACGTATTATTGTTCTTATGTTTTCATTACTGGTTATTACACCGATTTTTGCAGTTCAGCCACAAAAAATAAGTAATACCCAAGAGTTGTCTTTGATGGTACGCGCACCAGGTGAAGAAGAAGCAATAGCAAGACGAGAATGGGAGATCATGCGTGGACGGACTATACAGCAGTATTTGCATGACGAATATATAAATGATTTTTTTAGAGCGGCTGCAACAGGTGATATCAGAACACTTAAAATGAGATTGCGCGGCGATGGAGAACAGACTCCTGTAAGTGTAAATGAGGCAGATAGAGGGACTACGGCACTCATGGTTGCCGCTACATCAGGACAAGTAGCTGCTGTGGAATATTTGTTAACAGTTCCGATGATTAATGTGAATTTAAAAGATTCATTAGGACGTACGGCACTTATGCGTGCTGTTTATGCCGGAAATAAAGATGTTGTAGCAGTTTTGTTGAAAGATCAACGCATTGATATAGATACTGGATATAATGATAAAATTAATGCTCTTTCAATTGCTATTTCAAAAGGATATACCGATATTGCAGATATGCTTCGCGCAGCAGGTGCTAAAGAATAGAAAGGACATAAGGAGGAATAATGAATAAAAAAATATGTGTATATGCATTAATTGCATTGTTGTTATCCAATGTTATTTTTTCTGCCTCCAATAAAAAAACGCCGTCATATCAACATAAAAATGCTTATCTTACACTGACTTCTTTACAGGAATTAACTAATGACTTAGTTGGTATGTATGGAAACAATAGAAATGCTATCATAGAAGGTATACGCAATGCATTAGCAGAAGATTATGTAGAGCATATGCATGATGATGCATTTGATGGTAAGTCATTAGCCAGCCACTATATAAATATGCTGAATAAACTGCCTAATTCTCATCGTTATTTGAACATTTTGCAAATGTGGTTAAAAGATATTGCTATACCCAATACAGTAGAATTTACCGATCAAGAAAGAGAGCGTATGTACAACGATCAACTTGAGTTGATGCTAGCGACATGGGGACGATAAAGATCATATAGATAGATGCATTTTGATGGCAATCGATTATACTTTCTTTATTATAACGCATAATGAAAAAGGTATACTCCATGATTGATATCAAGATCAGCGAACAGACTCTTGCCCAGCATAATACAAAATGTCGTGCTATTATTGTTGAACAAGATTTTGATGTAAATACAGTTGTTGGATCAGTTGATAAACAAACTGCAGCTCTGCTCAAAGCAGTTATTGAAGAATCTCATTTTACCGGAAAAACACTTACTACCGTTACCGCACCAATTATCGAGGGTGATTCTGTATCACATCTCTTGTTGATTGGTATTGGTAAGCGCAAAGATAGCAATTCATTGCCTATTGAATCTTATCGTCGTGTTGTAGGTAAAATAATTCGCATTGCTGAACAGCATAAATGGCATACTGTATCATTGCAATTACCACCATCAGCATGGTTTGCTGTTGATGATCTTTATTTGGCGCAACAAACAGCAGAGATAGCAAAAATCGCCATCTATGTATTTGATAAATATATTACCGACAATGAACGCAAGAGCCATGTCAAAGAAATGATTATTGCCTATAATGGCCATGATCAAGCTAAGCTTGAGCGTGGCATTGAATTAGGTAAACAAGTTGCCTATGCGGTTAACTTGGCGCGCCATTGGATAGATTTACCACCTGTTGCATTGCATCCGGAAGAGATGGCGGACATTGCAAAAGGCATCGCAAAAGAAAACAATCTTAAAATTACCGTATTTAACGAAAAACAAATAGTAGAAATGGGCATGGGCGGTCTGGCAGCAGTTTCTCGTGGGTCTGATCGTGATGCACAGTTTATTATTCTTGAATATGATTGCGGTAATAAAAATGCGCCAACATTAGGATTTGTTGGCAAAGGTATTACCTTTGATTCCGGCGGATTAAGCTTAAAACCAGCAGAATCAATGGAAACCATGAAAGACGATATGTCCGGTGCGGCCGCAGTATTAGCTACTATGGATGTGATTGCTAAACAAAAAGCAAAAGTTAATATTATCGGTTTTATGCCGATGTCAGAAAATTTGCCCAGCGGTAAAGCAACCAAACCGGGTGATATTGTTACTTTTTACAATGGCAAAACAGCTGAAATTAAAAATACCGATGCAGAAGGGCGATTGATTCTTGCCGATGCACTCTCATATGCAGAAAAACATTACAAGCTCGATGCAATCGTTGATTTAGCAACATTAACCGGCGCATGCGCCTATGCTCTGGGGCCCTATTTTAGTGGCTTGATGAGTCAGAATGAAGAATTGGTTGACGCATTAATGCAGGCATCTCAAGTCTCGGGTGATGCACTCTGGCGATTACCATTAAATGATGATTATCGTCCAGCGATTAAATCACCGGTTGCCGATATTGCCAATATTGGAAGCAAACGGTATATGGCAGGTGCAACTACCGCAGGATTGTTCTTATCCAATTTTGTTGAAAAAACCCCATGGGCGCATATTGATATAGCAGGTTCAGCATTTAATGTGCCGGATATGCCTTATTATCGTAACGAAGGTGCAACGGGCGTGGGAGTACGTCTCTTGGTGCAATTAGCTATGAATTGGAAATAGCATTAGGTTTCGGTGAATCAGAAGATAGAGTGGAGTAACTTTTCGCAGTATTATGAAAAGTTACTCCGTTTTTTTACTAAAATAGTAACAAAATATTGCACTAGCGCACCATTATTGTTTATATCAAGAATAAGACAGTCTTTATTAACTTCTTTACACGAGGAAATAGTATGTTGAAGCGTCATTTAAAACAGGTTAACAAACATGATGTTGCAAAAGTGCTTGTCGGTTTTTCTGCAAGTGAACTTATATCACACTTTGTGCTTGGTATGAGTGGTTTGTTTACTCAATTACAAACACTTGGCTTACCAGTAAGCTCATCATCTAATATGATAATCCTTATCTTCTGGGCGATCGTGTTTGTTGTATCAGTGCATTTTGCCTGGTTCAAGAAATAATATAAAAATAAAAAAGGCGCATATCTTTTGACAGGCGCCTTTTTTATTGTAAAACAGTTCTATTTCTCTTCAATACACCTACGCTTATCCGCGCCTTTCGATCTCGGTCATGTCTTCGCCTGCGGCTTCGTCAGGCTCCGTGATAAGAGCCCTAAAAAGCTCGAAGAGCGGCGACGGGCAAGCTTCGGCGCACAGGCGGCCAAAGACTTTTTCGGGCTTCGTCAATCGAGAAAATGCAGATGTTTTATTTCTCGATTGCTTCGGTAAAATTCTTAGTAAATGAGTCAAATTCCAAATCAAGCTCATGCATATGTTTTTGTTTCCATGCATTCAATGAAACAGGAAAATGCGGTAATGCTAAGCTGAGCATTGCCTGCGCATAACGCCGTATCTCATACTGAGCACCAGCATGCAAGCGCAAACGTAAGAAATTCATGAGGGAATGCAAATTGCAGGTAAAGATGAATTGCGTGTAAGTGCATGTTGGTAATATGCCACGTGCAATTTCTCTGCCAATGCCCGCTTGGAGCAATTGTTCGTATACTTGTGTTGTTTTTTCAAGAGCAGATTTGTACGCAGCAGTTAATTCTGCATCATCAAATGCGCCGACTGATGCTTGTTTATTTTTGAGGTCTTGAGAACGCCATTTTGGTGGAATATAAAATTCAAGCGCAGCTTTGACATAGCGGTAACTGATTTCGTTATAAGAATTCATACGATGACGCATCCATTGTCTGGCAACAAAGATTGGGCATTTTACACGAAACGAAAACTGATTGTGTTCAAAGGGACTCGTGTGTTCATGTTCCATCAAAAATTTTATGAGACCGGTATCACGGTCAGAAATTTCTTTAACAAATTTTCCGTACGAAACGCGCGCTGCATTTACTACGTCAACGTCAGAACCTGATACGCGAACTAACTCGATCGAGCTGATGCCGTCACCTAGAGGGTCAAGGCATTGTTCTAAATGCACGTTTTCATCAGTTTGTAAGAAGGTGGTTTGTGGAATGGTTTGTTCAAGCATGACAGATCCTTAAAATAATCAAATATACTCTGTTAACGGTACCCAGTTTTGTTTTTTTTGTATAGTCTTGTGTCTTGGTTCAATACATATGAGAAAAATTCAGGCCTCCGATAGCGAAGTATAGTATTGCTGAGGAGTGAGGTATTGTAAAGCCTGGTGAGGGCGGTAAGTATTATATTTTTTAACATATCGCTTGA
>JAKAUA010000070.1 GCA_021827875.1 bacterium | reverse complement strand
CTGGTTAAGAAGAAGTAGCTCTTTTTATGTTTATAACGTGGGTTCTTGAGTTTATTAATTAACGTACGGCCATCCGTATCTTGTATATCTTGTATACTGAATTGTGCTTTGATGTCATGTTGTACATAGAGTGCATCAATTTGTTCAGCCACTTTAATCAGAGTGTAAAGTCCATGCATTTTCTCACGTTTTTCCATTGCTGCGGTATAATCTTTGTAATTAGCATAGCCTGATACGCCGGTAACCAATGCATAGTAGATTCCGGCTGCTATTGGAGTTGCAGCATTCGCACCAAGTTGGACTGCCTGATAGGCATTTATACCACAGAAGGCAGTTAGGGCGCCGCCACCAATAAATCCTGCGGTGCTGAGTAGGAGACCGATGGTTTTCGGTACCGGTGTTGATAGTAGATAGTTATTAACTGAATAAATCCATGGGTTTGACGTTTTCAGAGCCTCAAGCTGCGCCAATTCAGGGCAGGTTCTTCCTTTAAAATAATCCGACATAAGCTTGATAACTTCTTGTTCTGCTTCCTTTGCTTGTTCAAGAAGTTGCTCAACGGTAGCTTTTAACTCAGGATTGTCTACCAGGGTCTTTATTGCTTTTTGGCGAGCAGTGAGAAGATTGGTTTTTGCTTGAGTGTTCAGCGGATGCGCCAAGGTCTCTTGCATGAATGTGCGGCCGATAAGGGTTTTGCAGCCCATAAAATCTGCTACTTCGCCCAAATTCAAATCATTCTCAAGATTTTCGGCTTCGGCAAAATGTTCGTTGTTGCGATAGCGGTTTGTTGTGCTCGTATTACTATTTTTTATGATCTGGGTAATTTTATTCTTACCTGTGTCATAATTTTCTATATTTTCTTTATTTGCTTCGCCTGTCCAACTGAGAGCGCACCCTAAAAATAGGGAACTCAGTAATAATTTTTTCATAAAAAACCCCTCTAATGATATTTATATTTCTCTATATACAATATCACTAGAGGAACAAAAAGTCTATTTGAAATATGAAAAAGATATGGCAAATAGCGTTAAATAAGACACAATCTGATGGCTCGATGTCAATCAACGCAGTAAAATGTGTTGTGCTTAGCGATTCTTGCTATATTTTGTTAAAGATATGCAAAAGCCCGCTCGTGGTGAGTGATTTCGTAGAAATCGTATCGAACCATGCGGGCTATAAAAAAATGTATGCCTGCTATCCTTATGTCATTCTATTTTTATTCGCCTAACCCTTCGATACAGCGACTAAAAGCCGCCACTCAGGGCGAGCGGCGGTAATAAATTTTATGTTGAAGACTTAAGATGATCTGTGCGTAATATAGCGAGCATCGTTAAATAAGACACGATTGTGATAAGGCAATACAATCCTGATGGCTCAATGTCAATCAATGCAGTAAAATGTGTTGTGCGCTAGCGAATTCTTGCTATAGATTATATATCAAAAGAATCAGCATATTTAGGAACTACAACCGACCAATGAAAGCGCTTTTCTATCTCTTTTTGTAATGTTGCCGCAGACTCAGCTTCGCCATGAGTGAGAAATACTTTTTTTGGTGCTTTTTGGAAATGACTTAACCATTCTAAAATTTGTTTTTGATCCGCGTGGGCAGAAAGACCGCCAATCATTTTTATTTTAGCGTGCACAGGATACGATTGACCATGTATTTTGACTTCTTTTAATCCGTCGGTCAATGCTCTTCCGATAGTTCCCCATGCTTGATAGCCAACAAATAATACAGTATTTTTTGGGTCAGAAATATAATGTTGCAGATGGTAAATGACGCGTCCGCCGGTTGCCATACCGGAACCGGCGACAATAACAGCAGCTCTTTGTAAATGATCTAATTTTTTTGAATCTTCCGGATCGGGTGTAAAAATTGCCACATCGGATATTCCCTTACATTCATCTTCAGATAAGGTGACCTCATCTTTGAATGTGCAAAATAAATTAGTAACCTTGATTGCCTCAGGGCTATCTAAATAGACGGGAACATCAGGAATAACTTTGCTCTTTTTTAATTGATGTAGAAAATAAAGAATTATTTGTGCTCGCATGACTGTAAATGAAGGGATTATGACGAGCCCACCTGCTTTTACTGTTGCATTTATTGCTGCGCCAAGCTCTTCCTTGGGTTCATCTTTTTCATGAATGCGATCACCATAGGTTGACTCAAGTACCAGATAGTCAGTTTCTTTTAAATAAGGCGGTGCCTTAAGAAGTAATTGATCCGGTCGCCCTAGATCACCCGAGAATGTCAGTTTTTCTTTACCGTTATCTACAATAATAAAAGCTGAACCAAGAATATGTCCTGATCGTATGAGGGTAATTTGTAATGATTTGATAGTAAAAGGTGTGTCATACTCAACAGGATGAAAAAAGTGCAAAGAGTTTTCTGCGTCATGTTCGGTGTAAAGAGGTTCAATCTTATGGTATGACGGGTCATCTTTGTGATAAGAGTTTTCTCGTTCGGCATCACTTTCTTGTAAAGAGCCACTATCAAGTAGTAATATTTTACACAATTCATAGGTAGCACTTGAACAATAGATATTTCCTTTAAAGCCTTGTTTAACGAGCGCTGGAATGTAGCCGGTATGGTCAATATGCGCATGAGTGATCACAAGAGCATCAATGTCTCTAGGATTTATGGGAAAAGGATCTAGATTGTGCTTGGTCAAATCATAAGTGCCCTGGAGTAACCCACAATCGACCAATATTTTGGTATCGCCATCTTCAACGAGATATTTTGATCCGGTTACAACTTGTGTTGCGCCAAAAAAAGTTATTTTCATGATTCTATGCCCTTTTGTTATTTTGCTTGCACAAGATCTTTGTTGCCCTGATCATTATAAACCTCCATATGCCACTTACGAATTGATTTTAACTCTGTGCTCATTGTAACAATAATAAAATTGATATTTGCAAGAGTTATATCGGCACTTAATGTATTGATTTTTCATTCTTAGTGTCATTACTTTATAAAATGAAAAAAGTTAAAATCAAATAAAGGGTTAAAAAAAAATCATGATAAAATTAAAAAGAGCATATGAACCTGTTTCAAAAAGTGACGGCTATAGAATTCTTGTCGATAGACTCTGGCCGCGCGGCATGTCAAAAGAAAAAGAACATCTTAATCTATGGGTTAAAGATATTGCGCCGAGTAATGAATTGCGTAAAGAGTTTGGTCACAAGGCAGAAAAATGGAGCTTTTTCAAAAAAGAATATTTAAAAGAATTAAAGCAAAAAAAAGATGGCATCGCTCAATTACGCGAGCTTGAGAAGAAACACAAAGTAATTACGTTTGTGTACGGTGCAAAAGATGAAGAGCATAATAATGCCGTCGCATTGAAATCTTTTTTGGATGATCACAAAATATAAATTCAAAAATGCGTCTATTTCACTGACTCGCGATCATAGGAAGCGCCGTATAATTTAAGAAAAAGATTGCGCTCGCGATCAAAACTTTCCAATGAAGAATTATGCCCAAAGTCACGGCCTTTATGCAGGTAGGTATGTGTATATCCATTACTTCTTTGCAGCTTTGTAAAGAATTCCATATCCATGTCGTTGCCCAGAACCTCATCATATTCTTGAAAATGCACAATAGTTGGTATATTTGCGTTATTCCACGTATCCACAGAATCTATTGCTTGCTCTTCCCAGGCGCGATATTTTCTTAACACCAAAGGTGCGGCATAGTTTGCCGATTTAGCCGATCCTGCTGATAGAGATGAGAATAAGTTGGTTATCCAATTACCCAGTAGAGAGGTGCTTGTCTGCTTGATGTGATGTTGAATAACTTTTGATACACTGACGAGCGGACATTCAAGAACAATATGTCCACGTTGCAACATGGTAAGTATGGCTGTTCTTGTTGTATCATCGATACCGAGTTCTGATAAGCGTGTGTTGTATTTCCCTTTCGTATCAGTAAGTACTGCAACCATGTTTATAGCTGTTGCACCACCGCGAGAATGTGCGTTAATACCTATTTCAGTTTCACCCGCATCGTGTAATTTTTTCAAGACATATAATGCGGTCTTGATATCATTCCATTGCCCAAGGCTCGATTGAGACAGATCCATGCCATTGTTATTTGCATCAGCAAAATCAAAAGTGATGATATCACCTGGAAGTCGTTGAGTTCCATAACACCCTTTTAACAATTTTGCAGCACGTTTACTGGCTCCAAATCCATGCAAATAGACTGTTTTACGTCCAGATTTTACTACTGATTTATCTGTTTCTTCTAGTAGTGTAATACGCGGATCATACCCCAATAACTGTTTTGTTTCTTGTTGATCATAAAGTTTGACTGGCTCTGCAGCGAAAATATGCATTGTTGTTAATAATGCAAGTAAGGAAAGTAATTTTTTCATGATAATGTTCCCATCAAAAGAATAAGATTTAAAAAGCCTTTCAATTTTACTGAGCATGAATTACTTGTGTAAACAGATCGAGCGGTATTTTACTCGTGCATGTTGTAACTAACGTTTCTTCTAATTTTCCAGATGTTTCATTAAAGAATAGAAGATCAGTATAGGTGCATTCAGTATAAGTATCAGACTTTACTTCTTGATAACCATCGTGTCGTTTTGCAAAATCTTTTAGCTTTTCTCGTTCAGCTGCATCTGACGATGAGAAAATTTGTGTATCATAGAGCGTCGTTTCTATTTTTACACTATTGGTTGCAGCATCATTTGATAAGACAAAATGAGCTGATGTATCACCATTAACAAAGTTAGTAGGTTTCTTAATTTTGACATGCATAGCGTGCATATCTAAGTATGTGCATGCAAACCAGCCATAGTAAAATCCTAATATAGTTCTAGCAAAAACAGTTTCAGCTTGTGCACCGGGTTTTAAAATCGACTCTTTCCAATCAAAAGATCCTCTCCATTTGGTTGTACTGTCTTTTAAAAGATACATAATGTGATCGGTGGGAGATGGACAGTTTTCTTGAACTGCGTTTGCCAATGTGGAGATAAGACAGAAGGCGAGTAGAAACATTTTTTTCATAGAAAACCTCAATTTTAGACGATATTTCATCTAAAAATAGAGTATATAGCGATCATTAAAAATGTCAATTTGAGAAGATTTAGAGTGAGAAGTAGAAGTGTCGTCCATCGATGCTCTTCGAGAGATGCCGAGACACGCTTTGTTTACAAGTATTAATTTTTGTGTGAAATCATTATAAATGACTGCTCCTCCAGGCCGGAGCCTTTCATTTATTGCGCGTCGTAAAACCCCCGTGCTTTAGCTCGGGGATGTAAGACGCAATTCCATTCTAGAAACCACGGCTTTCAAGCCGTGGAGCATCATTAATGTTCGGATAAGCTCTTTAACTAAAAATCACTTTATTATCTTTTAAGGTTGCTATACGTCCGTTAGCTAATTTAAAAGTAATAAACCCATTTGTTTCTAACTGCGCTTTAAGTTCTTGCACAAACGCCAACAACTCTTCATATTTATCTAAATACTGGTTACCAATATTAGGGTTTACAGTCAAAACTTTATAACAGTTCTTCAATAGTTGATATGATACAGGAAATAACCCCAAAGCAGCAATTCCATTAAGAAACTCTAAACTAGACATTTTATGTGCTATGTTGTTATCACCATGTGTAATATATTTATTCGTAATAACTACACAGGCAATTAAACCAATTTCCCAAGCAACTGATTTTTTCATAGAGCGCAAAGATTTTTGATCCCATGAAGAATCATGCTTAATTTGATTCTTAATATAAACTACTTCTTTCTGTAAAGCTTCAATTAAATAATTCAATAATTTGCTTGCTGAATATGCTTCTGTATTACACGTCGATAGCAATATTGCATCCTTAATTGCTTCTTGCAATTCTTTTTGAGAATATTTCTCAACAGATCGGAA
>JAKAUA010000056.1 GCA_021827875.1 bacterium | reverse complement strand
ACTTCACTACAAATAATTGCAGCGTATTGCCACCCTTTTCTTCAAATAAACCTTTGGATTGTAAACAGGTTGTTTCTTTAAATGCCGGGTCTGACAACTTACCTTCGCTAAAGGCCTTTGAGAGAAATTGTGAGAGAGATTCCGGGGTAAAATGCCCATGCTGATCAAGCGCAATAGTGTCAGTTGCAATATCTTTTATTACTAATGATTTGTCAGCAAGTGAAAGAAGGTACTGCTTGAGTCTGTCTTCGGCTGCTTGATCTTTGTTTGACTTAAAATATGTGTATGAATATTTGTCGCCGAGCCCCTGCTTGATGAGCTGATCAATACCACTTTCAGTGCATAAACCAAGATCTATGCACTTTTGAAAAATCTCTTGAGGGTTTTTTCCCTTTTTTAATTCCGCACTGTTTTTAACAATACAACACAAACATGCATTATCAAGCGCACCAAACAAACGACATGCGTTACTATCATCAATTTTTTTAACTATGGTATCAATGGTTACTACCACTGGATCTGCATATGAGCATGGAGCAACAAACGATAAAATACATAATAGTTTTTGTACCTGTTTCACTGCATTACCTTTCAACAATATTTGTATCAAAAGCCTTCTGCCAAATAGAATAAAATATGAGTAATACTAAAAACAATACATTGTTATGCAACACTATCAGTCGATTATTGCTTTCTACTTATATATTTTATAAGGTGATGACAAATAGTAGTTGTCCATAAAAGGAGATAGTTTTATGAATATTGTTTCTGTTAATCGCGCACAAATGCTGCTCAAAGTCACTTATACACTGGTGCCAATTGTTCTGGGCCTTGATAAGCTTTTTAAATGGATGATAGTTGATTGGGCAAAATATGCCAGTCCAGTTATTATGAATCTACTTCCTATTTCTATGACTGTTGTACATTTTGTAATGCTTACCGGCATTATAGAAATTGTTGCCGGTATTCTGGTTTGGGTTTATCCTCGCCTTGGCGCTTATACGGTCGCTGCGTGGATGGGATTAATAGTTATAAACCTTGCAACTATGAATCAATTCTATGATATCATGGCTCGTGATGTAGTAATCGGCATCGGAGCAATTGCTCTTGGATTACTTTCTTAAATCTTTCTTTAAATACTTAAAAAAATTTGGGGGAGATTTTTGATTAAATCTCCCCCAAATTACGTTCACAACAAAATTAAAAAAATTATTTTTTATTATAAGCATTACCGAGCTCTGTCATTTTTCTCTGGTGCCAATACTGCGCAGATACGGCTCGTGCTCCGGGCGTATCTCGTACTAATCCGAGCTTGACCAGTTCTTTTGTTAAAAGTACGCCATAACGGCGCATTGCTTTATTTGCAGCATTATGGTCTTTTAAAAAATTTTTCTCTTGCACTGTCGCTTTTTCCTTGGCAGTCAATAGATGAGTAAAGGTGTACATACGCGCAGTAGTCAATCCTGTAGGTTTTATTATATGCCCGGATCTCATAGCAATGCGCATCTTATATAACGTAGAAACAATTGAAGCTTTATCATGAGGAATTGCAATGACTTTTTCTTGTAATGTTGTAAAAACATTGCCTACAAGATCATCCACTGCCTCTTTTAGCTCATCTTCACTGCTTTTTCCATGTAATGCATTTTTTTGTTTTTCTGAAAGATTCTGCCATATTTTAGGTGCATGCTCTTTATTTTCTTCGAACCATTCAAAGCATTTATTTTCTTCCGGTGAGAACGAAAATTCAATTGCTTTTTCTTCCATACCGTTAACGTTAGAAAAAATAACCATACAAATTAATGCGACGATTCTTTTCATAACCAGTTCCTTCTTATTGAAATATTTCTTCACACACCAAAAAAATCATGGCATCGCTGCAAAATTCTGTCAAACTCATGCTCATTAGGAACGAGCGATCGTTTACCACGAATAAAAGTAATACCGAGCGTCCCTGAGCCGCGTGGTGAATAATAAATCAGTTCATCTCGCTCATTACCCTGCTCATCGCGCATGGTCACTTGCATATTTAACATGTACTCAAGTTTTGGCTGTTCTTTGAGCATAATCAGATGTCCCTGTACCGGAATTAATTTTTTATCATTGGTTAATTGTTTAGCACCAATACCAGTGCAATTAAAAATGATAGATTCATGCAAGTCAGAAAATGCAGCAATATTTGCTTGTGTTATTGTAATACCTAAATCAGTAATAGCGCGACGTAAATCAGCAAATAATACATCAGCATTAATGAATAATGTTTTGTATTCTAAAGCTTCATAGTGTTTACCATTACCAAAATCTACGGTGACCCGTTCAGCTGCTTCTAGCATGCACTGCTGTATATAAAAATCGTAACCGGGATCAATATTTAAACCATAATAGACCGGTATTATACTGGCAGCCTCTTTGCTGATAAAAGGATGCTCACTCGCTATAATTTTTTTGTACATTGCATATGACGCTAAACCCAATGTATGAAATATTTCCCGTTCTTGCGGTGTTGATGTTTTGCGCGAGCGGGGAAAGAAAAATCCTGCTGCGTTAAATGATGATGGTCTATCAACTTCAGATGTTACGATACGCACCTTATGACCCTCCCGTGCTAATTCAATAGTGGTCAATAATCCGTAACATCCCGCACCAATAACGACAATTTCTTTATTTTTAAATTCAGGGTGCGCTGCTAAACATTCATTAAAACTACACAAAGATGCTTCTACACTTGCGAACAAAAAAGTGAGTCCCGCGCCACCTTGGCCATAATTGTGGCAAATCAGCTTACCATCAATAATTTCGCACCCTATTTTAAATTCACGTTCGCGGTGGGCGCGTATACAGATTACTTTTTCTTTAACATATTCTGGAGAAAATTGCGGAGGTGTAAGATGTACTATTCGTTGCATAAGATTGATTCCTGGGTATTAGATGCGGCATACTAGTTTAGGCGCACAACTAGTTTTAAACCTGTGTATAGCGTGAGCTTATTTTATTAGTATAAGGTATTTATGAAAATTATTATTCCTTTACACGAAATAGAAATTACCAGCAGTCGCTCCGGTGGTGCCGGCGGGCAGCATGTAAACAAAACTAATACGCGTATAACCGTGCGCTGGAATGCGAAAAACAGCGTAGCACTTGATGATGAGCAAAAGGCACGTGTCTTAGAAAAACTACAATCAACATTAACTACCGACGGCGACCTAATCATTCATAGCAGCGAATCGCGCAGCCAAGAACATAATAAAAAAGCTGCACTTGATCGCTTGAATACTATAGTGAACAAAGCACTCGTAGTACCAAAAAAAAGACGTGCAACTAAAATTTCTAAAACAGCTCATGAAAAACGATTACAAAGCAAAGCACGGCACAGCATGATAAAAAAATTACGCAAAGCAAATTATGATTAACTATCGTATCGCCCAAAAAATTATGTAATACGCAAAAGCATGATTTACACGCTATTAATTCGCACAAAATACGTTGACTTAAGCATATTTTATCATTACTATTCGAAATGTTATTGACAAAAAACACAAAGGAATCACACATGTTGAAAAACATAACTATATTGATATTACTAAGCACCGTTTCATATACTGCTGCTTGCGAGAGTCCTAAGCAACAATTGACCACCGAACAACTAGCTCGCTTAATTGCATTAAAAAAATCAAAACGTAAAGACTTAGAACGCATCTCAGAAGCACACAAAGAACTCATTGTAGAATTAGAAGGTGGTGAAGAAAATGCTACTCTTTATCACGTATCCCCTAAGAAAAAAAACAAACCTAAGCAACATCGTACCTACAGCTCTGTAAGACACTTAAACTTCGAATAACTAACACACAAAAAAAGAGGCGCTGTAAAAAAAGCGCCTCTTTTTTTTATTATCTGAAATCAATTTGCAAACTATGCTGCAAATTCTTTTTCAAGGACTTCAGTCAAGCGTGCGCGTGCTTCATCCAAATCTTCTACATCTTCTAAAGATTCAAGTACAGGTGCTATTGATTGCATGATTTTCTCAATTGCAGCAATGCTTAATACGTTTGCATTGGGCGCATCATCAAAGCGTACTTCTATAACTTCGGCCTTGAAGCCATGCATTTTAAGCACTGCAATAATTTTTTGCGCATGCATATAATCGTTAACGCCAAATACCGGATAATTTGGTTCTTGCATGCGAATACCAATGAATTCTAATCCTATTTCGGTAACAATGGCATCAACTTTTTCTGCATCTTTTTCGAAATCTACAATAACGCATACCCCATATTGTGGCTGAGCTGCATGTATTGATACAAAAAATAATATGCCTGCTAATAAGCTGAGAAATTTATTCATGAAAGACCTCTGGAATAATGATGAGTAAAAAATATGAACGATCCGATTCAACAGGCTTATTGTACCACAGCGACAATGATTTACCTACCGCAAAATTGAGTGCCTTTTTCGATTTATTTGGAAGACACGTAATCCAATGCATACCAAAGCGCAGATGATATCAATGACAAGTTGAGCTTTGGCCATTTAGATTCATTATCAACTACTGTTTCAACAAGACATTGTCCGAAACCACGTCCTAATAGTACTGTCTTGTAATTGTCGTTTAACAGTTTTCCATCCAAAGTTTTTACAGAATGTATGACTCTTATTTTGCGTCCATCTCTCTCAACCTCTTTAACAATCGTCTTCTCACGGATATTTGTTAAAGGCTCATATTTGCGAGCAAGATAATCTGCACCAAGCCATGTTACAGCATGCAGCCCATTGCGACGCACATATTGACCTTCTGCTACAAACTTATACCCAACCCCCTCATTAAGCGCGCCATGCGATGCGCCGATCAAGAAACCAACCATAAATCTTTGGCTTGCTTCTACACCATTGTTTAAGCTACGCAAAAAACTCTTTGGCTCTTGTTGAGCTTGTCCCTCGGCTGAATATGCAACTTGGCTGTTCATGATTACTACTAATAAGCCTATTATTATTTTTGATGTAATTTTCATAATTAAAAATCCTTTTAATGTTGTTCACTTAAAAAACATTACAAATATACTTATTTAGTATAGCTGATACTCGCGTTTTAACAATGACACAAATTCGCCTAAAATAGGTAAATCAATCCGCTAATAGATGCTGCAAGTAGCGCTCAGGAGAATCAAGGAATTGCTTGGTAATTTTATAATGCTCAGTATCTTTATAGGCTACTTGAGTTAATGCTCCGCCATCACATGAATAAATAGTAGCGTTAGGACACGCAAGCAAAATAGGCGAATGCGTAGCAATAATAAACTGCGTGCTCGAATCTTTGCACAATTCATGAATAAGTACCAATAATGAGAGTTGGCGCTGGGGAGAAAGCGCAGCTTCAGGCTCATCCAAGATAAAAAGAGCATTGTCTTTGTGCATACGATTTTGGAAAAAAGAAAAGAAGCTTTCGCCATGCGATTGCTGATGGAGCGACTTGCCGCCATAGTAATCGAGCACCCCAAAGCCAATCATATCTATTTTGCTCGCAACATTGTAAAAGCTCTCCGCCCTGAAAAAATAGCCATCTCTGGGTTTTTGATTCCATGAAAGGGTGAGCTGCTCGGCCAGTTTGTGAGCAGCGTTATAGGTATCCTCTTGCGCTGTTTTAAAGACGATATTCTTACTACCACCCTCTGCGCCAAAGCCTACATGCATTGCCAACGCCTCTAGCAATGTAGATTTGCCTGCCCCATTTTCACCCACAAAAAAGGTAACCTGCGTAGGAAAGGTAATTTCTTTTAAGTTTTTTATAATAGGTCGTAGATTCAACTAATAAGTGCAACATTTTGATATTCTAAATTATTACCATTAATTAGTCCAAAAAAGATCTCTTTAGGAGTTGCATAACCTAAAGATTTACGAGGCCTGTTATTGA
>JAKAUA010000036.1 GCA_021827875.1 bacterium | reverse complement strand
GCGCCAATCCTGCTTCGGGAAGAATTACTTGTACAACATAACTATTATTCTTAATTGGCAAGGCAATAGATTTTCCTGCCGCAATGGCATGACCATTTACACAGACTTTTGCATTTTTTAATGCAGCGGCAACTGCTTGGCTATCTTCTTCATTAAGCTCAAGCAGCATAACCATGTCTTCTTCAAGATTGTTTTTAAAGGTCACGACACGGATATCTAATTGTTGTTTTGGGGCTATCTGATCTACCGTTTGCCCATTTGTCACAACAGGGTTTTCCTGTGCAAAGATGCCAAATGATGACAATAATAAGCCTAGAACGAGAGTTGATTTCATTTTATTTATTATATTCATCTATATCCTCTTGAGTTATTTTAAATTCTGTATTTCTAACTCATTACTAGTATACCAGATTTATCGCTAAAAATTAAGGTAATTAGCCTTGCCCATTTGTTGTTTTATCCATATTTGGACAATGAATATCCCAAAATCCCCAACTAAAAAAACGATCATACCCCGAACAATGCATCAGTTTTTTAAGTTAACCTTTTTAAAAAAACTGATGCATTGTTTTTGAAATTTCTTATATCAAAATTCGTGTTACAATTGGGTGAGTTTTGATCAAGCGTATAATAATGAATTTAATAGTTTTACGCGAGCCATTTCAGTAGTACAATTGCATTCAATTTCTGTTGTCAAAACTTTATCTTTAGCATTATACTTTTTTGTTATCGTATATCTACATTTTGTGTCATTGTCATCTGTTTCATAGCTATACACTTCAGCTTCATTCCCTTCATTTTTTTCAACATTATGCTTGTCATAAGTACGTGTTATTTGACTATCCACGTACGCCATACCATTTTTCATGGTTTGCGTCGTGAATTCTGCCTTTACATTAGATTTGCTATAAATAGTATGAATTGTTCGAGCTTTTTCTTCTTCCCAGGATCGGCCAATCATATCATTTACTTTTCTACCGCACCAGAGGCTACCACTCTGCTTTAATAATTTTAGTACTGTATCAGTGGGCTCGTCTGCAAATAATACTGGCTGTGCTAATAGAGCAGCTAATAAAAAAAATTTCTTATTCATATAATCCTCATTTTTATTTTATATTTTTTGAAACATATAAATACAACTACAATAATTTTGATACAAATGCCCCATAGCACAACACTCTTTTTTTTAGGTTAAACTAGTCGTGTTGCACCTCTAATAGTAAAAATAAGCAATGATAATGCTGCCGGTGTCATACCCGGAATTAGAGACGCCTGCGCAATTGATGCCGGTTTATATTTAATTAATTTTTCTTGGAGCTCTTTAGACAACCCCGGTAACCCTTTAAAATCAAAATGAGTAGGCACTTCTAATGATTTATAATAATGTGCTCGCTCACTTTCTTTTTCTTCGCGCTTCAAATACGGCTCATATCTAATTTCTGCATATACATTGTTCAATGCACGCTCTGAAAGTGCGGGCGGCGTATGTGCTTTGAGTGCTTGTATATCACAGCTGGTCTCGCCAAACAACTTCAACAACTGTGCATTAGTATGGCCGGCACGTAAATCATGCAATGTTTGATTAACTAATTCTTTTTCTTGTTTGAATGCTTGATACATCTCAGAATCAACCAATCCCATATTATAGGCACGATCAGTCAATCGTAAGAACACGTTGTCTTGACGCAGGGTTAAACGTCGTTCTGCGCGTGAAGTAAACATGCGATAGGGTTCATCCACACTCATGCTTACCAAGTCATCTATCATCACACCGATGTAGCTTTCGCTGCGATCTAAAATAAATGGCTCTTTGCATTGCACTTTTAAGCTTGCGTTAATACCGGCAACAATACCTTGTCCGGCAGCTTCTTCATAACCGGTAGTACCGTTAATTTGTCCTGCGAGGAATAATCCTGACACTGTTTTTACTTCTAGCGTATGATACAACTGATCAGGCAGCACAAAATCATATTCCACCGCATATCCGGGACGCACAATCACCGCATTCTCAAAGCCGACAATGCTATTGATGTATGCTTTTTGCACTTCAAGTGGCAACGAGGTAGAAAGCCCACTTGGATAAATTTCATTAATATTTGCGCCTTCAGGCTCTACAAACACATGGTGTGATGTTTTATCGGGGAAGCGTGCAATCTTATCTTCTATTGAGGGACAATAGCGCGGGCCTATGCCCTTGATGTTGCCCGAATACATAGCAGAAAGATGCAGATTTGATCTGATAATTTCGTGTGTCTTTGCATTGGTATGCGCAATGTAGCAGGCATGGCTGCTCACTGCTTTGTGCGATTTAAATTCGAACAAATAATCAAGATTATCCGGCTCTTGGTATTCCAACTTTGAGAAATCGATGCTTTCTTTGAGCAAGCGTGGCGGAGTACCGGTTTTTAAACGCCCCAAGCGCAGCCCTGCTTTACGCAAAAATGCAGACAATGATCGATCAGCTTCTTCATCCTGGCGCCCGGCACTAAAGTTGGTTTTACCAATGTGCACGAGACCATTTAAAAAAGTACCGGTGGTTAAAATTACTGTTGGCGCAAGATACGTAGTGTTATCGCTGGCTAGTATGCCGCGTACGTTGTGATTTTCATCAAGGATAACCTCATCAACAGTACCATTAAGCAGCGTAAGATTTTCTGTCTTATCTAATACTTGTTTAGCGAGTGTATTATAAGCGTATTTATCAATTTGTAAGCGTAAACCTTGTACAGCCAGCCCCTTTTTTGTATTAAGCATACGGGCTTGCAGATAGGTTTGCGTGCAAAGTTTGGGCATAAGGCCGCCCATGGCACTTATTTCATAGACTATATGTCCTTTACCCACACCACCCACAGAAGGGTTGCACGGCATTAGGCCAACTTTATCTACATTCAGTGTAATCAGAAGCGTTTTTGATCCCATGCGCGCTGCCGCGTGTGCAGCTTCAAGACCCGCATGACCACCACCGACTACAATTACATCAAAATCACGTGTTGTATCCATATATTCTTTGTATGTATTAAAAAAGGGAGGCTTGTTTGCCTCCCCTTCATTCTTTTTTTTATTTCTTTAATTTCTTTTGCAGCATAGTAGCAATTTTTGCCTGCTGATCCTTTGGCAACGGCTTGGCGTTACCCTCTTTAGCTTCTTGGAACATTGCACGCACTACAGCGATCTCTTTTACTAAATTATCTAATTGCAATATCGCTAAACATCTATGCAATTCAGCCATTTCCTTATCCAGTGTTGCATACTGACCAAAGAATGCATCTAATTGATTTTTAAGGGCTGTCGCCATCTTAACACCGGTTTGTTTATTTGCCGGGTCTTTCATAACTTTAGAAACTTTTTGGAATTGCGTATATAAAATAGCAAGTAGATTATCAGCCGCTTTTAATGCCTTATATTGCGTTGAAGACTGATCCTTATGCTGAGCCAATCTCTCTTTTAATGGAGTAACAAACATTTTATGCAATGTCTCTAATTGCATATTCATAGAAGTAACAAGCTGAGAAAATGGCGTAGTATCTTTTTCATCTTTCAACCTATTGATAATCATAGTAACATCATCAATAAATTTTTTTATTTCAGATGAAAGTATTTCAAGATACTGAATATCAGATTGTTCAGCGGTCACTTCTGCGCAGTTAGGTGTTGCATTAACAAAGGTAATGCTACCGGCACACAATAAAAGTGATAATGATAAAGTAATTTTCTTTTTAAATTCCATAGTTATACTCCTATGTTTATTTCATATGTTGGCAGTTTGATCTTTGATGAGAAATCCCTCAACACTCTTTAGAAAACGCAATAAATCATTCAGTACTAATTGCACGAATAATTTCGGCAATACCTTAACATCGGTTTGTGTTTTCATAAGTTTTTTCATAGATTCAGAAACTTTCTGAATTTTCATATATAAAATAGGAAGATAATCATTCAACTTTAATGCCCTATATTGCATTGAAAATGGATCTTTATGCTGAGCCAATCTCTCTTTTAATGAAGCAATAATCTTATTCAAGATATCTAATTGCTCATCCATAAATGCAACGTGTACAGATAAAGGAGTCGTATCTTTTTCATCTTTTAACCTATCGACGACTTTAGTATTATCATCAATAATTTTTTTTATTTCAGATGAAAGTGTTTCAAGAAACTGTACATCATTTTTTTCTGTCACTTCTGCGCAGTTAGGTGTTGCATTAACAAAGGTAATGCTACCGGTACACAATAAAAGTGACAATGATAACGTAATTTTCTTTTTAAATTCCATAGTTATGCTCCTATGTTTAATTTCATATTTAATTGTGGGTTGATCATTGATGAGAATTTTCTCAACGTATATCTTTAGTAAAAACAACAACCCATTTAAAATCGGTGGTTTCCTTATGAAATATCCACCTAGACAATTACCAGTGTAAAGCATTAGCATTTAATGTCAAAAGTACCCCCTATGGGCGGATTGATTTAATCCTTCTTTGGGTTATTCTACCCATACTTCAACTCTCGACATTATTAAGAATAACAGAAGGAATCTCATGTTTGCGACCCTTTTTACCTTTTTATTACCTTTTTTTGTTTCTATCCTGGGCTCCCTCATTTTGGGTTTTTTATTTATTACCTATATTCCCGCTCTTTTTAGGGGTAGGGTTCGCGAATATACCCCCCAGCAACATCAAGAAAAAAACCTTACTCCCACTATGGGCGGTATTTTTATCATAGTGGCAACCTTGCTTGGCGCCTTTATGACGTGGCCGGTCTTGTACAACCCCGCCGCACTTACCCTTCTTTCTTCTCTGTTGATTTTTGGCTTAATTGGCTTCATAGATGATTGGAACAAACTCGTCTTTTTAAAGGGTATTTCTGCCCGGGCAAAATTTATTCTACAATGGGGCGCCGCCCTTATTGTCGCGCTCTCCCTTGTTTTTTGGCTCCATATCCCAACTACTTTAAACATCCCATTATTCCACTGGGCCATTCCGCTTGGACCATTATATATCCCGTGGGCAACGTTTGTTATCGTAGCAGTATGCAATGCAGTAAATTTAACTGATGGGCTTGATGGACTTGCTGCAACAGCGCTATTACCTAATCTGATGCTTTTTGGGCCGCTTGCTCTCTGCAGCGCAACATATTTTTGCGTACGCGAACACCATATGTTAACAGCAATAGAAAATAGCCCCATCGCACTCGTTACACTTGCTCTCATCGGGGCATTGCTTGGATTCTTATGGTATAACAAATACCCGGCAAAAGTATTTATGGGCGATGTCGGCTCATTGGCGCTGGGCTCATTTTATGCGACATTGGCTCTTATGACCAAGCAAGAGCTACTGATTCCTATTGCCGGCGGCGTATTAGTGCTTGAAACAGTCTCGGTAATGTTGCAGGTTTTCTGGTACAAGAGATACGGGAAGCGTATTTTCAAGATAGCGCCTATTCATCATCATTTTGAACTCTCCGGTTGGCCTGAGACTAAAGTGACTTTGATATTCGGAATTTGCTCATTCTTATTATCAGCCTTGGCTGCTTTTATTATTTTTTATTAAGAAAATAGGCGATCGCGCCTGCAAAAAACAAACTCAAGAAACCAAGCATCGGTAGTAGCGCAGTAACTGAAAAATTACGCACACAGCTGAAAAGTAACAATAAACAATTGCATAAGGCAAAGATAATAAGCCAAAATGGCACGGTTGTTTTTTTGGTATAACGTGCGCACAATAATGCCACTACCGTCAATGTGTAGGCCACAATAGATCCAATAACGCTGGTTAATTGCAATGGCAGCTGTTTGCCGGCACTTATGTATAAATAAAAGAGCATAATCGCACCTTCTGCCAACACGGCTGCGAATGGGATGTGGTGCACATTTAAACGTGAAAATACGCGCGATGCGATAACGTGCTTGTGCTCTGCCAATGTATATAAATTCCAGCTATTGCTGTATAAAATACCATAACTACCGCCCAGAGCAGATGCAGCGATAAACAGATTGAGCAATCCATGCAAAAAGGTGAACGATACAGCCGAATTAGCAAATAATGAATGCAATAATATTGGGAATGCCCCAAGATAGCTTGATTGCACCATTAATGCCGGCCCAGTAGCAGCAACAAATAAGAATTGGTACAACACATACAAACCAATAACGCTCGCATAAGAGATAAAAATAGCGCGCGGCCCATTAATCTGTGCATTTTCTATGCGAGAGCTGAGCGATGCTGTTGCTTCAAAGCCCAAAAATGCATAAATAACCAATGGAATTGATGACCAGAATCCGGTAATCCATGTTGTCGGCACTACTAAATTGCCCGGATTCATGCAATAGAGCCCCGCCAAAATCACAAAAACAATAGGAACAATTTTAATAACCGTAAGCCAACCCTGAATAGCACGCCCCGTTTGCATATTAAACATATTAAGCAACATAAATAGAGACACAATGCATATATCCAAAATAAAAATATTGCACGCAGCCAACATAGGAATAACTTGTTGACACAGAGATAATGCCGTGTGCACCAAAAGTATTGCTGTGCCTAGCTTACCTATAAAATAGCTCCATGCACTTACAAAGCCGGCAAACGGATGAATCTCATTGGCTGCATAGACATAAAAACCACCACTTGGATACAAGCGCACCATAGATGCTACACAAATGATGAGCGGTAGCATCAGCAAGCCCACGAAAGCATAAGTAAAACAACTTAAAAAGCCGGCACGCTTAGCCAATTCAACGGTATTAATAAAAATACCCGCTCCAATCATAATATTGATATTAATTAAAATAGCTGATTTTAAAGATAATTTGCCTGTGCTCATTGATAAGAAAATCCTAAAAAATGCGTGTTATAAAAATGCGTGTTATATTGATATATCTTATCACCAAAACAAGCAATGGTCATTGATTTTGTAAATGTTGCAAATTGACATTTTTACATAGACAAATATTATTGACTTGTAGCTCTAATAGCTAACTTAATTTAATGGGAGTTTTTATGAAAATGAGATCAATCATTTTTTTACTCATCTTATGTGCCACGCCACTTGCTATAACAACAAGCGAACATGCAAATACTATAACTGATGTATCCAATAATTCAGAAACAACCATCTACTATACAGAAAAAAAAAGATCCAACGTACCTCTGGTAAAAGACTATCACCCGGGTACCAATAAAAGTATAACAGAGCTACGTAATCACCTAAGGCAAAGACCATGCGAGGGATGGTGCTTATCTGACGAAGAAAAAGCAGCGCTTGATGAAAACTCTGACCAAAACCAAAACACAAAAAAAGTCGAACAACGAAAAAAAGTAAATGCTGACCTTACGTACATAGAACAACAAGATCCTCGCTTTTATAATAAGTGGATAAAACAGGAATCAGCATGCATCGCAAAGCACTTTCCTTTCACATCACATGATACCCATAAACAATCTAGCCAAAAGAAATTATGGCGCTTTATCCCAAGCATATCTATCCTTTCTTTTGGCATCTCCGCTCTTCTATGGGTGCCTGGGCAAATCTACAATGCATATTTGTATCTGCGCCCGAATCCATGGATACAAACAGGCACGGGAACTTATATGCACAAAAATCATCCTGATGCAAAGAGTTTGCATGATGCATGGGTCAAAAAGTGGGCCTATCTCAAACCAAAACTATGAAAAGCTTTAAACTATCGGGAAAGCGCCATAGTCCAATTGAATAAACCTATTAAAGATATGCGCACCCAAAAGTAACAAACGCGTTAATTATCTGCTTTAAGCATTTTTAATTTCTGCTATGATATAAGAATAGTAGATCATATTAACCAGGCACTATTCTTATATGAACCAACCATTTCGCTTTGAACTTATTCATCAATCAAAAAAATCACGTGCTCGCGTGGGTAGAATTCATACCCCGCATGGCATTATTGATACCCCTAATTTTGTGGGTGTAGGTACCAATGCAACCCTTAAGGCGATCGATAGCCAAACAGTGAATGACATTGGCTTACAGCTTATGTTCTGCAACACCTATCACCTCATGCTGCAACCGGGGACCGAAACAGTTAAAAAAGCTGGCGGACTGCATACCTTTATTAATCGCACTGGCCCTATTATTACTGACTCGGGCGGATTCCAAGTATTTAGCCTTGCTTATGGCGGCGTAAAAGATGAATTAAAAAGTCGCGGTCAGAAAAAGATGGATAATTCTGTCTTAAAAATTAACGAGGAAGGTGTACTCTTCCGCTCATACCGTGACGGGCAAAAAATATTACTCACGCCCGAAACATCTATTGCTGCACAAAAAGATCTTGGTGCCGATATTATTATCCCTTTTGATGAGCTACCGCCGTATCATATAGATGAAAAAAAACTTAAAGCTTCGCTTGAGCGTACACACCGCTGGGAAAAGCGATCGCTAGATGCGCATTTGGCATCGCCAAACAATCAAGCAATGTATGCAGTAATTCATGGTGGTGTTGATCAAAAAATGCGCACCGAGAGTTGCAAATATCTTACCTCGCTACCATTTGACGGCTTTGCAATTGGCGGCTCTTTGGGCAAAACCAGACAAGAGATGTTTGATCTGCTTGCCTATACCATGCCACAATTGCCTACTGATAAACCAAATCATTTATTGGGTATTGGTGATTTAGCATCGCTGGAATATTGCATTAGCCAGGGAATTGATACTTTTGATAGCTCGCACCCTACCCGCTGCGCACGCCATGGCTTGCTCTTTACATTTGCAGGCACAAAAAAAATTTTACAAGCAAGTAACAAAGAAAATTTTGGCCCTATAGATAAAGAATGTACCTGCATGGTCTGCCAAAAATATACGCTGGCCTATATTCACCATTTGTTCAAAGCAAATGAGATGACCGGTTATACCTTGGCAACCATACACAATCTTCATTTTATGGTGCAATTAATGAAACAATATCGAAATGCTATTTTGGAGGACAGAATTTAAATGAAATCAATTACATCACTTATTAACCCTGACGTTAAATATATTACCAGTCTACACAGCGCAAAAGGCCGCGCTCAGCACAATCAATTTATCGCTGAGGGCATACGAGTGTGCCAAACGTTGCTTGAGAGCTCCTTAAAGCTTTCTCGTTTGTATGCGACCCATGCCATGCTTGACCAAGCAAAACTTATGGTAAACGATGAAGATCGCATTGTAGCAGTGTCTGCAAAAGTAATGGAAAAAATTAGTACCAGCGTAACACCAAGCGGTATTATGGCAGTATTCGCTATACCAAAGCCTGCTGATTTAGCAGATCTTGGTGCCGGCGTAGTATTGGCACACATTGCCGACCCGGGTAACATGGGCACTTTGATCCGCTCTGCTGCTGCCCTTGGCGCACGCAACGTGGTAACTATCGAAGGTGCTGATGTCTGGAGCCCTAAAGTTGTACAAGCAACTGCCGGCGCACTGGGCGCGGTAAAAATCTTCCGCTGTACGACTGAAGAATTGCTTGAGCAGAAAGGTGAGCTTAAACTCAATGCATTAGTTGTAGAAGGCGGGGCATCGGTCGAATCTGCTAGCAGAAAAGATTGCTTACTTGTTGTCGGTAACGAAGCACATGGTATTCCGCACGACCTCTTAGTTGCATGCGATCAAGAAATTACCCTGTCTATGCCGGGCAAGATTGAGAGCTTGAATGCTGCTGTTGCGGGCTCTATCGCCATGTATATGGTATTTGCTAAATAAATTACGATTGCGGATCAAAAAATATAATTCTCTATGATTACTACTTCAACAGTTGCACGCGCACAAAAGTGGTTAATTAATTTTATTGATCTGCAACTTTTTCTTACTTGCGTAAGTTTGCCTATTTTAATTGGTTGGGGTATGCCATTATCGGCTGCATCAATTGTGGGCAATCTTATTTTCATGCCTTTTCTAACAGTCTTCCTCCTGTTGGCATCACTCATTTTTTTCTCTGAACTACTGCACATTCCACAGGGTGCGCTTATTTTCTTATTAGAAAAGATATCTTCCGCATGGCTTTTTTGCATGCATTATGGCCAGCGCGAATGGCTCTTTGGCTTTCCTACATTGCCCATAGGGCTACTGCTCGTTATTCTTGTTATTCCTTTTATCATTATTTGCTTGCGTTTTAGCATTGACCAAAATCGTCGCATAGGTCTCTTTTTGCTTTTTATCTCAGCCATTTACTTGATAAGTCATATAGGCAATACACAAAGAAATCATACCTTTTCTATTCAATCAGGGCATGGTGCATGGCACTGTTTGCGCAAACACAATCAACTTATTCTTATCGATGATCGGGCATCAAGCGGCATAAAATCAACTTCTTCGACTATAGATTACAGTTTGCTGCCAGAACTTATAAAAGCAACGGGCAGTAGAACCATAGATCATTTGATTATTACTGCTCCCGGACAAACAACATTCGCGACGTTACAGTATTTGCTGGAGAAAACAACGGTAAAAAATATCTATCTCTCATGGTGGCAAGGTTCACCGAACAAAAAGTTTTGGCGCGCATTCTTTGCCTTAAAAGAGACCGCCAAGCGTACAGAGTGCCACTGGCACACGATATATAAAAAATCGGTGACGATTGCTCTCAATGCTCATGAATTTGTAGAGATACAAGTGGACAAAACAATTGAAAATAAAGCGAAAAACATAGAATATCCATCGTTGAAAATAAGCCATATAATTGACAATCAGGCTAACACCCTTTATGCTGCATCAAAATAGGCATTTGTGATCACCAGGAAAGTTAAAGGGTTTATATGGCCGAAAGACAAGTTGTTTTTGTTGTCGCAAGTAGAGATTATCAACCCATAGAATATCAGGTTTCCAAACATCTTATTGAACAAGCAGGGTTCACTGTACTTACCGCAAGCGATACTCCCGGGACAGCAACCGCAACCGATGGCTCTACAACGCATGTTGACCTTTTGATCGATGCCTTTGACCCAACAGATTATGATGCCATTGTCTTTATCGGTGGTTCTGGTGCCTTAGAACATCTTGATAATAAAAAAAGCTATGATGTTCTCAAAAAAGCCTATGATGAAAAAATTATTGTCGCTGCCATCTGTCTTTCTACGCGCATTCTTGCAAAATCAGGCATTTTAAAAGGTAAAAAAGCCACCGGCTGGAATGAAGACAAAGAGCTAGAAGCCATCTACAAAGAATATGGTGTTAATCACAAACTCAGCGACGTCGTCGTTGATGGCAAAATAATTACCGCTGTTGGCCCTGCCGCCGCACGCGAATTTGCAGAAAATATTATTAGCCTGTTAAGCGACAAATATAGCAAGTAAAAATCTTTAGGAGTAGTTAGATGAACATTAAGAGTTTATTTATTTCTTCGCTATTATTGACAAGCTCAATGCATGGTATGGACACTGCTCCAAGTAAAAAAACCAGAAAAACAGAAAATCCTGAATCGGCTCCCATTGATTCAACCACTTTATCGCAACTCTTGGGCGCTTTATCTGCCAACAAAGAAATAAAAATCACCGGAAGTTCGACGATAGTCGAACATTATAGGACCAATGGTGGTTGGGAAAATATGAAATGGCCCAAGACATGGGAGCATGACCTTACTATATCTGTTGTCGATAAACAAGCTAGGTCGGTAGGATATGAAGATGTAGATGCAACTGAATATGATGATGACATGCCCAAACAAGCATCGAGCAGTGGGTGTACTTTATTATAGTCCCAAATCGCCTTTTCTCTAGATTACGTGATAAAAAGTAGATAATAAAAATGCCCGACACGCATAAGCATCGGGCATTATATTTTATTGACGTGATATTTCTTTGCGTAAAAAAGTAGGCACATCAAGATCATTCAAATCCAAAGATGATCTATTCTGATTATCTCTATGCGCTGCTTCTTCTTGATTTACCTGTTTTGCCATTTGCACATCAGATGAGCCTGTTTTGTGAATTACATCGTCAAGGCGTATTGCACCTTTGGCTTTAACATCAGTATATTCTACTTCTTTTTTCAGTTGTTCAAAGCCGGTTGCTATGATGGTTACACAGATATCATTCTGCATAGATTCATCAATAACTGCGCCAATGATAATGTGTGCGTTTTGATGCGCTTGTTCATGCATAATAGATGCAATCTTGCTAATCTCATGCAATCCTAAATCTGCACCACCGGTAATGTTAAGCAAAATACCTTGTGCACCCTGAATGCTCATGTTCTCAAGCAATGGTGAGGTAATTGCATTCATAGCTGCTTGTTCTGCACGATCAAGGCCCGATGCACGTCCGGTGCCCATTACGGCAATACCACGACCTTGCATTACTGTTTTTACGTCTGCAAAATCAACGTTGATATGGCCCGGTTTGGTGATGATATCAGAGATACCTTTTACGCAATGACTCAATACTTCGTTAATCATGGCAAAAGCATCTATCATAGAAACTTTTTGGTCAACGGCATCAAGTAGCTTTTGATTAGGAATAACAATGAGCGTATCTACATTTTTTTTCAATTCTTCGATTGCTTCTTGCGCTATGATGCTACGACGTTTGCCTTCGAATGAGAATGGCTTGGTCACAACCGCGATGGTGAGTACTCCTGCTTCTTTTAATGCACGAGCAATTACCGGCAACGCACCTGACCCGGTTCCACCGCCCATACCGCCCGTTACAAAGACGATATCAGCATCTTTGGCGAGTTCCATTACTTTATCAATATCTTCTTCTGCAGCGCGTCTGCCAACCTCAGGATTAGCGCCGGCACCAAGCCCTTTGCTTGATTTCACCCCGAGCTGAATTTTATGAAATGCGCGTGACAGCTCCAATGCTTGAGAATCAGTATTAGCAACCATGCATTCAATATATTCATATTTTGATTCAATAATACTATTCACGGTGTTTCCACCCGCACCGCCAATGCCAATTACCATAATCTTTGCAATCGGCTTTTCAACCTCTTGTAGGAACTCGATCATTTTTCTCTCCTTTATAACAATCTAAAAGAAATCGGAAACCCATGATTTCATGCGCGTAAAAATACGTTTTACCAATGGACCGTTTAAGCTATCCATACCACCTTCTTGATCTCTGCGTAACGTATTAATTAAAAGACCATAACCCGTTGCAAAAATAGGACTATCCAATAATTCCGGTAATTGATATGAAACGCGTGGCGCACCAATACGTACCGGAACTTTAAAAATATGTTCTCCTAACTCTTTCATCCCTTTAAGCAATGCCCCGCCGCCGGTTAATACCAAACCGGTTCTCATAAATGGTTGGAGCTGCTTGCTCGTGATCTCTTGCTGTACCAACATTAAAATTTCAGCCGCACGTGCTTGTAAAATGGCATTCATATCAGTGGCACTAATAATATGTTTATCGCTACCCTGCACTGCTTCAACTTCTAGTGCATCACCTTCTGAGGGTGTTATGCAATAGACATTACCAAACTGCTTTTTAATGCGCTCTGCTTCTCGCAAGGTAGTGCGTACTCCCACTGCCAAGTCATTGGTAAAATGATTACCGGCCAATGGCAATACCATGGTATGACGAATATTACCTTGTTGATACAGCGCTAAATCTGATGTACCGCCGCCAATATCAAGCACGGCAACACCTAATTGGCGCTCATCATCACTCAACACTGCATCGCCCGAGGCAAGTTGTTCTAAAATAATGTCGGTAACTTTTATTCCTGCTAATTCACAGCATTTAATTAAATTTTGTACTGATGCAATACCGCCTAAAATAATATGCGCCTGCACTTCAAGACGAATGCCGTGCATGCCGAGCGCCTCTTGCACTCTATCATGTCCATCTATAATAAAATATTGCGGCAATACATGCAGAATCTGTTGACCATCCGGTACCGGAACAGCGCGAGCTGCTGCAAGCACATTGGTAATATCAAATGGCTTTACATTGCCATGTTTTAATGGCACCACGCCATGAGAATTCATTGAGTTAATATGGCCGCCAGAGATACCTATGCTGGCCGATTCAATAGATATGCCGGCCATTATTTCTGCTTCTTTTACCGCATTTTTTATTGAATGTACCGTTTTGGCAATGTCAGCCACCACGCCTTTTTTTAATCCGTCAGATGGTGATTTTCCAATACCGATAATCTCAAAATTGCCTGCATCTAATACTTGCGCAACTAACACAGAAATTTTGGTGGTTCCCACATCAATGGAAACGATAATTTTTTTAGAAAATACTGTTGCCATGATATGCCCCCCTTTTTTCGTATATAATGAGCTGTCGCTCAAAACGAATATCAGCAACTAATTGTTTTTGTTTCTTATTTTTCACAATCTCCATGCCGCTTATAATTTCATTGAGTGATTGGCAGAAACTATCGTCAGGCATGGTAGTTATATCGCTTAAAAAGAATATTTTGCGTTCTTTGTCGTAAAAAGAGATTTCATGCTTGTTGTTCCAACAGATATCATAATGTTGAAAATAATGAGGAGGCATACTTTTGATGTAAGCTGCCAATGCTTTTCCATCTGATTCTGCGAAAGATTGTTTTATGGTGATAGTAGCTAAATCAGCTACCGCTTTTGCATTCCATAATGCAAGCTCGGTGCTTGTCCCTTCATGAGTTAACACAATATCTGAAGAGAGTTTTATCAGTGGCTTTTTTGCCACAATTGCTAATGCACAAGTACCGTCGGCATACAGGCGTGCAGAGCACTCTTTTATTGCCGCAAATTGTTTTTTTAGTTGATTACAAAGAAGTTGGGTAGACATATCGGCATGATGTGTAACATAATCTGACAATTGCGCACTCATGTCAGCAGAAAATGCATTATCGACAATGACGGTATACACCGCCGACTGCATAGAGCGATACAAGCAAAAGCTTGCAATCAATAGTGTGCTCATGCCAATACATGCAAAAATGCGCTTTGTCCCCAAAAACATTATCCCACCCCTTGTGGATATAAGAATAGTTTTATCCCGCCGTAGCTCTATATGAGCGAAGGAGGATATAATCCTTATTTCTTTTTAGCTTTTTTTGCCTTCAGTAGTCAATAATTGAAATTAATTTGTGATTTATGTGCGGCTGGTTGTAAATTTTTGTTCAATGATAAAAGTTAAAGTAAAAAATTATTTTTCTGCAAGACTGGAAATTTTTTATCTCCATTAAATAATTTGCCCTTTTTGCCCTTTTTACCACTCTGAATAAATCATAATTGAAACAATTCAATGACTGATTCGTTGCAATATCATTGAAAACATTTATAATAGAATATACAAATCATTGAGAAACAAGTTTCTAACATATGTTTTGAGGTTTTACTTTGAAAATAATATTTACAAAGATTTTAACAGCTTTTTTAGTATTTTTATTCTTACATCCTATGCAGGCTCTGCAACAGCAGGAGAGCAAGTCAAAAACAATAAAGTCTTTAGATTTTACAGACGACCTATTGGACAAAATGACCGCAGCTGATAATGTGCAGCAAGAGGCCTTCCAAACAAGAGATACTGAGTTTAAATCAAAAGGGATTCTAGAATTACTTAACACGCTCATTGCACAAGAAAGATTCTTATGGTGGCGGAAAAAGAATAATGTCGATTCAACATTAAGGCGGGATATTGATGATTTTTTCAAAAAAAATCCTGAATGGGCAATAGAAGAAATTATAAAACTACGCGCTGACAATATCTCGAATCTCTTGGCCTACCCAAATCATACGCGTATTTATCACTTACTCTTACAAATTCAAACAGTTAACAAAGACAGCGCAGTAGTAGCAATTCTCGCAGACAATATTGAAAGACTATGTCCTGTGTTTGGCATGAGCTTTTATATAGATTCGTGCAAACAAAATGATATGCTTGTCGAAAAATTGGCAAAGAATGCCTCTAACTGGGTCACAAAAATTGATGCTTATACCCTATTAAGTGAAGTACCACAATTACTAAAAAAAATTGAAGAGCAGCTTAGTAAACAATACAACGACACTGATATTTCAACTGTGCCGACTGCACTACTCGAGCTTTTTCCTAAAGACAAACTATGCAACCAAAACTTTCGCAATTATCTTACATCAAGCCTCATTGATGAATCATGTGATTTATTAGCAAAACGATTGATATACGTAGCAAAATCGGGTGATGAATCAATTTTTTCCGATACATCTAACTCGGCAACAATAAAACACCTTGCACAATTCCATGCCATGTTGAAAGACAAAATATCTTCCGATTACGATCACCAACCTATGATTATATCCCCAGAAACTATTGCACCCGTAACTTTGGCCGTAATAAAACAAGAAGAGAAACTTAAATCGAAATATTATACCTTTATACATGGTCAGCGCTGGGAATATCAATTACAGGAATCATGGTACACCAGATTATGGTCAGTAATTAATAATACACCGCTATCCGATTTTATTTTTGCTCACGTAAAAAAACCAATACCATCAGATGCTTTGCATGAAGAAGATGCATTAAGAATAAAAATTATCACACAAGGAATAAATACGGACAGCGCATGGAATGTTCCTGATACAGAACGAGAACGAACACTTTTCATGAATGCAGGCTTATTTTACAATGCAACATGGGCAGGCAGTAATTCTGCTAAGTATATAAGTGAAAATAACAATATTAATAGTCATATTAAATTTACTCTCAAAGATATTTTTGATTATCTTGATTGCGGCCATTTGCATACAAAATATCAACCGGAACTGGATCAACTATCACAAGAACATGCGGCTCTTAGTAAACATGGCAATGCTCTTCTTATTGCGGTGCCAAAAGATAAAGTAAAAGATTGCGTAAGAATCGTAAAGCCGGGCGGATATAAACGTACTGCTGCCATAGAAGGTATAGGAGAAACTGAAGATATAAATCTTATTATGGAAACATTGCAAAATGATCCTAAAAAAGTAGCTATTTTTGATCAAACTCAGTTTATACTTGCTATGACCACTGATAAACATGGCGGTCTTAATCCGGAAAGCGGTATCAAATTTTTTGATTTTAATACTGTTGATAAAGTAAAATGGGCAGAATACCAAACAAAAGAAGCCATTCTCTTTAAAAAAATTAAGAGAGATATCAAACAAGAGAAAAAAGATGCTTTGTGCAAAGAAGTTCCACATCTCGGGCATTTGAGAAGCTTTGTCCGCAACTATATGGCAGCTATGCAAGAAACAACTCCATTATAAAATTATTTGTTGCAGTGCTTTTAAAGTCCTATCACTTGATGTTGAACTTACATTAACTTATTTCTTAGAACAATGTCTTCAATACCATCCACAATGATGACGCGGAGAAGACTCCTGACCAGAATGAATAATATTCTTCAGGATCTTTTACACACATTGCCATAACACCGCCAAGTACCAACAAGAGTGAGACATCTACTGACATTGCCAACCCGCCAAGCACAAGAACAGAATTGATTTTGAAATATTTGAGTGCAAAGGCAAACAATGCTCCGCATGCCATGACATAATAATCAAATGAATAGGCGTTTATTAACACGGCCCGTGATTGTGCACGTTGAGCAAAAAGCTCCGGCGTTTGCAAGCCCAGATGAGAAATTAACATAATAAAAATGGCACCAATGCTCAATGCTGCAACAACAACACCCAGCATTTGAAACCAGACTATATAGCGTCTATCTATCGCGGCTAGTTGGCCCATTTTACGTCCAAAGAGGGCATCAACAGCAACACCGCCAGAAACTTCAACAAATGTTGCAACTATGGTCGCCTGTATTCCGTTGAATCCAAAAAATAATAAGCCCGGCACCATGACAAAGGTGGCAAAACGGCCCAGCGGTGCTAAACCAATTTTGCCTGCGATAATAATGAGTTGATAAATGCAAATGATGGTACCAATAAGAATGTACAACTGCGCGAGCAGAGAAAAGCCAAAATAGGCAAAAAATGGTATGAGCAATACAGCTATACAGATCGGTGCATACCAAGCAATTTGCTGCATTGTATTGGTTTGAATGCTAAAAGTGCCCACTTTTTTATGCACTGCTTTGTATGCACGCATTAATAATGCAGGAACATCTACAAAGCTCAGCAATGCACCCTGCAACACCATGCCCGAGAAAAATGCCAATAAAAAGTTGTCATTAGTTATATGCGCAAAAGCAAAAGTATGCAGTGGCTCAAGAATAAGATATTTAGAAAAAACACCAACTAACAAAGGAATAGTAAGTATTTTTCCGGTGATAAATCCTATCGCCACAAAAATAGGCAATGTGGTGAGTTTGCAGGTAACACGCGCGATATGCATCGCCCCAATATCCATGCGGGGAATAATAGTAATGGCCTGCGGTATGCTTTTAAATAACGTTTGTATCGCTACCAGAATACCACTCACACCCATGCCGGCAAAGAGCTCATATGATTTTTTTATCTGATTTTGAGCAACAATCATTTTGTGCGATAGCTGCCCGATAGAGAACGGCATTGATTCTGAAGATAACACCGTAGGCTCCACAACATGTGCCACCAATAAACCCAATGCACTCGCGGTAATCACTAAGGCAGCCATAATGGTACAAAAATAAATTGGCTGAGCAAGCCACGCATTAAATAGCACCGGTTGTAAAAAATAGAGTGTTGGGAATGAAAATGCACACGCCGTTGCAATAATGCCACCCATGCCTGCTGCAGCGGTACTCAAGCCCAAAGCAGCAACACGATCTGACACAGTTTTATAAACAAAGCGTATTAATAAGCTTCCCAACAAAAGTATTGTCGGCTCGGCCCATGGGCCTATAGGCGTCGCCATGCAAATATAACTCATAATTGCGGTTGCAATGACGGTGACTATTATTGACCAGATAAAGACAAATGTATGCTTCATATAAACTCTTTTAAATACTATTTTTCTGTGTTCCCACTAAAAAAAGAAGAATTCCTGCTGCCACTGATGCATTGTATGAGATATCTTGTCCTTGTTTTTGTGGCAACGTAATTTGAATGCCCGCTTTTAATAATACCGGCGATATTCCAGTGCCTTCACTACCAATAACTATGCACAGCGGATCAACAAAAGAAGTTTTAGTTACGTTTTCACCCTTAAATGCCGCGGTATAGATCTTATACCCTGCATGTTTTAGCTCCTGTAATGCGGTAGCTGCAGATGCCGTTACATAAATGTCTAAATGCTCTGCCAATCCGGCCGACGCTTTTAATGCTGCTGCATTTAATGGTGCTGCACCTTTTTGTAATAGAATAACGCCATCAAAATTAGTGCAATAAGTTGAGCGTAAAATAGCTCCCAAATTACGCGTATCTTGAATGCCATCAAGTAATACTAGATGCTTGTGCTTTGTTGGTTCAAAGAATTTTTTGCGGTATACAAATGGCTTTGCCCAGGCCACTACACCCTGATGGTCAGTTGTATTCGCCAACTTAGCAAGAGCATCACGCGTTATGTATTGAATGTTTACACGCTTGCCCTCGAGCAATTTTTCTATGCGATCCCATGATTTTGGTGTCGGTTTGGTTGTATATAACGTAATTAATGGGCGTTTTTTTGCCTTGAGCAATTCAATGACGGGATTAATGCCATAAATCAGCTCGCCTTCTTGTTTTACTGTTTTCTTGGTTTGCATAATTACCTATTATTAAAAAGTTTAATTAATGCAATAGTAACACACTTCATCTCTTTTTAAAATGCTGCTAGAATTGCGCTATTGAACATCACCCATGGGAGCTGCTATGAATCATTCTTCTCACTTTAATACAAACTTCACAACATTTCCTGGCTCATCAGAAGAAACTGCTACATCTATTCTCACCCCAAGCAGCTGGGTAGAAATTAGCTGTTATGCCATACGTGATAATATTACTCAATTCAAACAATTTATAGGACAAGACAAAGTACTTGGTATTGTCATAAAAAGTAATGCGTATGGACACGGCCTACTTCAGGTGGCCCAAGTATGCCAAGAACATGCGGGAGTTGATTATTTGCTCGTGGCACATGTATCTGAAGCAGTGACTCTACGCCAAGCAGGCATTATCAAAAAAATATTACTTGTTTCTCCTGCGCGCGACAACCTTATAGCTGCTGCTTATTATGATTGTGAAATCATGGTGACTGATAAAGATATTTTAGAACAGTTACAGGCTATCTGCACAACGCTGCAAAAAAAAATAAATATTCATATAAAAGTCGATACCGGGCTTTCTCGCTTTGGCTTTGCAAGAGAAGAAGTTGTCCATCTCCTACAATTTATTAAAGCATTGCCTATGCTCACTGTTATGGGGATATATACACACTTTGCAGAATCTAATAGCAGCGATTTAACCTTTACTCATGCACAAGAACAGACTTTTAATACACTTCTTACGGACATTGAGCAGGCAGGTTTTATTATTCCTTTGCGTCACTATTCAAATACTGCCGCAACAACTGCACTTTCTCATGAACGCGTGAATTTTTTTCGCTTAGGTGCCGGGACTTATGGCATTTGGCCATCAGAAGCCAATCAGGCATTGATCAATGAAAATAACTATCCTATTGCATTAACACCCGCCCTGCAATGGAAAACAAAAATAATACATATAAAGACAGTACGCTCAGGCAATTTTATTGGCTATAATCGCACTATGCAAACGGACAAGGACATGAAAATAGCGATCATACCAGTCGGTTACTACGATGGATATGATAAGCGACTGAGCAATAAAGGAGTAGCCTATATCAATGGCTATTATGCCTCTATTATTGGCACTATTGCTATGAATGCGACCACTCTTGATATAACGGAAATTCCTAATGCAAAATTGGATGATATCGTAACTCTTGTAGGACCTTATCCACACATAAGTCCCGCAGATCTTGCCAATCAAACAGAATGCTTTAACGCGCGGCAAATTACCGCACAAATTAATCCTTCTATACCAAGAACAATACATTATTAAATACTATTTGTAGATTTTTGCCAATTCTCTTCATTATACTAAAAAATGAATTCATAGTCTTAATGGGGGAAATATACCATGAAAAAAATAGTCTTTCTATTTGTTGCTATTGTATCTATGCATGCCGCAGAGCAACCGGAATATCTAACCTTAGAAGACGATGTTGAATTGCATGCCCAAATTATTCGCGACCTAAATCAGACATTAGATAAAACACGGTCTGAATTAAGCACAATGAAAATATGGATGATAATTAATAAAAATGACAAGGTAGAAATGTATTGCGGCAAGGTCAATAGTAAGCCAGTATATACGATTACCGATATACATAATCCTGATTATGACACCCTGACACAAGTGATAAAGCAGTGCTTTGAGAATAATAAATTCACTGATAAGAAAAGGGCTATTGCATTGCATCTTATTAATAGATATATAATAACGCGTCAATCGATAGAAAAAGCGGAAAATACTCTTGCTGATTTAAAGCGATATAAAAAATCCTTATGGCATCCAAATACATAATCTTTTTAAGTAATGGAGAATATATGAAACGCAGTATAGTTGTATGTTTGTTTATCGTAATTTTTTCTCTACATGCCGCCGAAATGCGCAATGCACCCAGAAGTATAACTTTAGAACAAAAAATTAATATCTTAACTAACCAAATCAACCGACTTCATCGAGAATTAGAAGTCATACATGATAATTTAGTTGCAATGAAAATATGGATAATGCCTAAAAATGGAACTTTGGAGTTCTATTGCAGTAGAGTAAACAATCATATCTATACCATTCCACAGCAGTTTACAGAGAACGACATAGTATATGCAAAAACAATCTGTTTTGATGTTAATAACTTTAACGATTATGATAAGGATGAGGCGCGTAAACTTATTGATGATTATTTAGTTACTTACTTGGAAATAATTGAACTAGAAATGGCATTACACCATCTTCGTGAACAATTAAATGAATATAAAAATCTGCCTTTAAGGCATCGTACCACATAAAATAATTTTTGATGGGGGATTTTATTATGAAGCAAAATATCATTTTATGCTTTTTTCTTACGGCTGTATCTATATATGCCGCCCAAGGACCTGCAGAAGATCCATGGGAAACTATGACGGTGCAAGAGAAAATTGATTACTTGACCAATGACATTCATGAACTCAACCAAGAACTAGAAAAGAGATGGCAGGAGTTGGTCGCTATGAAAATATGGATTATAGGTCGCAAAGATGGCTCATTAGAATTCCATTGCGGTAAAATTAGTAGAAAACCCACTTATACTATCCAAAACAGGTATCAGTTTACCGGAGATGAATTAATAGCTGCAATGACAGTATGTTTTGAGTGCAATAACTTTGACAACAAACAAAAGTGGGCTGCCGACAATCTTATTGATGCGTATTTAAGAATCTATAAAATGATAAGTCTAGAAAAAAGAACATTAAATATTCTGCGGCAAAAATTAAATCAATTTAAACCGGCCTTAAGACATCCGACTACATAAATATACAAAATAGGGAATTTAATATGAAATATATGATTATACTAAGCATCTTTAGCGCTACAATATTATCATATGCTGCTGAATTACCAGCAGAAAGAAGGCTTCCACTAGAGCAGCAAATAACTTTATTAAAATTGAATATTCAAACAAATAATGAAGAACTAAATAAAATACGACAAGAATTAATGAGCATGAAAATCTTTATTATGCGCATGCACGAAAATGGCGCAATAGAAGTGTCTTGTGGCCCTATCGCCCAAGCTACTTCTATTACTATTACCGATGAATATGAAGTTGATGTTAAAATAGCATCATGTCTATCTAACCTAAGGCCTCTCGAGCAATGGAAAACAATAGAACTTGTTACTGATTATCTTCAAACATATACAACATTGCTTAAGCAACAAAAAAAATTAAAAACATTAGAAAAAGAATTGAGTCGATATAAAAAATTGCCTCATGAAAATCGTATTTCGTAAAAATAATGGAGCATTTATGAATAAAAATATCATTTTATGCCTATCTATTCTCTTTTTATCTGTTCATGCCGCCCAGGTACCAGAGGAAATTGCATGGAATACTATGACATTACAACAAAAAATTGATTACTTGGTTAATGAACTTCGTGAAGATCGTCAGCTGTTAGAAGATTTACGGCAGCCTTTAAGCAATAAGAAGATATGGGTTATAGACCGTGGAAACGACTCAATAGAGCTTCACTGTCATAGAATCAGCCCAAATCCCACTTATACTATTGCTAATATTAGTGCAATTACTGATGAAGCTCAATTCGAAAATGAACTATCAAATGCGAAGGATGCCTGTTTTTTGGCTCTTGGCTCTAGCAACCCTCAACAGAGCGCAATCAACGATCTTATCGAAGAATATTTAACAACATACATGGATGTGATTCGGAACAAAGCATTATTAAAGGTTCTTCGTGCACAGTTTGCGCGTTATACAAAACCGGCTTTCAATCGACCAACATAAACATGGAGAATAGTATGAAAAATACGATCTTACTCACCGCTTTGGTCATCATGTCAGCCTCATATGCTGCTGAAACAAATATCGAAAATATTAAAAAAGAAATTGCTAAAATTGATAAAGAACTCAGGCAACTAAGTAAAAAAGTGCATGAACTAAATCAGAAGTTACGAACTTATGACTTAGTTATTGTATATAATGATCATTCAAAGAACACTTTTGATGTTTATGGCCTTAACCGTTCTAACAAATGGACATGGACATCAATAGACACACAAGGTAAAAATCTAAAATCTGTTGTGTCTGCATTCTTGAATAATCCAGAATTATTACGAAAATATCTTGGTAATGAAAAAGAAGAGATAACAAAATTGATCAGAGAGTATCAAGGTATAATTGCCAAAGAACAAGAATTAGACAGGCTCTATGCATTGCTATCAAAAGAATTTACCCCCTTTAATTCTCCCGTATACATTCGCTAAGAATTATAGATTTGGCTGTGTTGCTTCGAACAATAGTTGACCCTCTGCTGCCAAAATCTCATCGCACAGAAGGCCATATTTTTTGTAAAAAGCATGCACCACTCGTTGATAATCAGGACTATCAGAGCAGCATCTTGCATTATTATGCTTAGCTTCTTTGAGCTCAAAAATATGCACTTTACTGTTACCAGCAGCTTTAATAGCTTTATACATAGCTCGCGAGCCTTCAAGGGGAACAAAGGCATCTTTTTTTGAATGCACAAACAGAATAGGTATTGACGAGTCAATCAAATGAGCAACTTGTCCCGGTTTTATGCCGGTTTTATCATACGCAGGGTGTGTGTACCGCAAATACAAACTACCCAAGCCCAAATAGTCCCAAAAACCAATTTTGTGCTGCACCACATTTTCAACCGAATCAAACGGCGCCTCGAGTATAATTGCCTTAACGTTGTCAGGATTATGTTGCGCCATGTAGGTAATCGCTGTTGCTGCCCCCATTGATTGGCCAAACAATACACAATCACCTTCAATTTTTTCTATCTGATTTTTTAATGTTTCTATCTCGATATGTTGCGCGAGTGACGCTTGATGAGGCGCCAATTTACCCTTTTTAAGCAATGGCTTACCATTTTCTTTTATCACATTTACCTTAGCAGAGCTTGGATAGGTAAAAAACTGAATTGGCTCGTATAAAATATAAAATGGACTATCTTCGTTTATTCTTATGGTCATCGGCGCAACCTCCCCCGTCTCTTTATCTAAGACAAGTACATCATCAAGGGTATGCCCTTTAACATAAAATACGGCATGTTCGCCAAACGAACCTAGACCATGGGAATATACATAGGTTAAAGGCGTTTGCTCATTATTCTGAGAATAAATAGGTGCAACAGAGCCAATGATGTATAAAACGAAACAAAATAGAGGAAATAAAAACAGTTTCTTCACAAACATCCTCAACAGAATCAAAACCATAGTCTAAATCTATTCAACATGGTATTAGTATAAACAAATATAAGGCGATTGTTACAAGGCGATTGTTACTAGGTATAAAATCGTAAAAATAAAAGGAGTCATTTTATGCAACTATGGTCGTTAATAATTATCATACTTCTATTAATAATTTTAAGTATAGCCTGCATCAATATACTCATAAGCGCACGCCACCCTATTCTGCAGGTCGGCCAACAAGCACCAGACTTTACATTACTTGACGACCAAGGCAAACAATGGCGCCTTACTGATCATCTTGGCGCAAAAATGATACTCTATTTTTATCCCAAAGACTTTACCACTGGCTGTACCAAAGAAGCCTGTGATTTAAGAGATAATGCTGATGTGTATGGACAGCACAATATCAAAGTAGTGGGCATTAGCTATGATTCTCCCGAATCACATCATAAGTTTAAAGAAGAACACCATCTAAACTTTACCTTGCTCAGCGACACCAACAAAACAGTCGCTAAACAATATGGGGCATACCGCAGTGTATTAAGCATGTTGGCGCCTGCACGCATAACCTATTTGCTCGATGAACAAGGTAAAATTGTGGTGGTTTTTGAAAAGGTGAACATACAGCAACATGCGGAAGAAATATTAAAAACATTTGCACAACATACTAAGGAATAACAAACATGAAATTATTAAAACAGATACCATTGTTAATCGCAATAGCAGCCATTCTTCAAATCGGCTCTCTTCATACCGCAGAAAGTGATGCTCCTACAGAAGGATCAGCGCCTGTCAATTCTCTAGCAGCTATTATGCGCGCACGAGAAAAACTGCTTGCAAGCGCCTCTTCTGATATAAACGAGTTTGTTACTAATTTAGCCGCATATGAAGATCTAACTATGACTATTAATTCCGCACGCAGTGATGAAGATCCTCTTCATACCGTCTTACGTCTGGGTGGAAATGCGCCAATCGATACTATCAAACAAAAAGTTGGTTGGCTTATGTATTTTGGCGCATGGCCCAAAGAATACACAGCCGTTCCCATTCCTTATATCAATGCATTTGATCTCGTCAAGGATGCATCGCGATACCCAAATCAGCAAGAACGTGATGATCTTATAAGGTTGCTAATGTGGAATGAAGAAACTGAGAAAAAATTTGTAGCAGAGAATCAAAGTCAAATAAATGCATTAGTAAAACAGTATCCGGTAAAGTAAAAGCATAATTTCATTGAATTAGCAATTTCCAACGCATTATGATGCAATATGTTACCACATATAATCTTATAACAAGAGGAGTTTTTCTCTTATGAAATATATGAAAATTATGTTCGTACTTACAAGTACGCTTGGCTATTTATCAAATTCAGAAGCGGCGTCTGACGAAAAAGCGCTAACGCAAGCAAAAGTTAAGGAATATAGCACTGTTTTACACCTACAAGAAGGGGCTTCAACAGCGGATATCGAGAATAATTATAAAGCTTTACTCAATCGTCTACACACAGCAAGAGCCGGCTTACTCGAGCATTTACAGCAGACAGGTAGCACGCGGACCTCTTTCAAGCCAGCATCCACTCCAACGATCGAAAAGAAGCAGTCGATAGATGAACTTATTACTCAATTCTTCAGGCACACTAGCGATATAGCTAAGCTAGAATATGAAAAGCAAAGAATCGGCCAAACTCTAGGCTTAGTCTATGAAGATAGTTACGTACCTGTCTTTGAATATGCAGTAAAACATATATATGATACCAATGCCGCGGGTGACGTCGCCAGACGCATAAGAAAAATCATGACTGATGCCGCCAAAGCAAAAAACGCGTCTACAGACTCGTCCATCCAATATATGGGGCTACGCGGCTTTAGCAAGAAGATGCCTTCGGAAGTGCGTGAATTTGTAAGTTGGTGGAAGATGGGAAAAGATACTCCCCCAACAAAAGATGAGATGGAAGAGTATAGAAGAGGACACTGAAAAATACATGCACAGGTAATCACGCGCAATAAAACAAATAGTGAGAGCGTTTCATTTAAATAAGCATGAAATGAAACGCTCTCACTATTTTTATTTCACTTTATAAAAGCGATGCTTACCAACTTTGATGGTCATGCCACTTTTTAATTCGATCTGTGCTTTAGGATCAGTTATTGTCTCATTATCAATATGCACTGCACCTGCTTCTAGCAAGCGTCTTGCTTCTGATGAGCCCGTTACCGCACCCAACTGCTTTAACAAATCAACAATCCATAGAGGATTTGCAGTCTTGCCAAGCAAATCAACTTCTTGCGCCTGTGAATAATCTTTTTTCTGAAACAATGCTTCAAATTGTTTGCGTGCTTGTTCTGCCTCGGCCAGTGACCAGAAGCGTGCAACAATATCATGCGCGATAGTTTTTTTCATTTCCATAGGATGAATATTGCCTGATGCAACACCAGCCTCCCATGCGCTGATAGTCTGTGCATCACGATGCAATAATAGTTGCGCATAACGCCACATGAGTAAGTCGCTGATAGACATCAGCTTACCAAATGCTTGGTCAGCAGGCTCGGTGAGCCCCACAGAGTTGCCTAATGATTTAGACATTTTTTGCACACCATCAAGACCTTCTAACAATGGTGTTGTCACAATAGCTTGTCCTGCTTGGCCATAATGCTCTTGTAAGAAGCGACCCATTAATAAATTAAAAGTCTGATCAGTACCACCCAATTCAACATCCGCATGCAATGCAACAGAATCGTATCCTTGCATTAATGGATAAAAAAGTTCATGAAATCCTATAGTCTGATTTTCTGCTAAGCGTTTTGCAAAATCATCACGCTCGATAAGGCGAGATAGTGTGACTTTTCCGCAGAGCTTCAACATCTCTCTGCTGGTGAGTTGATCGAGCCATTCGGAATTGTAGCGAATAATTAATTTTTTAGTATCAAGAATCTTGCCTACTTGTTCAAAATAAGTTTTTGTATGCTCGGCAATTTGCTCCTCACTGAGCGGTGGGCGCGTTTTTGACCTGCCTGTCGGGTCACCAATGCGTGCAGTAAAATCACCAATTAAAAAGATAACCGTATGACCAAGATCTTGGAATTGTCGCATCTTAGAGAGTACAACCGCATGACCTAGATGCAGATCAGGAGCTGTGGGGTCCATACCTAATTTAATTTGTAATGGTTTACCCGATTGTAATTTTTTTAATAATTCGTCTTCAGGTATGATTTGCGCTGTCCCAATCTTAATAAGATCAAGCTGTTGTTGTGCAGTCAATTGTTTTGTCATATGTTCTATTTCCATTTATATTTGATAGCCAAACAATGTACAGAGAGAAAGAATCCCAATAAGGCAGAGCATTTGTAAATATCTTGCCAAAAATACTGTCAGACCCAATGCAACAAAAAAACTTATTTCGCTCAAAAAAGCGGCGTATTGTTGATATCGCTTTGATAGGAGTAAAATGGTAACAACAATTATCCCGTATATGAATCGCGCGATGCCCATGAATAAAAAGATAAAAATAGTTCTAAATAACACTGTGGCAATTGCAATACCGATTGATGATGGATCTGCCACAAGATCAACTGAATGTGCCCCGACTATAATTAAAATGATCAATGTTATCAATGCAAATATAATAGCAAAGAATGTTTCGCCAAAAAGCGCAAAGAATACCTTAAGACGGTACCAAGGTTCTGTAATATACCCTATTTGTATGGGCTTCATCTTTGACCAACCAAGCCCGGATAAAAGTAAACAGATAAATCCAAGAGGATCGATGTGCACGAGGGGATCCAGAGTGAGCAACCCTTCATCTTCTGCCGTTGTATCGCCAACAACTTTTCCTATCCATGCATTAATAAAGCCCATCGGGCCAATGGCCAAAAGATAGCCTAAAAAGAGGGTAATATAGGATGTAATGGTTGCACTGGTACTCAGACTAAGCATAAAAGAAATCTACCTGCTATTTTTTTGTTCTTATTTACTTATATCAGTCTAAATAAAAGGATGATAAGGGTCAAAAAAAGATAGTTATTCTTCGTTAGAATTATGCTGAATTGGGCCGACAATATCACCGCGAATGAACTGATAAATATACGGATTGTCTGACTCCCATACCGTTTTGGCATTGCCGACATATCTAATTTTGCCTTCATATAGTAGTGCAACAGAATCTGCATATTTAAATATTTCTATATCGTGAGAAATGACAACAGTCGTAATGTTTAAACGGTGCTGCATATCATAGATGAGATCATGAATTACCCGTGACGTAATAGGATCAAGACCGGTGGTAGGCTCATCATACAGAATAATTTCAGGAGAGGTGACCAAAGTGCGCGCAAGACCAACGCGTTTACGCATACCACCGGAAAGCTCTGAGGGGTATTTATCGAGAATATCATGATGTAGATTAACCAAACTGAGTTTTTCTTTGACTATGGGGAGCACTACATCAATGGGCTCACCACGCTCGAGTAAAGTAATTCCTACATTTTCAAAAACAGTTAATGAATCAAGTAATGCAGCAAATTGAAAAACATAACCAAATTTAGCATACAGTGCCGCTCGTGCTTGTTCAGAAAGCTTGGTAACATCAACTCCTTCAACCATGATAGTGCCGGAATCAGGCTTCATCAATCCAATAAGTTGTTTTAACAAAACTGATTTACCTTCACCCGATCTACCCAGAATAACGGTGGTTTGTCCTCTGAGAATTTCTAAATCAACACCATTACTAATTATGCGATCGCCAAGCTTTTTTTTAAGATCAACAATTTTAATAATGGGCATCATCATATATGCTCCAAAAATTTGGTTAACATATAATTAGAAACCAAAATAGTGATAGAGCCATTCACCACTGCGCGCGTTGTTGCTGTACCCACGCCACGAGCGCCGCCGCTAGCAAAAAATCCCTGATATGACCCAACTGCAGATAAAATAAAACCAAACACTGCTGACTTTATCATGCCGCCAACAATATCGCGCATTTCCACACAACTGGTTACATTGGTCATATAATCCTCAGCGCTCAATTGCAACACATGCACACAGACTACATAGCCACCGACGACACCACAAATCATGGCAAACAATGCTAAAAAGGGAAGAATTAGTGTGCTTGCAACCAAACGCGGAACAATCAAATAATGATAAGGAGATAGAGAAAGTGTAGTGAGTGCGTCGATTTGTTCGGTAATGCGCATCGTGCCAATTTCGGCTGCAATACCTGACCCGGCACGGCCGGTAACCATAAGACCGGTGAGTACCGGCCCCAGCTCTCTGACCATACCTAATGCAACTACTGCGCCAATAAATTGCTCGCCGCCAACACGCTGAAAGCCGATGTAGCTTTGCAACGCAAACACCATTCCCGAGCACGTACCGGTCAAAATAACAATTATCAGAGATTCAACACCAATGATTTCCATCTGTGCTATAATTCTCTGCAATCGTAATCTTTTGGTAACGAGGGCATATAATGCATGAAAAATAAAAAGAGCAAATGAACCGAGAAGTTCACATACGTGCAAAGTTATACGACCAAGAAGAGATAGTATATGTACCACTTCATTATACCTTTGGCATTCTCTTATGTTCAGCCACCTAAAGGCTTGCTGAACCTACGGAATGCGTAATACGGTCTATTAACTTATTGACCGCTCTCCTATTTTTTTATTACTTCGTTTGTGCCGGTACTTGAGTCATTGGCTGTGTTGCTACCGTGCTTACTTTACGATTAAATGAATATGAACTTGATGGCATGGTCTTCATAAGTGCAAGCAACAATGACAAAGTCATAAAAATAGTACCCAGCACCCAAGTTGTTTTTTGCATAATGTCTTGTCCGCCGGTACCGCCAAAGAGCATTTGTGTCGCACCGCCAAGATTACCGAGCCCCATATTACCTTTACCTTGTTGTACCATGACAATCAAGAGCAATAACAGTGCATCAAATACAAAAATAGCCATTAACAAACCGTATAACATAATCTTACCTTTACATGTTTTGATCTATAGATCATTTTTTGTTAAAGATACTATTTTTTCAAAATTTTTAAAGTCAAGACTCGCTTTGCCGATCAAAAAACCATTCAACTCTTTTATTGATTGCAATGCAACGGCATTATCTTCATCAATGCCGCCACCATATACCAGATAAAACGTATGTTGCGGTAACAGTACCGTAAGCTCTTTGATCCATGCAATCATAGTGGCAATATATTCTTTTTCTACGCTA
>JAKAUA010000035.1 GCA_021827875.1 bacterium | reverse complement strand
GATCTGGCTCCCAAGGCTCACTCTTTTTGAATCAGCTCTGTAAGCAATGGCTACAGAATGTGCCGCATGTGCATAACAAGATACAAATTATTCACCAAACAGGTGCAGCAGAGGTGGATGAATATAAAAAAATGTATGCAGAGTTGAATATATCTGCATTTGTATTTGATTATTATGCAGCATTACACTATTGCTACCGCGCGGCAGATATCGTGATATGTCGTGCTGGCGCCGGCACGTTATTTGAAATTAACTTTTTTAAAGTGCCATGCATCACCATTCCGCTTGAAAGTGCAACAACATCACACCAAAAAGATAATGCCTCTGCTTTTGCACAACAGTATCCTGATAGGATGCACGTATTACGACAAGCATCGCTAGAAAACACAGCTGAGGCATTGAACAATCTATTAATGAATAGAATTCAGAGCTAATTTATTCAGCTTTGATAAAAACGATTTTTAAGCTGCCAATAGCTTTTTCCATTCTCTAAATATTTTAGCATAGGTTGCCTCGAGAAAGTCGGCACAATTGTTTACTATTTCTCGTGCTTCTTTGTGATAAGTCTTTTCACCAAGTAATGGGGCTTTTTTTGTATTGCTTAATATTTTTTTAACTTCTTTTTGTCGTGCTTGTAGCGGTGCCAGTGCTTTTTCTACAGCATCTTTTTTAAATGCTAGCGGTTTTTTATTAAATTGTGTTGCACGAAGCATTTTTATAGTGTTAATCAAATCCGTGCTTGCTTGTGATAATACATCAACATCTTTATTTAGACTGGAAGAAGGAACCTTAGTTTTAACAAAGTCGCGTACTTCTTTTATTACCTCGTACCATTTGTTTGATTCTGTAATGTCTATCCCTGAAAGAAGAAGCTCATCTTTGCCAAAAGCTCTTGTATGGCCACTGACCATGATTTGTAGTAGTTCAGCTTTTGTAATAGCATCGCAATGAAAAAAATTAAAACTGGCGCACAGCACAGCTACTGTAATTATTATTTTATTCATCATACCTCTTTCATATTATGAATTTGCAAATAAAGAAAACGAATATGATTACATGATGCTCGATATTGCAAAAAGAACGCAATAATTTTAAACATAAATTGAGATAATGCCTGGACCGGCTGTTGCAACCTGCTCGCCCGTTACTTCATTAATTAATATCTCTTTTAAGCTCGGGTCATAGGCAAATTTTTTCTTACTGCATTGCATGCGCATGTACAACCGTTGCCAAATAGGGAATGCGGTGTGAATAGGATAGACATCTACACCCAAGGATTGATTATCATCGCAACCAATATAAATGCCGGTTGTTAGTGTTGGTGTGGAGCCAACAAACCAGCAGGTGCGCGAGTCATTGGTGGTCCCTGTTTTGCTAATAATTTCTGCATTAACAATAGGGTCCTTTATTCTTGCACGTACTCTATTAATACCCAATTCTAGTCCCTTTGCAATTTGGCCGGTAATTCTGCTTTCAAGCACGCGTTTGTTTTTTGATGTATGAGTAAATAGTTTGTTACCCCAGCGGTCCTTGACCCATTTAATGCAATATGGTTCAACATAGATACCATCATTAGCAAAAATATTAAAAAGGCCGGTTGCCTGCAACACAGAAACATCTACACAACCAAGTGCAAGAGATGGATAAGGATTGCTTTTGGCATTAATATTACATTGTTCGGCAATAGCAATAACTGATGGCGCACCCACTTTTAAAAATGTTTTTATCGCAATAATATTGTTTGAATGAGATATTGCCTGTGCAAGGGTCATTTGGCCGCCAAAAATATGATTATAATTTTTTGGGCGCCAGGTAGAGCCGCCACTTTCAAATTCAAATTCTTCATCCACCTCAGTATCAGCAAGGGTCGCACCTTGTTGCAATGCAGCTGCATATACCACTGGCTTGAATATAGATCCTAATTGTCGTTTAGCTTGTAAAGCACGATTAAATTTTGATTGGGTAAACGTATAGCCACCGACCATTGCTTTTATTTGCCCTGATTCGGGCTGTACGCTGACCAATGCGCCATCTATATCAAGCGCTAATTTATCGCGTAGACGAGTAATTTGTTGAGTGAATACTCGTTGTGCACGCTCTTGAATTGAGCGATTAATAGTGGTTTGAATGGTGAGTCCGCCGGTGTAGAGCTCTTTCTTACCAAAAAGTGTCTCGAGCTCAAGACGAATCATTTCTTGTACATGAGGCGCAATACTATTCTGAGAGACGCTTGCAAGAGAAATATCTGCAGTACATAACTGTGCGTACTGTTCTTGAGTAATAAAAGAGAGTTTTTGCATTTGTCCCAAGATAATATTGCGTCGTTGTTCGCATGATAATGGATTTATTAATGGACAGTAGCGCCCCGGAGAGCGTATAACGCCGGCAAGCAGAGCTGCTTGATCTATAGAAATATCTATTGCGGAGCAATTCCAAAAGCGCTGACACGCAGCTTCTACACCATAAATGCCGCAGCCAAAATAGATATGATTAAGATAGGTTTGCAAGATCTGTTCTTTGGTGCACTGATACTCGATAAGTACCGCGTATAATTGCTCTTGTATTTTTCTTCTAAATGTTTTTTTTGAATTGAAAAAAAGTAACTTTACTAATTGTTGCGTAATAGTGCTGGCGCCTTGCATTTTTTTACCGTGATACAGATTGACTAAAGTAGAACGTGCTATTCCCTTGAGCGATACACCCGCATGAGAAAAAAAGTGCCAATCTTCTGCTGCTACAAATGCTTGAATAAGATGCGGTGGTAATTCTGCTAATGTTACTGCCTCGCGACGGTCAAATTGAAAGCGTGCCCATTCATTGCCTTCATCATCGAGTACAATAGAGGGCCGGCCTGCTTGGTAGTCGCCAAGCGTAGAAAAATCAACCGTAATATGATTCATTATAAAAAAGAGTATGCCGAGAAAAAAAGCAGCGCTGATGAAAATGGCAAGGCAAAAGAAGCGTACAATATTTATGAATGATGGGTATACAGTCATATAAATCACGAATTATGTAGTAAGAGAACAACGTCACGAAGTGAAATTATAGCAAATTTTTTGACTAATTCATGATCTAAATTAAAAACTTTTCATACGCTTGGTATATGTAACATATCATCAATAATAGTCAGTTCACTATTAGCTTTTTGCAAAGCACTCAAAAGCTTTGCTCGCGGTCTTGGCGTACTAGTATGATTGTCTCTTAATTCTTTAATAGCTTCAAGCGCTTCTTTCAGATCATTATCGAGCAGCATGAGATTTGGCTGTATAAGATCATGTTTAATGAGCGCGAGATTCTCTTTATTCATAGAAATTAAGTTCTCAATATAGGTGATAGGAAAAAAATTTTTGTTTTCCAAAAGTTCTGCTTCAAGTTGTAATATGCGTTTGGCGGTTATTATTGTTGCTGCAGCATTTGTACTAATAACTGGTGTGACTTGAGATGCATATACAGATACGATTGCTGTTGCAAGTGCAAACAGGGCAATACTCTTTTTCATTGCGTGCCTCCCTTTCCCCTTATCTGTATTCAAGAATAGGTGATTTGTGATACAGGGTGCAATAGTTACTAGGTAATTAGAGGAATAAGTATGAATGTTAAGATGGTTATCGTATTTTTTATGCTACCTATTTTATACAAAAATGATTTGAATCATCTAGATTCTGTGAGCCGCATTTTATCCGATCATTTTAAACACTCTTTTTACAATTTGTTCACATAACCTGAATGTTGCTATAGAATTTTTGTTATCAAAAAAGTTATATATTTTATGCGATGGTATTTATGTACTCTTCAACAAATAATTATCGTTTGTATCTTATAATACTGTTATTATTTCTCTTTGATCTGGCGACATTTAATATATTAGAGAAACAATTGCTTTGTAGCTTGTTGTGTCTTTTTTGTTTACAAATAACACGTAGGGCACCATGGGGGCCGTTCCTTGTTATGATTACATTATTAGCATTGGAATCCTTCCTTTATTATAGTAGGTTTGGTTTGCAGCTCATTTATCTTATTCCATTATATAGTATTGGTTTACGCCTACAAAAAACCCTCTATAAAAGTAGGATTTACCCTATAACCGTATTGCTCATCGCCTTAATAATGCAATCCGGGCTAGAAAGCTACTTTTTAGGATTGCCGACATCTTTGAGCTATACAATCTCGCGCATCTTTGTTAATATAGGAATACTATCTCTCTTATCTTTGATATATAAATAATAAGGTAAACAAGGCAATCGCTTTACAAAGCTTTGTAAAGAGGAAAGTCCGGACTCCTAATGAACAAGGTACCTCGGAAGAATTCTTCAATCGAGGAGGGCGTAAGCCCATGGAAAGTGCCACAGAAAAGAACCGCCTTACTTCTTGAAAAAGAATTAAGGTAAGGGTGAAAATGTGCGGTAAAAGCGCACGGCTATTGTTAGTAATAACAGTATCGGGTAAACCCTACCTGGAGCAAGACAAAATAGGCATGTGTCGGTCGTTCGTTCCGGTGCAAACATGCGGGTATGTCGCTTAGATAAATGGTTGTCGCTTGCTCGCGCAAGAACAGAATCCGGCTTATTGTTTACCTTTTATATATTAATTTTTCCCTCATCCCATTTTCCCTTAACTCGACAAAAATATTTTCTTATAGTATTATAATAATAAGGATTCAAAAAACCTTAATTAAAAAGGATTTTTACTATGAAAAATATTAAATTATCTCTTCTCTTAACTGGATTAATGAGTATCTCATTAGCCATCACTTCAGAAATAGAACCATTAGTAGACGCTACCCCTGATAAGGTAGAATTTGCATGGGATTTACATGATGTGGTAGTAAAGCCAAGTTACCCAAAAATGGTAGGGACGGCATTATATCATGGTGGTTTCTCATTAGCCAAATTACTTGCTTCATTAGCCTTTGATTATACTCGTTACGTGTGTACCGGCACCGTCGGTTCTGCGCAACAGCTTATTATAGATATTAGAACCGCAGTAAAAAATGGCGGTACGGTGATACTACTCAACATACATTAAATGCATACAATCCCAAATTGGGAGTAGCCGCACGCAAGATTGGTGCTGAGCTCTATACCATCAAAGGTGTTCCTGAAATTATTTATGAACTTGATCAATTAGGTTATACACAACGTATTGCATCTAATATTGGTACTGAAGAAGTAAAAGCATTAGCTGAGAAACATCCTGAATTATTTGCAAAATTTAAAGGCGGTAAAACGGTAACATACGTGGAAGGTACACCATCAACTAAAAAGCCAAATCCGGCATATTGGGAAGAATATAATGCTGAATTTAATCCTAAAGGTGGGAAAATCAGCTTCTTTGTTGATGACCAGTTAAAAAATATCAATGGTGTAAAACAAGTATCTCATTTTATACCGGTGCATTTCAAAACGGCAGAACAACTTCGCGCGGACTTGAAAAAATATGGTGTGCCGTTGGCATAAAATATAAAAAAGAGCCTTAAAATGGGGCTCTTTTTTATACCTATAAAAGGTAATAAAATGGAGGAATTTTTCTATGTGAAAACAATCATTATCAAAAATAGTACTAACAGCTTTGTGTGCTGTTGCAATCGGACATAGTGCTGCACTTGATGTAGAAAAAGTAAAACAAAAATGGATGAGCTGGGCCAATGCCACTATCGAAGAAGAAAAGAGCAAACTGTTTAAGGAATTTGATATACCAGCAGAGATTATACAACTTTGGGAAACAAACAAAATAAAAGAAATTCTTCCTGACTTAGGCGCTTTTCTTGATACTCAAATATCACAACAAATTTTAGAGGTTGAACAAAATAAAGAAGACAAGATATTTAAATTAGCACAATTTATTTTTAGTCCGGAATGTAAAAATATTAAAATACGTAGATTCAACTAATAAGTGCAACATTTTGATATTCTAAATTATTACCATTAATTAGTCCAAAAAAGATCTCTTTAGGAGTTGCATAACCTAAAGATTTACGAGGCCTGTTATTGATTTTTTCTAA
>JAKAUA010000033.1 GCA_021827875.1 bacterium | reverse complement strand
TTCCGATCTTCCATTTGATCAACAACAAATTGTTATCACTTTCGAACATGAGCAATATTTGAAAAACATTATGCTAATTCCTGATTTTGCATCATATCAAGTAGCCACTATCCCTTATCCGGCAATCGATAAGAATATTCGTTTATCTGGTTGGACAATTGCCAATGCTTATTTTTTCTATTCTCTAAGCAATTTCCAAACTGATTTTGGCATAAAAGATTACTGGCAAACAAAGAACTACCCATTTTTAAGTTATGTTGTTCAAATTCAAAGAAATTTTGTTGAACCACTTATTACTACTCTGCTGCCTATTATTATTATTCTTTTTATTATTTTTGCCGGCTTATTGGTACTTTCAAAAGTTGCCAACCCAAAGGAGACTGTCAATGGTATTCTTGCGCTTCTTTCGAGTCTCTTTTTCGCCAATTTGCTTTCATATCAAACATTGCAACGGGCTATAATGACTCCAACCATTACCTATTTTAAATCATTTTATATTGTAATGTACGTGATTATTTTTATCGCTGCAACCAATTGTCTTCTTTATGCTTATAAACCAAATTTTTTTATAAGTTACGATAATAATTTTTTTCCAAGATTACTCTATTGGCCAATGGTTATGACAATTTTCTTTGTAATAACACTGATCTTTTTTTAATACAAAAAAAAGGAATTTTTCAAAATATTGTTTTCACAAAGTTATAAAATATTAAATAAATAGCTCAAAGCACAAAAAGGCTAGCTCCATGCAAAAAGAATTGAAAAGAAAGAAAAACCATGCCCTGTTTATAATAGGTATTCTCGTAATAGCCCTGTTTGGTATTTTCAGTTACCTCTGTTATAAAGGCATAAAATCCAACAGCCTTAAAGCAAGTAGTCATACCGCATTCAACCTTGATAAAAAAAACACCGAAAACATTGATCAAATAAGCGCAAAAAGAAAAACAATGATACAGTGTCTTACCTTATTAATTGTTTTGTTTGCCCTAGTACTTCTATCTTTTGCTCTTTTACATAACTTTAAACTCTTTTGGTTGTGGGGCATAGCAATCTTTTTTTCTTTACTTTTAGGTGCGGGAATCACGATTATCTGGTATCTAGAAATCAATTCTTCATCTAAAAAAAATAACAATATTGTTAGAAATGATAAAGATGTAGAAGAGTTTTTTAGTGCGCATAAAAAGAAAAATCCTCATATGTATGCTGCTAAGCCGGAGCCTCATTTTATGTCTATGGGATTTCTTTTTTATTCAATAGAAGTCGATAAAGAAATAATTTCACTCTACACCTATCCATGGCTCAAAAAAGATGCATTCAAAGATGCTGATATACCAGGATCTTTTGTTTGCATGAACGCCTTAGAAAACACAAAGCCATGGGGCATTCATGTGATGCGTTTTGATCATACAGATGCTTTATCCTGGCAGGAGCAATTTAAAATTCATGCTGATTTTGACTACACAAAATATCCATTTGATCAACAAAATGTTACTATACTTTTTGAGCATGAGGAGTCGCTGAAAAAAATTATTCTTACTCCTGATTTCGGAGCCTATAAAGGAATTGCTGCTTACTCTCCTTTAGCTGATACCTTTCACATGAGCGGATGGACTATTAAAAATGCCTATTTCTTTTATGAGTTATCAGATTATTCAACAAATTTTGGTATACGCGATTATTGGCAAGTAAAAAATTTTCCTTTTCTTGGATATACTATACAAATACAGCGTAAATTTATGGAACCGCTTCTTACGGGCTTAATACCAATTATTATTATTTTGTTTATTGCTTTTTCCTGTCTTTTGTTACTTTCCAATGTGACGCAAAATAAGAATAACATTCGGCTTATTCTTGCTCTTTTGTCAAGCTTATTTTTTGCTAATGTTCTTTCTTATAAAACTTTGCAAGAAGAGATTCTCACGCATGATATAACCTATCTGAAAAGTTTTTATATTATTACCTATATTATTATATTTTTAGTTGCTGTTAATGCTGTGCTGTATACATATCAATATGGTAAAATAATCGCTTACAGAAAAAATTTAATCGCTCGATTGCTCTATTGGCCCATAACATTAACTATTTTTTTTGTAACTACTTTACTATTTTTTTATTAAGGGTATAGCCCAAAAATTAAATAAAAAATTGAAAAAAAGACCCGAATTTCTCGGGTCTTTTTTATTCTAATTATAGGGTTATTTGATAAGCAGCCTATTAAATTGCGTTTTTAAATATTTTAAAAACGGATGTACTTACTTTTTAAAAGTATTTTGCTTTTCTACCAAAATATCACTTTTAATACGTTCAAAAAGAGCATTTTCTTTTGTTTTATAAGCAGTCCATTTGTCTTGTGCAACAGTATTAAATTCAAAAAATTTGATGCCGCTATCCGGATTACGAGCCCCATATCGATCTGCGGTCATGGCAAGTATAAATTCTATACTGTCAAAATCCTTTATTTTTTGTGGTTCAGTGCGTAGTGTATCCATAATGATTTTAATATCATCTGTTTCACCAATACCATCAATAAAAGTTGTTTTTTTGTATCCATAAGGTTTTACACAAGTTACGCAGTCTTTGATTTGATGTTCGGGAATGGCTACCAGTAAAAGATTCCCGTGTCTGCTCAGTGCTGCATGCTCTTGAGAAATCTGTTCAAGCTCGGTTTGATATTTTGTGTAGAGATGACCTAGTTCAAAATGATCAAATATATTTTTAAGAGTAAAGTTGATATGCTCGTTTACATTGCCATTTGTTAATACATAATGAGCGCTATTTGACCAAGTATAATTCGAATTATAATATAAGCCGGCATTCATAAAAAGCATATGTTGTCGTCGTTGATCTTCAGGATCATTACATGATCCTTCTCTATTACCTTCTGTAATAATTTCTTTTCTTAATGATTCTTCTTCTGTTAAAGAAGTTATCGGTTTGTTGATGTGAGCAAAAATAAAATTAGATAATTGTCTTTCAGAGGCAGTTTCCCATAATTTTCTATACCAGGATTCGTATAATTGACAATTCCATCGTTGGCCATGCACGAAGGTATAATATCCTTCTTGTTTTAATTTTTCTTCTTGCCTCATTAATGAATCAAGAAAACTGATAGAAACGACAAATGACCAAGGCGAGCATTCTGATATTTGGTGTGCCATGCGTACGGCATGCAAAGCTGTTGGAGATCCATTATTTTTACAATTTTCACATAAAAAATCATTAATATTGTTGGTAAGTTCTAAGTCATCATTAAGTTCTGAGTTGCCCAGAGTTGAGTTCAACAAAATTTGTGAATTATAATTTTGTGGTAATAAGGTATTTACCTTTTTGGACGCATATATGGTTGGGATACCCAATAATGACAAAATAGTTACAATTGTTTTAAAATAATTCATAAAAACCTCCAAATAATAATCAACCGACTTAATACAATTATAAAATATTTAATAAAATTTGCAATTGGGGGAAAATAAAAAAATGGGAAAAAGGTCTAAGTTGACTTCTTTAATCAGATAAGATCATAAGTTTTATACATATCGAAATTTGGTCAAACAAATTTCGATCAATAAAGTTGATCAAAAAGAGAATAGAAATACCAGTCCTGAGATCAAAACCTCCAACGTCAACTTTTTGGCAAGAAATTCTTTCTTTAGGGGAATAGATAACGGAATGCAAATGTCAGATCAACGCAACGACAGGTCGAATCCAGGCCAACTTCAAATTCACTAATCCCTTTATGGTGCTTTGCTTTTCCGATATAACTATGTTCGCGCATGAATATGACGCCGCCGCCTAATTCAGCATAGGCATGGAGATTGCGCCACCATTCAGCTCTTCGGCGGAGATAAAAAGTCAGTGGTATCTCGTGCAAATGGGTACAATTGTGGAGGAATAGAGTTCTTCCTTTTGCATACCAATAACTCACTTTGCCACCAATGCCCCAATATTCCCATGGATAATAGCAGCCATCTGCAGTTATGGCATCTACGACGCCATGGCCATATACTTGCTTAAAATAACGTCATGCTTGAAAACATAGCCGGTCGTTAAAGCAAAATCAAAAGATGAATCGATCTCATCGGTTGTTGAAGTTGTTGTATATGTTGATGAAAAAAATAAAAACAAACATAATAATTTTTTCATATATTTTTACTTTTTTTATGAACGGTAACAGGTAATCGGAAGCCACATTCTATCTATCTGTATTGCTATAACAGTTACTGTATCAGACTATAGTTTGATACGTATGCATAGCATCCATTTGGAGTTATAACAATGTTAGCAGGCGAAGAGCCAACGATGATTGTAGTGGAATCACGATATTGTCATAGGTACGAATAATGTCGACTGTGCCAATACCTGCAGTTAAATTAGTGAAATTGGGCCCTAAATAGAGTGTATTATAATTGCTTATATAGATATACTTGCCGTCCGGCGTTATGGCAACACCTGATGGTTGGATGCCCGTAGTAATGTTATCAACAATAGTATTAGTCCGTAAAATTAACGACACTCACGGTTGTTCCGTAAGGCGCAAAATTATTACTTCCAAAATTGGTCACATAGGCATAATTCCCGTCCGGCGTGAGAGCGATACCAAATGGCCCGGAAAAACCCGGTATGGTCGCAATAACTGTATTGGTACTTGTTTGAATCACACTCATGGTGCTGGTGCCTGGATTGCCTGTTACATAATTAATACTATAGACATATGCACCATCGGGAGATATTGCGAGTGCAGCTGGTGCCAACCCAACGGTAATAGTTCCCACGATGGTATTCATGTTTAAATTAACTATGCTTACCGTTGTTCCGTTACCGCTGCCGGCAATGGGTCCGCCATAATTATTTACATATGCGGTAGTTCCGTCTGGTGTTATGATCATTCCTGATAGACCATCAAAGCCACTAATAGTTCCGATCACCGTGTTGGTTGCTATATCGATTATAGAAATAGTTGCACCGGCGCTATTGGTAACATAGGCTATATATTCTCCATACAAGATATTAAATTCAAATACTGCCTTATCGTATGCTTAAAGCGAACCCCCATTGTCAAGACACGGAGTCTGTTGTAGAACTGGCATCTTATTATTGTACGTTGATTGGATATTTTAGCGATTTAGTGTTATATTCTAATTGTATGGTTTCTGCGCATTTAGCTTGAAAATAATGGGTAAACAGACGACAGAAAATACAAAAAAAGTCGTCTTAAATACAATTATTCAGAAGGGGGCATTATGGCCTATCACAAGCGTGGAAAACCGGCAAATTCTCATGCCAGTAAAACAAATAAATACTCTAACTCATCACATTCAGGTTCGGGCCGTAGACCGGGCGGAAGAGCGCGCCAGCAAAGACCAATAAAAACCTTTGACCCATCACTATTTATAAAAAAAGTTAGTGCATTGGTACCCTCAGAGGCTTATGTTCCAACGCACCGTTTCGCAGATTTTTCTATTAATGAGCAATTAAAGGCAAATATTGCTGCAAAAGGGTATGAAAATCCTACCCCCATCCAAGATAAAGCCATTCCGGTACTTCTCGAAGGTAAAGATATTATTGCTGCTGCCAATACCGGTACCGGTAAAACAGCTGCATTTCTAATTCCTTTGATTAATAATGCGCTTGCTAAGAAAATTGATCGCGTACTTATTATTACCCCTACTCGCGAGCTAGCCGGGCAAATAGAAGACGAATTTAAAAGTTTTGCGGTCAAAATGCCATTAAGGTCTGTGCTTTGCATCGGCGGCGTGGGCATTGATAGACAGGCAAGAACTCTTGCGCGAAAGCCGGAATTTGTTATTGGCACCCCCGGACGGTTGCTGGATCTTGCAAATCAGAGAATGATCCACTTTAGTAATTACAACGCAATAGTACTTGACGAAGTTGATACCATGCTTGATATGGGATTCATCAATGATATTAAAGAGATTATTAGCGCGTTGCCGCACAAGCGCCATTCATTATTTTTCTCTGCAACAATTCCCGCTGCCATCAAAGGTTTGATGAATTCATTTTTACACAATCCTGTTTCTATTAGT
>JAKAUA010000083.1 GCA_021827875.1 bacterium | reverse complement strand
GGCATTAACAAAAGACAAAAAACAACAAGTTATGAAAAATTTCGGTATCAACGCTGAAGATACCGGTTCTGCGCAAGTGCAAGTTGCTCTTTTAACTGAGCGTATTGCTGATGTTACAGAACATTTGAAGAAAAATAAACATGATTTTTCTTCAAAACGTGGATTGTTGAAAATGGTTGCGAGAAGACGTAAAATTTTGCAATATTTAGAGTCGACTGATAAAGCGCTTTATAACACTGTTATTCAACGTCTTAATCTTAAAAAAATAAATTAAAGAAATACTTACAACGAGAGTCATATAGGTTATGGTAAAAACATTTCACTTGCCGGAATTCGGCTATAAAGTAGAACTTGGTAAATTTGCGCACCAAGCCGATGGTGCAGTCTGGATTCAGCAAGGAGGAACAGTTGTTCTTGCAACAGTAGTATCTGCCGAATCAAAAGAATTTCCTGGGTTTTTACCATTAACCGTAGAATATCGTGAATGGCTTTCTGCAGCAGGTAAAATTCCCGGTGGTTATTACAAGCGTGAAGGTAAACCCTCTGATAGAGAAATTCTAACAGGACGTTTAATTGACCGCGCTATGCGCCCGTTATTCCCTGCTGACTATTTTAATCAGGTACAAGTAGTCACCAGCGTTTATTCTGTTGATAAAGAACATGCGCCAGCTACTCTTGGCATGATTGCATCATCTTTGGCTTTAATGATCTCAAAAATTCCTTTCTTGGGACCTATTGGACTTGTTGAAGTTGCGCGCGTTGATGGTCAATGGATTTTATGTCCGACCTACCCACAAACAACGGCTGCTGATGTTCGTTTGACTATCGCAGGTACACAAGAAGGTATTTGCATGGTTGAAGGTTCTGCGAATGAAATGTCAGAAGAAGACTTCATTGACATTATGTTTAAGGCTCACGAAAAAATCAAAGAACAAGTTGCATGGCAAAATCAAATTCAAAAAGAAGTTGGCGTTGCTAAAGAAAAACCAGTCTTTGCATTTGAGTGGAATGCTTGGGAAGATAAAGTAGAAGCTTTCTTAACTCCTGAACGTGTACGTTCCATTTATCTTGCAGATAAAATAGAACGTAATGCTGCGCTTGGGACATTACAAGAAACCTTTATTAAAGAAAATGAAGAAGCAATCACCGCAGAAGCAGTGCCTACAAAAGTAGTTGATTATATCTTTGATCAAAAAATGCAGAAAAAAATTACTGAATTGATCTTTACCTTAGGCAAACGTGTTGACGGTCGTGGATTTGACCAAATTCGTCAGATCAGTACCGAAGTTGGCTTGCTCCCATGCACTCATGGTTCAGCGTTATTCAACAGAGGTCGTACCCAAGCATTGGTAAGCGTTACCTTGGGTGGTGGTCAAGATGAGCAAAAGTTTGAAGGTATCATGTCTGATGACACATCTGATGGAAACTTTATGTTGCATTATAACTTCCCACCATTCTCTGTGGGTGAAGCGCGTCCTATGCGTGGACCGGGTCGCCGAGAAGTTGGTCATGGTTATCTAGCGGCTTCAGCGTTGCGCCCTATGTTGCCAAGCAAAGAAAAGTTCCCTTATACCATTCGTATTGTTGCCGATATGTTAGAATCTGATGGTTCTACTTCTATGGCAACTACTTGTGGATCAACCATGGCATTAATGCAAGCCGGTGTACCTATCAAAAAGATGGTCAGCGGTGTTGCTATGGGACTCCTCAAGAGCGAAAATGGCAAATTTATTGTACTTTCAGATATTTCAGGATTTGAAGACGCGTTTGGCTTGATGGATTTCAAAGTAACCGGTACAGATGATGGTGTTACTGCAATTCAAATGGATATCAAGCATAAAGGTGGATTCGCTCGAGAAGTTTTTGAAGCTGCTTTGGCGCAAGCTAAAAAAGGTCGTGCTCATATCTTGGGCGAAATGCGCAAGGTAATGACAGAACCTAACAAAGAGCTTTCTTCTCTGGTGCCAAAATTAGTTACCGTAAAAGTGCTTCCTGATAAAATTGGTGCGATTATTGGTACCGGTGGTAAAGTTATCCGTGAAATTACCGAAACAACCAAGACAACTATTGATATCGAACCGGACGGATTGGTTAAAATCTTTGGTGGTCCAGAAGCAGATCTTAACCGTGCTATTAACTGGGTTAAAACCTTGGGTGGACATATTGAAGCAGGAACCATATATGAAGGACCAATCAGAAAAGTTGCTGAATTCGGTCTCTTTGTAGAGCTTGTTCCCGGTGTTGATGGCTTAGTGCATGTTTCTATGATTCCAAAACACAAACAACGCAATTTCGCTCAAGAATATAAAGTGGGCGATATCGTTAAAGTTGAAGTAATGGAATACGATGAAAGCAATGGCCGTATTCGTCTACGCTTGGTTGAGTAAGATCTTAAATATTCATGAACAATGTAATAAAAAGAGCTGATGGGCGCCGCGCCGATCAGCTCAGACCCTTTTCTATACATATTGATTCTTTTGGCTATGCAGATGGCTCTGTAATAGTATCTTTGGGGCAAACCAAAGTACTTTGTGCGGTAACATTGCAAACCGGTGTACCTCCTTTTCTAAAAGGGAAAAGAACAGGGTGGCTGACAGCAGAATATGCTTTAATGCCAACCTCTACGCAAACACGCTCTCAGCGTGACTCTAATCAGAAAATCAATGGAAGATCGGTAGAAATTTCGCGCCTTATCGGTAGATCATTACGTACGGTAGTTGATCTTAACAAATTGGGCGAGCGTACCATTACTATTGATTGCGATGTGTTGCAGGCTGATGGCGGTACCCGTACTGCGTGTATTACCGGTGCATTTATTGCATTGCGTCGTGCCGAGGCGCAGTGGTTAAAAGAGGGCCTCATTATCGAATCTGTTATTGTTGATGAGCTCGCTGCTATTTCAGCAGGGGTAAAAAATGGTGTGGCGCTATTAGATATCGATTATGCAGAAGATAGCACGATTGATGCGGATTATAACTTTGTGTTAACACGCTCAGGCTCTATTGTAGAAATACAGGGCACAACGGAAGCAAAAGCTATTGCATGGCCATTGTTTAATGATATGTGTCACTTGGCAACACAAGGAATAAAAGATATTTTTGGGCTTATTGATAAAGCTGAAGTTAAAAAAACTGCCAAACAAGAGCACATACCGGCTATGAACGCGGTATCTCGCGGCTTGAGTGATGCATTAAAGAAATATACTCTTTCATCGGAGTAACTATGAATCTTATAACGTTTTTACAAACGTTTTCCTCAAATAAAACATTGCCAAGTAAGCATGTGTTTCTCTTTCATGGTACTATGTATCAGTCACTGTTTTTCTCATATCTTCTTGAACAGATCAAAGCAAAACACTATACCGAAACTATTGATATAGCAGAACAGGACTTTGCGAGTGTACAATCACGCCTACAAACAAGTTTTTTGGGCCAATCGGTTGTCTATTGGCTCAAAAATAGTGCTGATCTGGATGAAAAAACAGCCAATAAAATAAATACCTATGTGCAGAGTTATACCGGTCCCCATACTATTGTCTGTTTTTTATCGTTGAAAAATAAGCCGATGTCTACTGACATGATGGCAACATGCGATATTGATGAATTAAAAATTGATCAAAATAACTTCTTGAGCCTGTTACATTTTGTACAGCCGTCTATAGATAGTAAAAAAGTTCAACCAATCTTGAAGTATTTCTCTACACGGCGCCTTACCTTGAGCTTGGATGATGTCTGCTTGCTCGCGCATTATGTTTCTGTCAGCACAGTAATTGGTGCTGATTTTCTGGAATGGCTTGATACCATTCTTTTCCCTGATAAAGCGCTCTTTACCTTAAGCCAGTTTTTCTTTGCCAAAAATGTTCAATTATTTTATGCACAATGGCAACAGCAAGAAGCTCACTATGCAGAACCATTTTGGATTTCTTTCTGGTCAGAGCAGTTATGGCGTGCAGCGGTAATGATTGAGCTATATGAAAAAAAAGAGTTTTCTCAAGCAAAGACAGCAGCATTTCGCCTGCCATTTTCTCTCGTGCAATCTGATTGGAAAAAATATTCAGTGCGAGAGCTACGCAATGCTCATGATTTTATGTACGATATTGATTATCAATTAAAAAATGGCGCGGACCAAGTAGCTGCATTCGATCTCTTTTATTCAAAATTCTTCTCGGGCCAATTCAAATAGCTTATACTTCATGTACTATTGATATGATGGTACTGCTTGGTATTCTAAAAAAGGTTGTTCTATGAAATTAAGCTACTCAATTACTGCCGTGTCATCTTTATTGTTTCTTTGTTTTATGAGATTGGATGGAGCAGAAGATGTATCATCAGTGGCGTGTCAAGATACAGCTTTGGTTTTCCAATTTCTCTCCGGTAAAACAGTTTCGTTATTATCAGAACAAAGCAGGATATTAAAAACAAGTTCGTTGGTGTTATCTGATATAGTACATTCTGGAATAAAAGATAACGTTGTACCATTAAAGAAGGATTTGGATGAGCAAGTATTTGGTACCATATTTCTTGCAACATTACCAATATTACCCACATTAACTGAAAAGGTAGGACTAGAGCGCCTGCATAATATGTTGCAGGATGTAACCTTAGAACAGTTAGCAGCGCTGACTCATATTGCTGACTATCTGATGATAGATCGATTAGAACGCTTGCTAGGATTTACCTTAGAACGAGCGCTCGAAAAAAAACATTTGTGTAAGCATGGTGAAGATACGTATCGTTTTATGATGAATCCTCAATCATATTTATCAGAAATGAATATCCCAAATAATCCTAAGATACGAAATCTAAGTATTTCGCTTGCTCGTACATTGAACGATTGGGAAGCCATCGGTCCATAATAAACAGAATATTTGTACAACAACATACCTAATTTTTCTCGGGGCAATTTAAGTAACATACAAAAATGAAAGTGATTTCTATGAAAATAAATGGCATCATGTTTTTGTTTCTTTTTTGTGTAACATCACTAATGGGCGCAGAAGGTACGGTGGCAGGGATATTAAACTCAACAGCTCCGCAAACATCAATCATGTCTTTTGTTGCGCTAAAAAAAAGATTACCCTGGAGATGTTATAAAAAGCCTTCTAAAGAAGAAAAAAATCATTTAAAAGGTATTTATAAAGGGCTTTCAAAGGATAGTAAGAAAAGAATAAAAGCATTAATAGATGAGCGTAAACAGGGAGAGAAGGATTTAATGAATTATTATAAGAGACATGGCTACTGCCATGAATATAGTAATTACCTGTATTGCAAGAAACATAAGTTTTTTGGAAGCGACTGGGATAGTCTCTTAAATAGTGCTGCATGTGGCTTCAGGTAACGATATTAATAAATTTTAAAGTCTAATAGATCAAGGAAGTTAAAAACTTCCTTGATTTTTATTTTATCAACTTCTGTTCACGTGTTAAGCGATCGGGTTGAATAATACCGCCGGAGATAATCATTGCCATAGCTTCTTGTCTGCTCAATTTCACGACACTCACCTCATATTTGGGCACCATGATAAAAAAGCCGGTTGTCGGGTTGGGCGTTGTCGGAATAAAAACATTTAAAAAGGCAGTACCGCGATGGGGAGAAATTTCCGGTGATAGTTCGCTGGTTACAAAGCCAAGGCTATAGACGCCGGCACGAGGAAATTCTACTAATACCACTTCTTTAAAGCTATGGGTATCTTGAGGATTAAAGGCGCTTACTAATTGTTTAATGCCTGAGTATACAGGACGTATCAAAGGAATTTTAAAAATAAGTGCTTCGACAAAATGAAGGATACGATCGAGTAAAAATAGATTAATAAGTATACCGCAGGCAATAATGATGCTAAAAGCAATAATAAGTTCTGCATAAGGTATTGCTTTTAAAAAAGCGGGTTCAAAATATTTTAATGGTTGCAGCCAACGAATGAGGACTTTGAAGGCAACATTAAAGATTGCGATAGTTAAAGTTAATGGCAATAAGGTCACCAGGCCACCTAAAAAAAGGCGCCAAATAAAGGTGCTTATTTTTTCTATAAATTCATGTAATTTTTTTGTCATAATTTCTGATTCCTTGTTATGAGAGTTGCTTGCTAAATGCATCTGCAAGCGAAGATC
>JAKAUA010000086.1 GCA_021827875.1 bacterium | reverse complement strand
CAATAATGTGCTATTAGTCAAGTTTTTAAAAATTAAAAGATATTGTTTTTTGGGTTATTTTTTTCATATAGAATAAGTTTTATTGTTTAGCTGGGAGAAAAAAAATTTGTTGATTTTGATTTTTTAAAAATCATTGGTGGGTAAAGAGGAATAGTGAGATTAATTAGTCTTCAAGTAAGTTGAAAGGAAGAAGTCCTTCTTCTGTATATTTACTTTTTTTAGGTGCCTTTTTTTTGTTTTCTTTGGGCTGGTGCGCTATATAAGGCGCCATTAAGTCATTAGCCTTCTTATTCATGTATTTGATCATTTCTTTATCTTTGTTTGATTTGGGATTGATCATTTCTAATTGCTCGACGCAGTGCTTTAAGCCTTTGCCTATCTCAAAATCTTCTTGCTCAAGAATAGCGCGAATCTCTTTCTTGGGAGAAGAGCTATCTGAAGAGGTATCAAAAGCGACCGTTTTTAAGAAAGGGATAACAAGGGTTAAAGTAGCGAATAATACAAAGAACTTTTTGGTGATCTTCATTATAAAACTCCTATAATAAAAGAGGCAATTGATAAAAAAGAATAAATCAACTGCCTACTCAATAGCTATACTAATTTTTTTTCATAATAAACATAGCCTTCGTCTCTGTCATATTCGGTAAACCCATTTCTTGTATAAACGGCTTGGGCCTTAAAATTAGTGGCTCTAGTGGGTAAGCGGGCAATTTGGCAACCCTCATTTTTTAATGCCTCAAGAGCAGTATTAAGCAATGTTTCTGCATATCTTTTGCCGCGATATTTCTCGTCCACGCACAGGAAAAGTACCTGACCTACATAGAAGCTTTTTTTGTAATAGGCGACAAAGCCAATTAAAGAACCTTCTTTTCTCATGACTTTAATATGCAATTTCCCAAAATAGCGTGGTTCGTACATGCTGGGAGCCATGTTATGCAAGATGAAGTCTATCTTGTCTTTAAAATAGTAGTCAGGAGTTGCAATAAGCCAATACCAATTATCTTTTATAAGTTGATGCACATCGGCTTCATCGCGCGCTGCGTCATAAGGGTAAATATCGGTGTCTACCTGGGCATGCGTGTAATTTTTATAAAAAAGGCCGCCGGCAATTGCGCACAGGCTTAAGCCTATAGTGAGCGCAATCAGTAAGCGCGTATTATTTTTATTCATAATGATCCCTATATTTTATTTTATATAATAGTAAACCATGCGCAGGGGCATTCGGCAATATTTGTATATGACTTTTTTTGTCTAATGCATCTTGAAGTGCGCTAATAGGGGTATTGTGCTGATATGCAACGGTGAGAGCAGCGCCTACTATGCGCCTGATCATATGTCGTAAAAAAGCGGGCCCGGTGACTGCAATGCGATAGATGCCAAATCTTCTCAAATAAGTCACTTGTATAGAGTTAATGGTTCTAACGCTGTTTTCTCGTGTATCTTCGCTGCTACAAAATGATTTAAAGTCATGGGTGCCAACAAATGTTTGCAAGCCGATTTTTAGCTTTTCTATATCAACAGGTTTATCAATATACCAGCCAAAATTATGTATAAAGGGTAGGGGACGCTTGAGGAAAAAATGATAATAATAGGTTTTGGCTATGATGTTGTTATAAATATTATGCTCGAGAGGGACTAGCTGAATGGAACGAATAACAATATTAGACGGCAGTTTATTGTTCCAGGCATGCTTTAATTGTTCGACATCAATCAGAAGGTCGGTCTTAAAAGTAGCAACTTGTCCCAAAGCGTGCACGCCGGCATCAGTACGTGATGCGCCACGTATACTAATCGTACGGTTAAAAACTTTGTGAAAAGAAGATTCTAGAGTAGCAGCAATTGATGGTAACTGTTTTTGTGCCTGCCAGCCATGGTAGCATGTGCCATCATAGGCAATAATAAGTTTATAACGATTCAAGATAGTGAGTTATTCTTTGGAATTTAGTTCTGTTTTTAAAAGATCATTTTCTGCTTGAAGCTCTTCATTTTCACGTATAACCTGTTCATATGCCTCTTGTAAGGCATTAAGCTTATAATATTGCTCTTCGATGAATTGTTTCATTTCGGCTTTTTCAGCAGCTAATTGAGCACATTTTTGAATGAGAGAACGATATATGTTGAACAATTTTTCAGGAATATTCTCTTCTTGTACAACCACTTCTGGTTGTTCTATCGAGACATTATTTTCGGAGGCAGATGCAATTGATAAAGTAGTTAACAGGATTAATGCGATTTTATGCAATGTAAGGTTCATAGTAAAAACTCCTTTGCTTAAACATTTAAAAAAAGGCTCGCTTTTATTAGAGCGAGCCTTTTAGTTTATTTTCTTAACGCTGCGCGTAAGATTTTTTTGCGTAAACGGACGCTAGCCGGTGTAACTTCTATAAGTTCATCCGGACGTATCCATTCCATGCAAGTTTCAAGATCCATTTTGCGTGATGGAGCAAGTTTGACTGCATCGTCAGTTCCTGATGCACGCATGTTGGTCAGCTTTTTTTGTTTACAAGGGTTTACATCAAGGTCATTATCACGGCTACATTCGCCAATGATTTGTCCTTCGTACACTTCGTCAGTAGGCTCAACAAAGAGAATACCGCGCTCTTTCAATGTATCGAGTGCGTACGCAGTTACCATACCTTGTTCCATAGAAACCATGGCACCTTTGGTACGGGTAGGGATATCGCCCTTGTATGGCTGATAGCCATGGAAGCTCATAGTAAGCAATCCGGTACCACGAGTGTCGGTCAAGAATTGACCACGGAAACCGAGCAATGCACGTGACGGCACTTCATATTCCAAACGTACACGGCCATTTTCATAGGCATGCATGTTTTTCATTTGTGCTTTACGGCGGCCCATGTTTTCCATAACGGCGCCTTGATATTCTTCCGGAACGTCAATTACTACAAATTCGATTGGTTCATTTTTAACGCCATCGATTGTTCTGTAAATAACTTCAGGAGCAGAAAGTTGCATTTCAAAACCTTCACGACGCATGTTTTCAACCAAAATACCCAAATGCATTTGGCCGCGACCGGAAAGTTTAAAAACATCAGCCGAGGTGGTTGGCTCAACACGAAGCGCTACGTTTACTTTTAATTCTTTCTCTAAGCGATCCTTAATTTGACGAGAGGTAAGAAGCTTGCCTTCTCTGCCATTGAAAGGAGAATCGTTTACTGACATATACATAGTTACGGTAGGTTCATCTACTTTAACGTATGGGTACGCATCAGGATGTTCAACCTCACATAATGTGGTACCAATAGTCGCAGGCTCGGTAAATCCGGTTACTGCAACAATGTCACCATAAGATGCTTCTTGTGATTCGATTTTGCTCAAGCCGATAAATTTGAAAATTTTAGTGATTTTCAACGGTTTGCTCACTGCATTATCTTTACACATAACCACTTGCTGGCCAACTTTTAGTGTACCGCTAAAGATACGACCAATAGCTATGGGCCCTAAGAAGTCTGAGTGGTCAAGTGCGGTAACCAAGAGTTGTAAATGATCTTTTTTAGGTGTCGGCGCCGGAATATATTTTACCACAGCTTCAAAAAGAGGCTGCATGGTACCTTCGCGCAGAGTTTGATCTTGTGATGCAAAGCCAAAACGTGATGAACCGTAGAATACCGGGAAATCTAGCTGACTTTCATTCGTAGCAAGATCAAGGAAAAGATCATGCACTGCATTTTGCGTGCGGTTGATATCAGCATCTTTACGGTCAATCTTGTTGATAAAAACGATAGGTTTTAAGCCAAGAGCCAATGCTTTTTGCAATACAAAGCGAGTTCCGGGCAATACACCTTCTGCCGCGTCAACAACAAGCAAGAAGCCTTCCACCATCTGTAGGGTGCGCTCAACTTCTCCACCAAAGTCGGCGTGACCAGGGGTATCTACAATATTAATATAGTAATCATTCCAGCGGATACCGGTATTTTTTGCAAGAATGGTAATACCACGTTCGCGCTCAAGGTCGTTGGAGTCCATTACGCGTTCGGTTGATGCATCTTTTAAGGTGCCCGATTGGCGCAATAATTGGTCAACCAAGGTGGTTTTACCATGGTCTACGTGAGCAATAATAGCTATATTGCGTACGTCTTTACGTTCGTTTTGTGTACTCATAATTTTTTACCCCTGAGAATCCCCTGTTTTTAAGATCAGGGCTTTAATGGCAAATATGTTAAAAATAATATCTTTTTACCAATTGTAACATAAATTCAATTTCTTGAAAAATTTTCAAATAATAATATTAACAATGGGTAAAAAAGTGATAAAACATAGTATTTTATAAATAAAGCCCGCTTTGAGCGCGGGCCTTATTTATGTATAATTCGCTATTTTATTAAAAAGTAGCAGCTGAGTAAGGCAAGAGAGCCATTACGCGTGATTTGCGCACAATACGTGACAATTCGCGTTGATGTTTACAGCAGTTACCTGAAATACGTGAAGGCAGAATTTTACCACGTTCAGTTAAAAATGAACGTAAGAAGCCTGCGTTTTTGTAATCAAGAGCAGCTTCTTGTTCTGTGCTACCACAGAAGCGGCAATGTTTGCCCATTCCAGCGCCTTGGCGACGGAATCTCTTTTTGAGTAATCGAGCACTAATCTTTAATTTGATTTTTTTTGTCATAGTAATCCTTACTGAGCAAATTCTTCAGTCATATCTTCTTCTTCATTATCAGCGGCATTGCGTTGATCTCTTTTATCTGCCATAAATCCACCCATTTCACGAGTAGGGGCTTCTTCAAGAGATTGTGGACGCTGATATGCAAGAGAACGTTTTGGGTCAAGAAGGGTTGCCATATGACGCATAACAAGATCATTAAGACGCACGGTCATTAAGACTCTGATTGCTTCAACGATAACACCCGGCTCTTCTGATTCGAAACGAACCAAGAAGTAAACGCCGTAGTCATTCTTTTTAACCGGATAAGCAAGACGGTATTTGCCCCATCTTTCAAAGGAAATCATGTTTCCTTTGTTTTCCTTAATAACGCGTTCGCATTGAGCTTCAAGATTTTTTGTTTCATCTTGAGTAATGGTAGGAACGGTCAGGATTAACACTTCGTAAGTGATCATAGAGTAAACCTTTTGATGGTACTAAATGGAAATGTTTTTCAACATTAGAGGACGAAATGTGCCATCCTCTTTAGCACAGAGGTACTTAAGATAGTATCTCTCAAATAAAAAATGTACCAGAAAACCAATAAAATACTAGTCTTCTGGTACAAAAATTTAAATAAAAATCTCAGAAATATCCCGCTTCGCCAACTTGTGTAGAGAGGTTTAATTCACGTGGCGGCTATGCAGGATTCCGCGCTATACACTGAATTTTAATTCAGTGTGCGCTTCATAAGAGATTTTGTTGGCGTTGAATTACTCGGCCAATGATTCTGAAATGATCTTTGCCGCGTACCAATGCGATAGGAGGATTTTTATGGTTCACCGATTCTAACACAATAAAATCTTCTGTATAGGTTACTTGCATGATTGCTTTAACCGCTGAATCATTGCCAAATTCAACTGCAGCAATATCTCCGGAACGGGTCCAAACTTCAGGCGATATGATTAAATAATCACCTTTAATAAAGGTTGGCGCCATAAGATTGTTTTCTACGCAAAGAGCAAACATAGCAGAATCGTTGTTGTTGAGTACCGGAATAAACATATCTTTAAAGCCGGTGGTCAATTGCATTAATTGGTTGTTGTATGGTGATGGGTTTGAAGGAACTTCGCCCACAACCGGAACAATTTGTACACGCAGTTCAACATCTGATTTTTCAGGAAGACTTACATTGCTATCAATGTTGTCTGTTCTTTTGCGACGTTGAGCAAACAAGTCAATGGGGCTGATTTCAAAAGCGTTAGCTAATTTTCTTAAAGAATCTTCGTTCCAACGGCGAGTACCGTTTTTGATATGGGTCAAATAGCTTTCAGACATACCGGTCTTTTCAGCTAAAATCTTGGTTGTCCAGCCTTTTTCTCTGAGCAACTCTTTTACACGTAGTTCTGTAGAACGTGATGACATTTGTAAACTCCTACTGCTTATTATATACTATCAATTAGGTTAAAACATACTGGTTATAACACTGCCTTATTTCTAATTGTACTCATAATCACAAACATGTCAAATTGAAATGATTGACAATGAATAAATTAAGCCGCTTCAGTAATTTGACAGAGCGTTTCAATAAGAATTATTTTGAGAAAAAAGCCTGGGAGCAGCATGAGCTGGTCTGTGGTATTGATGAAGTCGGTCGAGGGTGTCTGGCCGGGCCCCTGGTTACCGCCGCAGTTATCCTCCCGGAAGGAAAGGCTCATCGCCTCTTAAAAGACTCTAAGTTAATGGCCCCACAAGAGCGTTTTGATGCTTATAAATGGATCACCAAAAATTGCTATTATGGGTTTGGTATTATAAATCACCGTATGATAGATAGTCAAAATATATGGCGGGCCACTCTCATTGCTATGAAGCGGGCGCTTATGCATGTGCTGGCCACTTCGCCCCGGCAGCCAAGCGCTATCTTGGTAGATGCTATGCCACTACAGCTTTTTGATACCGGGTACAAAGAAATTCCGGTACATTATTTCCCCTTTGGCGAGAGCAAGTCGAGCTCCATTGCGGCAGCCTCCATTATTGCCAAGGTAAAACGAGACATGTTGATGGGTAAAATGGATACTCTCTTCCCCGGATATGATCTTAAGGATCATAAAGGATATAGCACACCGGGACACAAAAAAATTCTTTATGGCAGCCCGCATTCTCTTATTCATCGTCAAACATATGTTAAAAACGTATTACTAAGGGCAGCCGATACCGATGATGAACAACAAACCATTTTCTGAAGTTATAGAAAGCTCCTTGAGTTCCTGGTTGGTGCAAAGCTGGCAATGGAATGTTTTGCCCGCCTTTGGTTCATTGGTAGTAATTAAGACACCAAAAAGAGAATTATTTGGTATTGTGCATCAGATACAAACAGGTTCTATGGATCCGGTACGCTACCCCTTTCCCTATCAAAAAACGCACGAAGAATTGTTGCAGGAACAGCCCCAAATATTTGAATTTTTAAAGACAACCTTTTCTTGTATTCCCCTGGGCTACAAAGAGAAGGGTACTATTGTTCATCTATTAGCTCCCGAGCCACCCACCATCCACTCATTTGTGAGCTTGATGGAACCTGATCTGGCCAAGCAGTTTTTTTATCATGATAAATATTTGCACCTCCTTTTTAATTTAAGCTCTCAAATCGCTTATTTGGACGAATTGTTATTGATGCTTTTAAAGCACCAAGCAACTTTGGGTCTCTTGCGTGAAGGCAAAGTAGATCATTTTGTGCAGACTTATTCGCTGTTAATAGGTAATGACTATCGACGACTCAAGCTCTTTTTACAGAGAGCTCAAAATATTATAGAATGACAGTCGTCGAATAAAACAGTTAAAAAGAGAAGTTTTTATGAAAATATACTTTTTGTTTTTATGCTTAATTGCTCAAGTGATCTGTGGTATGGACTTTAAGTTGCTGTTTCTAGAGATTGATTTAGGTTCTGCAAGCTGCGTTACTTCTTACGGTTTTAATCCCACTACAGCGAAAAGAATTATAGCTGACCATAGACAAACAGCCGAAGTTGCGTCTGTTGATGTATTTGGTCGTTGTATTTCGGATGCAGAGTCAGCACTGAATAAATATGAAGAGGCAGGTTGTTGGGGTAAGCCTCTGTTTCCGTGGGTAGGAAAAGCGGCGTATGGTATGGGTGCATTGGGGATTGTTCTGGGCGCTACTACTGTTGCGACAAAGGGTGCCACAAGCCTTTGGATGCTTGCGCCCGTTCCATTGTTGGCTCCGGTTGTTGGTCGCTTCTGTGTTCACCGATATTATGTGAGGCAGGCAAAGGATATAATTAGTTTTATGAAGCAAGCAAAGGAAGAATTGGAAGCGGCACGTTCACATACGCAAGAGCCAGATAAGCAGATAGAAACTTCCGCAGTACCTTCTAACAAGAAAAAAACACACTATTCATGTTCAATTTTATAAAAAACCAATTCAAAAAAATATACCAACAAGTCACCTCAAAGTTAGGTGAGTTATTCTCGCGCAAACAGCTTGATGACCAGACGTTGCGCGAATTAGAGCTGCTTTTAATTAATGCCGATACCGGCGTTAAAACAACGCGCCATATTATAGATGCATTGCAAAAACAATATGCCAGCGGCGCTATTACTGCAGGCGATCAGTTAAAAGCTGCTTTGGAAAAACAACTATTATCATTATTAATCACTCCTGAAAAACAGGAATCCGCCGCCGCACAAGACTTAGGCGGGACAAAGGGCGCGATTTATTTGATGGTAGGGATTAACGGTAGCGGTAAAACGACTTTTGCAAGCAAGCTGGCTAATCATTTTATACAACAAAAAAAGCGAGTATTGTTTGTCGCGGGGGATACTTTTAGAGCAGCCGGAACACAACAGTTGGCGGTATGGGCAGAACGCATTGGTGCTGATATTGTTATTGGTAAAGAGAATCAAGATCCTGCCAGCGTTATTTTTGCCGGATGCCAAAAATTCAAAGATGAGCAGTATGATGTGCTGATTGTTGATACTGCCGGCCGTTTGCAAACAAAAACCAATCTTATGCATGAGCTCGAAAAAATTAGACGCACCGTTAACAAGCAACTTCCTGATAAAAAACTTATCTGCTTATTAACTATTGATGCAATGCTCGGTCAAAATTCATTTGAACAAGCAAAATTGTTTAATGAAACTACTCATTTACACGGTGTCATTTTAACAAAAATGGATGGCACCGGAAAAGGTGGTATTGTATTCGCGATTAATCAGGAGTTAAAAATTCCTATTCTGTATGTTTCATTTGGTGAATCGCTCGAACAATTCAAGCCGTTTAATGCGCAAGAATATGTGCATGATTTATTAAATCAATAATGCCTTTAAATTCTTGCTATATACCAGCTGTATCTGCTATTTCTTAACTATACGTTAAGAATATAGGGACTATTCTTTTTCGATAAGTGAGTATTAATGATTTCTTCATCAACTACCATATTTACTCTTATAGAGCATATAGCTCAAAAACTAGCCGCACGCTACGATGATTATACGTTGTGCCATCAATATGCATGGTGGATGGTACAGGCTATCAAAAATGAATCACAAGCATTGCTTATTGGGCAGCACACTATTCATCTGAGCGATGAGCAGCAAAAAAAGCTGGCATTATGGATAGAAAAACAAGTGCAAGAAGAAATGCCATTGCAATATTTATTGGGTAGTGTTCCTTTTAACGCGGTCGAAATTTTTGTAGAGCCACCAATACTCATACCACGACCCGAAACAGAAGAATGGGTCGCATCTTTAACTGAAATGGTACAAAAAACCGGTGCGTCTAAATTGAGCATACTCGATCTGTGTACCGGATCGGGCTGCATAGCATTAGCATTAGCAAAAGAATTGCCTGAGTCAACCTGCATAGGTATAGATATTTCTGAACAAGCTATTGCATTATCAAACAAAAATGCAAAGCATAATAATATACATAATGCTTCATTCATACATTCAGATTTGTACAATCAAGTACCGCCCTATACTTTTGATATTATTGTTTCTAATCCTCCTTATATTGATGAACAAGAATGGCCCTATTTAGATGGCGCGGTGCGCAAGTGGGAAGATAAAAGAGCTCTTATTGCTCCTGACCAAGGCCTGACTATTATTAAAAAAATTATCGTGCAAGCATCAAGATATCTGCAACATAATGAGTTGTTGATTAAAAACGAGATTCCCCAACTATGGATAGAGATTGATCATACACAGGGAGCTGCAGTGCAACAATTAATGTATGATGCCGGATTTACAAAAGCCACTGTTATAAAGGACTTGGAAGGTAAAGATAGGGTAGTCGCGGGTATTATGATCAAAAAATAATATAAACCTCTGCAAGGAGAGATATGTTTTTTGTAATGAGAATAACAAGCTTTCTTTTGTTGATCATATTTTCTACTATGTTCGCTATGCAACAAGATCAAAATAATGGCAGATTTCTTCAGCTGCTGCCATATGAGCCCTATGATAGAGCCATACGAGCCATAGATCACAGCAATATCCATGAATTAGAAACTTTATTTGATGATAATAATGCCGTTATGGAATTAGATGAAGATGATTTTGAAGAACTGATACAACACTCAGAAAGCATTGAAGAGGCGGCTGAATTTTCATTAAACAACGAAGCTAGCCGTTGTCGCAGTGGAACATCAATAGCAGGTGTTACTGCGCTCGGTATATCAACAGGAGCTTTTATTACTGATATACCATTGACGGTTTTCTGTGCGAAATGGGGAGTATGTGCAGCAAATGGATGGGGAGCAATAGCGGGAGCATACGGTTTTGCGGCTTTAAGTGCCTGTATAGGTGTGGCGTTGTTATATAAATATGCATGTGATACAAAAAAATTACATGATGTTGTTGCTACACAGCCGGCTATAAGAAGATTAATAGAGCACAATCAAGAAGATAATGTATCAACAGATGAAACATCTTCTGAGACTTCATCAGGCGAAGATTGATTGAAGCAAATACGACAAAAGAAGCATGAAAAGGAGCAGAATATCTATGTGGCCATTGCCAAAATTACACAATGAGCTTGTTACTATTATTGTTGATTCATCACATCTTCACTTGGGAGTGGTCAAAGCGAATGCTATTAGCAATTCGCCCTTTGTAGTACAGGTATATCGCGCGGTATCCATTACATCAGCTATCATTGATGGCTATATAAGCAATGTATCTTTTATACAAGAACAGATTAAAACATTTGTAGCAAACTATAAGCTCGAGAATGCCTTCTTTTCTTTGTGTATCGCAGGACCAAAAATAGAAGAACGTTTAACGCGATTAAAAAAAGCAACTCCAGCGGCCTCAGATTTTACCTATTTGGGATTACAGAAATTTATTTGGGATTTTTCTTATCTATACACCGATGAACAAGGAGAGCATGTATTTGCAGTGTCGGGTATTAAACGTGAGCAGTTGTTTCAATATCAGCTTCTTGCACTACAATTATCTATTAATTTGGTAACAGTAACAACACCGCTGCATACATTGCTTCATGTATATCGTTATATGCAGGGTGATACATTTCGCCAAGCGAAATTGGGCGTGGATTTGCAAGCGCATCAAAACCGCTTGGAGTCATATTTTACTCAGGCAATGAGTAGTCGTATTATTCAATTAAATCAGTCGATAGAATCAAAGATCGCATTACCTATGGCAGGGTTATATTGTATGGAGCAAAACAGATGAAAAAAATTAATCTTTTACCATCATTTTCAATTGCGCAACAAAAAGAAATAGCGCAGTGGCATAGATATACTGCTATAGTATTGTGTTTCTTATTTGTGAGCGCTGCTATTTTTCAAGTGATTTATCTAATACATGCGCATACATTGCAAAAAGATATTGCTCTATTGCGCAAAAAAGTCCAACCGCATGACTCTTCTATCAAGGCATTACAACGTACGAAGCAAGATATTGCTCATTTACAACAGCAAATAACTGAATGTAAAAAAATAGCGCAACAAACAACCGCTCGTATTGATATTGCGAGCAAAATAATTGCGCAAGGCATTCCTATTCGTTCATTAACCATGCGTGATAATGATATAGAGCTTTCGCTCATGCTACCAAATAACATCAATGGAGAACATGGGCTAGAACAGATACGTTCTCTCCTGCCGCTTGCATCCTTACAACTTACCTCAGTTCAAAGTAATGAAAAAGGTGAAATAAGCATGGTGCTGCAAGGTAAAATAGCATAGTAACAGTGGTTTTTTCCCTTCTTTGATGATATTCTACCCAGAGTATTTTGTACTTAATAAATGTAGGATTATCATGAAAAACTATATCAGCTTGATCGCATTATTTCCCTTATTTCTCTTCTCTATGGATGATATGCGGGGGCCAATAGTTCATCGTACAGAAGATTATTTAAAATCAGCGGTAAGAAAATATTCCTTTGAAGATATCAATAAGCTTACTGTTGATGAATTGTCTAATAAGATGGAAAGCTTGCTTCAAGATAATGATTTTCGTACAGAGCTACCTGTTCTTATACAAGAAGGGAATGCTCTTATTGATGATATTGAAAAAAATACAGGGCTGGCGAAATGCAAGGTGTATAGCGCTTGTTGTGTAAAAACAACAGTTGCCGGATGTATATCCGGCTGTATTGCACATGCAACCGGCAACATTGACTTAGGCACGTGGACTTGTTTGGCCGGCACCGGCATGGCATGTTATCAATGTAATACTAAATTAAGGCGAAACAGCCAAATACAAAATGATCTGTTGGAAAAAAACACACTATTGTTGGGACATGCATTAATATTACAGCAATCCCTTTTAAATACACTAATGCAACAATATCAGCATATACGATTAGCTGAAGCAGCAGAGCAGCAAGCTGGCGCAGCGCATCCCGTGCAAGATCAATACGATTTTTCATATACTGAAGAACATCCATGAAAATAATTTTCCATAAAAAAAGAACGAGGAACACGATGCTGAAGGCAACTATTGTACTGTTTTTATTAAGTGTTGGGATAATGGTAGCAGCAGAGAAATCTGACAGTGTAACACGGTATTCATTTGCTACGATTAATGCCGGCGATCTACAAAACAAGCTTGAATATGACTTTGCATCTATAGCAAAAGATAAAGCATTCAGGCGCAAGTTGGATGATCTGATAAAAGACGGTAAAAAGCAGGTAAAGAACGAAGAAGAGAGAACGGCTTTTTCTTGGTGTAAAATGGCGACTGCAACAACGGTATGTCTCGCCGGCGCAGGGAGCGGAATAGCGATAGGTTTGGCAACAGGAAATATTGCATTACTGTTTCCTTTGACAACTGCACCGTTTGGATTCTTGGCAGGGTGGATGGTGGACAAGGGAGATACTAAAGCGCTTCAGGCTATGAAGGGCAAATTGGCTCTGTTGCAAAGTATAAGCACACGATTAAAAGAACGAAAGCAAGCTAATAAACTGGAACAAGAGCGGCAAGCTGCCCAGTGTAGCTCAAATGATTGGGAGCAGGACGCGAAGCATGAACAAGGAAGACAATTTAAGGAGCTTGCGAAATTAAATCAAGAAAAACAGGATCGTGAGTACGAAAAAAGAATGCAAGAAGAGCAGCCAAAGCAAGTAACTTTTGCACCGGCCGCAATCGCTGCTAGTTCGATACCAAAACGTGGTTGCACATGCAGCACGCATATGAACGAGTTGAAGGCATTACATGAAAAAGTAGTTGCATCACAAAAAACACCGCAACAATCTGCAACAACAAGTAGTGCGGAATACTATGCGCACTCAACTGCTACAAGTCGCACATATTTACCTTACGAAAAGCGTTTTAAGTATAATGATAAAGAGTATTTTGTTAGGATATCGCAGTGCAGGGACGGTGTTGAAGTACACGAATATGTTTATGATTATTGCTATCATGCCTGGAAATGTCACGCGCGTGCTTTTCTAAGTTATGAAGAAGCGTTTAAGCGTTATGGTCAAGAAGAACAATGATGAAACAATGTATCATGTTATCGGCACTAAGCTTCGGCTTTGCATCAGCGATGGATGCGCCTTTAGATGTTAAAAAATATTTTGATACGATTAAGTACTTTAATCTAAGCAGTGAAATTGACTATCGCTTTGAAGATTTAGCAAAAGACAAAAATTTTTGGGCCGCGTTACCTAAGATGATCGAATATGGTGAACAACAAATACAGGAAGAAAAACAGAATAGATGCTCTGATTCTTGCCGTGACATTATGTATGTAACAGCATCAGGCCTTACCTTTGTAGGAATCAGTATGGCTTTCGGTTGGATGACTGGAGATTTTGAATCTTGTGTATTTAGCGCACTACCGATTGGATTTGTGATAGGGCAAGCAGTGAGTCGTTGTGATAGCAGGCGTATCGAATTGCAAACGATAAAGAAAAAATTGAATTTATTGCGAATGGCAGAACAAAAAATAAAACTCCCTCGCAGCGAGTGGCGCCATGATACCATAGGGGAACACATAGCATTGCTCGAGCACCATTATCCGGAATTAAAACAAAGAGATTGATATGATAAAAAGAATGATGATTCTATTGTCACTAAGCATTGGCTCTGTATCAGCTATGGATAGAGATCATATATCTATTCCTATGGGCGAATTAATGCATAGTCCTGCCGGAAAAGCGCGAAAGCATAATCGTCAGGCGATGAATATTGCTTCGATTGAACCACGTTATACATTTGACAATTTTTTGGTAAGCGGAAAAAGTTTAAACAACTTAGTAAAAGAGCAAGATTTTACTGTAGCGCTGCCTAACATGATAGAAGATGGCACAAGAGAAGAGAAAAGATTGAATGCTCTTGGTAAAAAAGTTTTACGTAATTCCGCAATGTTTTTATTTTTAATTGCCACCATCTCTTTTGGTATTGCATCTACGCAGGAAACACATAGAGATCAATATGCGTGGGCTATGTGTACGACCGCTTTTTTAGGTTTGAATCCTATGATATGGGCTATAATAGGTGATGTATCGGTGCCTGATTATCCTGGGCCGGCCTACCATGGGAGTGTGACGGGTAGATTAAGACTTTTAAAAGAATTAGCCAGCAAAAATAAAAAACATAACTAATGAACAGAATTAAACAATTATCTGCACAAGAAGCCCAAAAAATCGCAGCAGGTGAGGTTGTAGAACGCCCGGCTAATATTGTAAAAGAGCTGGTTGAAAATTCGCTTGATGCAGGCGCAACACAGATTTCTATATATATTGAAGATGGCGGCAAACAGCTGATACGTATTGTTGATAATGGCTGTGGTATGTCTGTTGCAGATGCGCATATGTGTATTAAGCATCATACGACAAGCAAAATAAGCTCTGTTGATGATCTTACCTCTATCACCACCTTTGGGTTCAGAGGGGAGGCGCTCTCGAGCATGAGCGCGGTGAGTAAGATGCAGCTTATCACCAAAGATGCAGATAGTGAGCTAGGTGTTTGTCTGTCGGTAGAAAATGGGGCAGTAGCGCACGAAGAAGCAATAGCATGCGAACAAGGTACAGACCTGAGCATTGCTGATCTTTTTTATAATGTGCCTGCCAGAAAAAAATTCTTAAAAACAAAAGAAACCGAATGGCGCCATATTGTCACGCTCTTTGAAGCGTTCTGTCTGGATTACACAAACATCCACTTTAAGCTTTTTTCTGAAGGCAAGATGCTTTTTAATTGCCCCGCGATTGATAGCATAGAACAACGCATTGTGCAATTATGGGAGCATTCTTTTGCGCAGCATATGATTACGCTCAAAGATATTACACAACAAGGCGTGAGTGTGCGCGGTGTAATATCGTCTCATCAATACAGCCGCTATGATCGTAATGCTATCTTCTTCTTTGTAAATTCACGCTGGGTAAAAAATTATAAATTAACGCAAGCGGCTCTTAGAGGCTATTTGAATGTGTTGCAAACGGGTAAATTTCCTGCGCTCTTTCTTTTTATAACGCTTGATGGGGCGCAGGTTGATATTAATATTCACCCGCGCAAAGAAGAGGTGCAATTCTTGCATCCACGCATTGTAGAGCAAGCAGTCACGCAAGCCATTAAGGCCACATTAGAAGAGCATTTATCCTCACATTTAAAGACTGATGTGCGAATTGCATCTGCTCACGCAGAAAATCGACCGATACCGACATTTAATATGGCGTTATCATCATCTTTTGCACAGCCATTTAAAGAAGCACCATTTACTGCACCACCAATGTCATTTTCATCTCCTACATCTGCGCCTCTATTTATCCCTACCAGCGTATCACATAACGCACTGGCGGAGCCCAGTGCAGGTAGTCAACAATCGCTTAACAGCGCGCTAGAACAAGATGAACCAGAAATTACCTATCGCGTTGTAGGACAATTAAGTAGCACTTATATTTTGTTAGAAAAACCTGACGGCATGGTACTCATAGACCAACATGCTGCACACGAGCGTATTTTGTACGAATTATTTGCACAGCGCTTTGCAGATGTCGCAACCATATCGTTATTGTTTCCTATAATTATGCATCTATCAAGTAGTGATATGCGCTTGATCGAGCCGCATCTGCACCTGCTTGAAAAAAGCGGCATTCATGTTGAAATCGTGGGCGTCAACCAGCTCGCCATAAAATCAACACCGGTGAATTTAAAAGATGCCAACATGCAAGAGTTGATCAAAGAAGTAGTCAGCTGGATATATGAATATCAGCAGATTGATAAAGATCTATTTTTTAAAACAATTAATGAAAAATTGCATGCACAGATGGCGTGCAAAGCCGCGGTCAAAGCAGGCGATCTATTATCTATAGCGCAAATGCAGCAGTTAGTTGCTGATTTAGAAAAAACAGACAATCGCTTTACCTGCCCGCATGGACGGCCCACTATGTGGTTTGTCTCAACCTATGAGATTGAAAAAAAGTTTAAGCGTAATTACAGATAGGTTTCCTATTTTTTCATAATATCAGCATAGCGTCTAGATTCAGGAGCAAGACGCCCTGCAATTTTTATTGCGGAAGTTAAGGCGCTTTCATGTGAATCGATATCATGCGTGTATAATCCTGCGATCCATACATTGTGTTCACCTTGCAACGCAGAAAGATGCTGTTGCACATGAAAATAAGTGGGTGTCACTTGTGCGTGGCGATAATCTACTGTCGCGTACAGCGGTTCAGGATGAGGAAAACCTGTCATAAGCCAACTGCGAAGCAGTAATGTTTGACTGTGCCATGGTTTGTGGGTTGTTAATATACTGTTTTTGCTGTTGTACCAAACATTGGCAACGGACCAATGCTTTTTGTTTTTAGGCATAAAACGTTCATCACCATGTATTGCAATAGTCGCATCAATGTACTCAATTTGATTTAATAAAGCGCGTCTGTTGTGCAGTTGTGGAATATTTCGTAATAAAGCATGTGCTTCCTGTGCATTAGTCGCAACAATGAGATGGTCAAATGTGTTATGTGACCCATCTTTTTCTTGTACCGTGTATTGTTTGCCGTCATACGTAATATTCTGAATGGTTACCGATGTTTTGAGTTTAGCCCGTTTTATTTGTGCAGTTAATGCATCAACATAAGATGACATGCCGGTAGGGATTTCATCCCAGGTGCAGTCTTGGAGTCCCATAACTTTATTGTTTACCATCCAAGAAAGAAGATTGTACGCAGCGAATGTTCTAAATTTTTCCGGAGATATGCCCCATCCAGCGCAGAAAAGAGGGATAAAAAAATCATTTTTAAATGATTCGGTAACATTACATTGGTCAAGAAATTGCTCTATGGTAGTATTCTTATCTTTTTTCTGAACAAATTGTTCACATTTGCCGATAATATACTTGAGCTCCAGTACCAAATTTAGTTTGTTGATGCCAAGCATATCCCAGAAAATTTTACCGCTTCTCCATGGTGGTAAAATAAAAATCGTATCCGTTTTTTCAGAAGAAAAAGTGTAATTAAAAGGATAGCTCGTTGTGGGTACCTCTAAAAGTGAGAGCAATCGAGTAAAATGGGGAAACATAGTACTATTGAAAAATTCGAATCCTGTTTCTATGGGGACATCTCCATAGGACGTTGACACTAATACCGTATTGGCATGCCCACCAAGTCTATCTTGTCTTTCAAATAAGATAACGTCATGCATTTCTTCTAAAAACCAAGCTGATGCAAGGCCAGAAATGCCCCCACCAATAATACCAATTTTCATGCTAATCTCCCCCCTTATTGTCCCTTGAGATAACAGGAGTACTGTAGCATGATCCGGTTAGATAAATAAATAATTTATCAGATTGAAAAAATTTATGGATGCTTTATTGATTTTCATCGCGCAAAAAACGATAAAGATAAATATTTATCAACTTAGTAAAGGGGGCTGTTATAAATATAGTTATCAGAGCAGAATTAATTAAAGAGCTAAATAATCCCATTAATAGCACAGTGATAAACAAAATAAAAAAGTAGCCTTTTGTTATGCGATAGCTATGTTGTAATGATTCAACACTGCCGGTATTACGATCTAACATGGAGAAAGTATAAAATCTGAATTTTATCCAGAGATATATACCGGGAACAATAAGGCAGAGTAGTCCAAAAAATACTGCTGCAATTTTTAAAAATGCTGCAATGGTATAGCGTATGGTAATGTCACTAAAGCAAGAAAAAATAGTATTAATAGAACCAATGTGCCCATCTTCAAACTGCATAAGAAATTTATCAAATCCGAGCCGTAATGCATTGAATACAAATAAGAGGGCTAGAACTACGGTGATACTACTCAAAACCAATAGTCCAATGAAGAGAGAGTGTTTTAAGGTCAATGAAGTAGAAACAAGTTGAATATTACTAAAGTTTTGTATAGCTGATAAAACAGTATGGGTAGCAGTATGGCGAAATGTATAATAAGCAATGGCACTCACAATACTACCGCCGATAAATACTATTCCTGCGGTACTTACCGCAAGCGCAGCAAACCAAAAAAGTGAACCCAGTAAAATAGTTACTATATTGTCCCACATTGTTTTTGCGGCAAATTCTATTGCTTGCTTTATGGGGAATTTCTTCATAACAGTTCCTTTTTAATTAAAAATTATCTTTTTTTGTAATGATACCACTGTTTTTGTATGAAATAATATGCTTCTTGTTTGCGCCAGCCAAAACCATAGAAAAATAGCGCTAATCCAATGAGCGCGACTATAAGGCGCAATAATACATCTCCGGCAGCAAAAATAAATAACAAAAGACCAAGAATACCAATAATTGTTCTGCCTGCTTGTTGATTGACGGTCATTAAGAGAGCTCCTTGTGCTAGATATGAGAATAAATCGTTATAAAAGTATAATTTGTAAATTTTTTGTCAAAATTAGCGTAAAAATAGTGGTTTTTATTGTAATATAGCGGATATTTGTAGCTTTTTTTATCACAATTCGATAATGTGTTCTTGAAGTTAAAAACAGTATTATTTATTCAGGAGCTTACTATGGCCTATAGCGTTAAATCTAAAAAAAGTGGCAAAACATATTATTTGCATACCAAAGAAGTTAAATTAGTTGGCGATCGCAAGCAAAAGATCTACTACTTTGCCGGTGAAGCAGGAAAAGATTCTCTTGATGCATTGCCTGCAGGCTACGAAGTGATTGAAAACGAACGTACTGGCTTGCCAATGTTACGCAAGAAAAAATAAATAAAAATATAAAATGCCTCCTTTGCCGGAGGCATTTTGCTTAGAAGACTAGATTGTAAACAAAATATAAAAATCGTGCTTAATTTTTCTTACTTTCAGAACTTGAAAAAAATAAATTTTAAGAAATGATCGTTTTATCCACCTAACCCTTCGATACAACGGCCAGGGCCGTCACTCAGGGCGAGCGGTGGGAGCACATTGACTCACTTAGTCCGGCACACTTTTTAAAATTTTTACTAGAAATATAGCAAGCGTCTTTAAATAAGATGCAAATATACTAAGGTGTTTCCAGAAGCATTATGTGAATCACTCTCAATAAACAAATGTGTTGTGCTATATAAATACAAAAGATATATTTCCCCGCTCGCCCTGAGTGGCAGCCCCTGGTCGCTGTATCGAAGGGTTAGGGGTCATAACTTTAAAATAAATCGGATAAAATTTTTGTTCACAGATTCTAGGATAGCCATATGAAGCGTATTGTTATTTTTCTCACTATATTTTTTACTGTTCCATTGTTAGCATTTCCGCCTGTCTATGAGCAGGCACCCGGCGTTTGGGCACAGCAAACATTGGCATCTTTAACATTGCGCGAAAAAATTGGACAACTCTTTGTTGTTGCTACTGCATCAAGCTTTGAGCAGCAAGAAGAAGCGCTTGCAACTGCACTATTTAAATCACCTTACAAAATAGATTCAGCTTATATACGAGAATTGATTGAGCATTATCACATCGGCGGCCTTATTTTTTTGTTTAAAAGCACACCGGAAAAACAGATTGATGCCATTAATGAATACCAAGCATTAAGCAAAGTTCCTTTGCTCATATCACAAGATTGCGAATGGGGTTTGAGTATGCGTTTGTACAACACGCTTGTGTATCCGCGTAATGCGGTGTTGGGAAGACTTTCAGACGGTGCTCTTATTTATCAGCTTGGCAGAGAAATTGGCAGACAATGCAAAGCAGTTGGCATACATATGAACTTTTCACCGGTGACCGATGTCAATAACCATCCGGACAACATGCTAATAGGATCGCGCTCATTTGGGGTTGATGCACATCATGTCGCTCGCTGTGCTTTGTTTATGATGCGAGGTTTGCAAGATGCAGGAGTGCTTGCCTGCGCAAAACATTTTCCCGGCCATGGCGATACCAGTGTTGATTCGCACTTGGACTTGCCATTGCTCACTCATGATAAAAAAAGATTACAGGCGTTAGAGCTTATTCCTTTTAAACATCTGATTGAGCACGGTGTTGCTGCAGTGATGAATGCACATTTAGCTGTTCCCGCATATGAGCCGGATAAGCATCGCGCATCATCATTATCGCATGCCATTGTTACTGATTTGCTTGAACAGGAGCTCAATTTTGAAGGACTTAAAATAACTGATGGCTTGGGCATGATTGCAATTACCAAATATTACGAGCCTGGTTATGCAGAATTAGAGGCATTTTTGGCAGGGAATGATATTATTCTGTGCCCGCTGGATGTGCCAAAGGCAGTAGTGCTTATAGAGCGAGCAATACATGAGGGAAGAATTACAGAGCACGAGCTTGATAGGCGGGTATTAAAAATACTAAAAGCAAAAGAGTGGTCCGGCGCCACGCATTTTGAACCTATTGATAAAGAAAAAGCGCTCAGAGAAATTAATGCTCCAAGCGCTTTTCAATTACAAAATAAACTCAATGCTGCGTCGTTGATATCTTAAGCAGCTTTATCATCACCAAAAAGATACTGTATCTTATAGTCAGGATATGGCTGGTAAGTCTTTGTTTGTATAAGTTCTGCTATTTTTGCTTCAGCATCAAACATGGTACCAATCTGATCTATAAGGCCAAGATTGAGTGCTTCGTTGGCTAAGAATATTTTGGCATCAGCCCAGTCGTGAGCATTATCTTTGTTAAGTGCTCTATCTTTAGCAATCATAGAAATAAAAGCATCATACAAATCATTGGTCGCTTTTTGCATGAGAGCGCGTTCTTTTTCAGACAACGCACCATGATATGTGCTGCAAATACTTTTAAATTCACCCGCTGCAAAAACTTCGACAGTAAGATCGGCATTGACGCCATTTTGATTTTGAATTCGCGGCATTTTGTATTGTGTAAATTCAGTTATGACGCCAATACATCCTATCTGTGATATGTCATATGCAATAATATAATCTGCTGCGCTTGCGATCATATAACCGCCAGAACAGGCTCTATTGGTAATACAAACAACAGGTTTAAATGTACGGGCATTTTTTATGGTATCGTGTAGTGTGGCATAGCCTATTGTGCTACCACCACCATTACTAACGAATAAAATAATTCCTTTAATAACAGGGTCTTTGGTAGCAGCAATAATTTGAAGGGTAGCCTGTTTTATATCAAGATTGTCGCCAATATATATAGTTTTTACTTTTTGCAATGGTGGCTTCACTTCTTTGGCTGCCGAACGTCTCATAGAAACCAGTAATTTTTCTAGATAATGTATATACTGCATGCTGAATATTGGTTTAATGCTCAGTACCGATAATAGAAGTATGAAGTATTTGATTTTCACGTGTAACCTCTTATTTATAAAATGAATCAATAGCTGGTTGTGTTGTTTCAAATAATGCTTGTCCTTCTGCGGCGAGTGTTTCATCACAAGGAAGGCCATAGTTCTTGTAGAAGGCATGTATTACTCTTTGATAATTGCCTGAGTCAGCGCAGTTGCTTGCGTTTGTGTGAGTTGCTTCTTCTAATTCAAAAATATGTACTTTTGTACGTCCGTTTTTCTTCATGGCATTATACATACGGCGAGAGCTTGTCACCGGTATAAGCGAATCTTTTTTTGAATGGATAAAGATAACGGGAATTGTTGGATGGATACGATGAACTACATTGCCCGGCCTTATACCATACCTGTCGTATTCCGGATGAGCTAGCCATAAATAAAGTGACCCTAGTCCTAATTTACGAAACCATCCTATCTTGTTGCGCACAACGCTCTCAATGGTATCAAAGGGAGCTTCCAGCACAACAGCCTTAATGTTTTTAGGATTATACTGCGCCATATAATTGATTATTGTCGAAGCACCCATAGAATGTCCGAATAACACAGCGTCACCATCAATATTTTCTATATGATTTTTTAATGTTTCAATCTCAGTATTTTGGGCTAAAGAAGCCTTCTTTGATGAAAAGGTGTTTTTCGCAGATATACTTCCGTCATTATCATTATGAAAGTTTGCATTTGAAGAAGGATAATTAAAAAAGCAGATGGGGTGATACAAAATATAAAAAGGATTATTTTTGTCCTGCGATAATGATAGACGTGTTACTTGACCTGTTTTTTTATCCAATACAGGAATGTCATCTAGGTTGTGACTTTTCACATAGGACATAGCGCATTCACCGAATGCACCAAGCCCATGAGAAAAAACATACGTAAGCTTAGAATCTTCAGGTGCTGCAAATGATGTATGTGTTGATCCAAAAAATATGGCAACAATGCTTAGACAAAAGAATAATTTTTTCAACATTAGATACCTCTATTTTTACTAATATGATCTGTTTTTAGGATATCTTTTTTGATAAAATTGTCAAATTGAAAACAATTCATGAGAAGAAAAATTGTTATAATTTTTAGTAAAGCCGATGTGGGGTAGTGAGGAATTTTTTCTTGGAGGGTATTTTGGCTGGGTAATCGGGAGGACTATTTTGTCCCCCCCTAATTTATTTGGTAAGAAAAATTCTAAAAAACATCATTATCAGAACAGAAGGAATATTTTATTTTATAATCAGGATATGATCTGTATCTCTTGGTTTGTATAAGTTCCATTATTTTCTCTTCTGCATCAAATAAGGTGCCGATTTGATCGATTAATCCTAATTCAAGCGCCTCATGCGACATGAATTCTTTGGCATTTGCCCAGATATCGGCTTCTTCTTTATTAAGGCCCCTATCTTCTGCTACGAGAGCTACCACGGCATCATAGGCATCATTCACTCCTTTTTGAAGATAGTTTTGCTCTTTTTCAGAGAGTTCGCCACGGCCGTAGCTCTGATAAACATCTTTAAATTCACCGGCTTTAAAGAGGATAGAGTTGTATTCGGCTTCAATATTATCACCAACCAGACACGCATTTTTGAAATGTTTGAGCTCCATAATAACCCCTATACTGCCCACTTCTGAACAGCTATGTGCAATAATATAGTCTGCCGCGCCGGCAATAAGATAGCCACCTGATACCGCATGGGTTACCACCGCTACAATAGGCTTAAATTGACATGCCTTTTTGATAGTATCATGAAGCATGCTAAAAGTTGTCATACCGCCGCCGCGGCAATTAATAAGGAGAATAATGCCCTTTACTGCGCTATCTTTAACGGCACCGATAATGTGCAGTGTAAGTTGTTTTAGATCCGGAGAACTATCAATATATATAAATTTGATCTCTTGAAAATCTTGTTCCTCATCTGGAGCGATATAAGAATTTGTTGTGGGTAGATATTCTCTGTCATATGTGCATTGTGCTATTTGAGTGAGCGTGAGGCATAACAATGCGAGATGTTTTATGTTCATAAGGGTTTTTCCTTTAATCTAGTTCAAATATGGGGCTGCTTACACGAGACCCTTCAGATTCTTCTGAAGTTGAATCGGGCGTATCGCATCTTATGGTAGTATCAGAATAATCGTCAGACATTACAGATCTTCTGTTACATGGCTGTGGTGGTGACTGATCAAAAGAATTAGAAGAAATTTGTGAAGATGTAGAAGAAGCAAATGATTGTGATGACTCAGAAGAACTTAATGACAAAAGAGAATATTGTTTTATTGGCATTTGAACTCGATAATATTCAAAGGTCAGAGGAGAGAGTGGTTTTGTTTTTTGTTCTAATGCCATGAGAACAGCTTGTGCTAGGGAAGATATTGCATCTATGTGCACCGCTAATTCAATGATAGAAGGAATAGTTTTAAATTGTTTTTCAAAGCCTTTTTCATCTTGACGAAGACCAATTATTTTTTCAAAACGTAAGCGAAAAAGTGAAGAGGCGATTCTACTATACTCTCTGTAGAATGGAGCACTCCTTTTTTCTGTATAAGGTAGTGACAGATTAGTAACATTGTAGAATCGAAAAATCTTATTGTATTTTTCTATATCTAATGTCCCTTTATTAAAAGATTCGCGATAACTTTTTTGTTTTATGAGCCACAATTTGGCGTCAGAAAAAAGATCAAAGTCTTGTTTGTATTGCGATAAACAGATAGCAAGGGCGCTGCCCACTTCTTTATACGTCGTTTCATCTAATTTTTTTTGTTCAAAGCATGCAGACCATGTTTGTTCTTCTGAGGCCACAATACCCATCGTTAGACAACAAAGAATAGTTATACATTTTGTTTTCATAATTACTCCATCCCCCTTAATTTTTGAATTATTTTTCCTTTTTTTTATAGCTAATAACTCTAGTTTATAGAGGCCAAACCTGTTTTTCAAACAATTTGTGGGTATGCGGGTTTTTGTGTAATTCGTTTTATTATTTTTTATTGATTTTTAATTCAAAAATGAATTAAAATAATAATTGAAAATAAGGCGTTTCAGTTTGTTATACGGTTTGCTGAAAATCGATAATGTAATCACGCGTCTTTTTTGAAAAATTGAGTAGCCGGATGGGATTTTCCCGATGCTGTAAAGTATTGATGGTTATAAAGTCTTGTCTTGCTACTCTATTTTATTTTGAACAAAAATGGAGGATCCTATGAAGAAACGTATTACACATGGTATGCCAAAGAAATTGCAAGATGAATGGCGTCGTATGTATGGCCATTCAAACCATAACAATATAAGCCGCGGTGCAGAAAATCGTAGTAAAGCGAGACATTCATCTCATGGTGAAGAATGGCGAGCCACAGAAAATAAACATAGAAAAGCAAAATAAAAACAAATATTAAAGCGCTTAGCATAAAAAGCTAAGCGTTTTTTTTGTAATTAAAATAAAGGGGGAAAACATTATGAAAAGATGGCTATTTCTTTTGAGTCTAATTATTTGTGCAACAATGAGTGGTATGGACAGCGATGGCAACGGTGATGAATCAAACAGCACAAGTAGCACGAGCAGTTCGGGTACTATTTATGAAAATTGCTTCTATAAAGAGGCACAAGAATATTTTACTCACGTGTCCGAAGAAGATTTAACAGAAGATTTTTCAACCGTGATAAAAAACTTTTCTCTTTCTGATGATGAGCGCATTAATTTTGCCCGAGTAGTTGTATTAATGGGACGTGCGGCGCAGTATGATGATGCAAAGGAATATGTACGTTGCTATAATTTTTTAACTGATTGTGTGACTGATTGAATGAATTATAAAGCTGTTGATAATGAGCGATGGAAGACAATTTTGCCTTCGATAGAAATTCGTCGTAACACGATGTAGTTGTTGTTTTTTTGAATTATGCTATTGCATGCAGTAGCGTGCAATAGCATAATAAGAATTTTATTGATGTTGATATTCTTGCCATTTTTATTATCTGTTGTTAGCGTAAAAAACAATATTTATAACCTTTCCTATGTCAAAAAAGGAGACAGGGGCAGTGAATAAGCAACAGATTAAAATTTTTTTAGAGAATAAAGCTTACAAACTTCGCGTACATTCTTTGCAAATGACATCAGAAGCAGGTTCGGGACATCCAACATCATGCCTATCAGCAGCAGATCTTGTTGCGGCACTTTTTTTTTATGCTATGCATTATAATCCGGACAATTTCCATTGTCCCACCAATGATCGTTTTATTTTATCTAAAGGACATGCATCACCACTATTGTATGGTGCTTGGGCCGAACTTGGCAAAGTGGATCAAGATGCATTATTAAAATATCGTACCTTGCAATCGCCACTTGAAGGGCATCCTACGCCGCGTTTTAAATATACAGAAGCAGCGACAGGGTCACTTGGTAATGGCTTATCTATAGGTGCCGGTATGGCGCTCTATTCACAGCGCTTTAACACTCCTTTTAATACCTATGTGGTCATGGGCGATGGCGAACTTGCCGAAGGTTCTATTTGGGAAGCGGCAGAAATAGCATCTTTTTATAAATTATATAATTTAATCGGATTAGTTGATTGTAATCGCTTGGGACAAAGTAGTGAAACAATGCATGGTCACCACGCACAACGGTATGCAGATAAATTTGCTGCATTTGGTTGGAAGGCTCTGGTAATCGATGGACACGATATGCAACAAATTATGTCGGCACTTGATAAAGCGCGCGATGCAAGTGATCATCTGCACCCGACGGTAATTATAGCGAAGACAATTAAAGGCTATGGTGTAAGCGAAGTCGCAGACAAAGAAGGCTTTCATGGTAAGGCGTTTAAAAAAGAAGAATTGCCGGCAATTTTAGCAGAACTTAAATCATTTTTTGCTTTTGCTGCCGGGTACAATGTTGCCAATATAAACTGGCAACCACAGTTGCCATCAGACCCTGAGGCAAAAGAAGAGAAGGGATGCCCTAACTTTGAGCCTCATGTAATTGTGTATAAAAAAGGTGAGCTTGTTGCTACGCGCAAAGCCTATGGCCGTGCATTAGCATCCGATCTGTCAGTCTGCGAAAGAATTGTGGCGTTAGATGCTGATGTTGCCAATTCAACGTATGCAGATATCTTTGGAGAAAAGTATCCGGATCGTTTTGTACAATGTTTTATTGCTGAGCAAAACATGGTAGATATGGGCGTTGGTTTTGAAAGACGTGGTGTCGTGCCTTTTATATCAACTTTTGGCGCATTTTTTTCTCGTGCGGCGGATCAAGTGCGTATGGCAGCTATTGCAGAATCAAATCTACGTTTAGTTGGTTCTCATGCCGGTGTTTCTATCGGCCAAGATGGTGCGTCACAAATGGCGCTTGAAGATATTGCATTTATGCGTACCGTGCCCAATTCTACGGTATTGTATCCATCAGATGCCGTGAGCACTACGCAATTAGTAAATTGCATGGTTGAATATACTCAAGGCATAGCGTATTTACGTACGACACGCATGGATACTCCGGTGATTTATGATATGACAGAAACGTTTGTCATAGGTGGTTGTAAGGTTGTGCGTAGCAGTGATGCAGATAAGGTCTGTGTGATTGGGGCAGGAGTTACCTTGTTTGAGGCGCTTAAGGCATATGATCAACTTGCCAAAGAAGGTATCTCAATCGCGGTTATTGATCTCTATAGTATTAAGCCATTAGACAGCAAAACTGTGCAAGAAGTAGCATTGAAGGCAGGAAAACGAGTAATTACCGTAGAGGATCATCATCTTGAAGGTGGACTTGGCGAGGCTGTGGTCTATGCATTAAAAGATACGGATATCTCCATTACCTGCTTGGCGGTCACAAAGTTGCCGCATTCAGGCACACCTGCCGAGCTCCTTAATTATGAGCAGATTGATGCGCAGGCGATTGTAGCAGCTGTTCGGCAGTTAGTGTAAAGCTTGGACTGTTCTTCTTTCTTCGCGCTGCGTGCGTTTTGCCTTGTGTTATAGATACGGCAAAGCAATTGTCGGCAACACACTCAAGCCCATTAACTTCTTGTAGAATAGCCGGTACATGGCACAAGAATTTAAGCAAGAGAAACTCTATATGAGCAAGGCCACGTTTGCCGAATTTAGTCTTTATCTGATACACATGTGGGTGTTGGGGGAAAAGACGCTTAGAAAAAAGAGTATTGGCCGGCGTTTCATTGTTGCGGTACAGTCCTTGAGGGTCAATCACCTGCATGATATCCACATTGGAATAGAAGGAATAAACCTTCTTAAAGAACGGGTCAGATACTAAATGCATGGTTTCCGCTTGAACAGGGCAGGCGAGCATGACAAGTTCTGATATTATCAGGGGATGATTGTTTTCTTTAACGCGTGCCAGATTGAGGGCAACATTACCGCCATGGCTGTGAGTAATCAGGCGTATGTGGGGCGCGACACCATATTTGTCATAATAGAGATCGTGTAGATTCATAAGTTCATAATAGAGCTCTTGGGCTTCACGTTGTCGTTCTACAAAACTGAGTTTCCCATTCCAGCCAAAAATATAGAAGTTTTCTAATGGATAGAGTTCCGAATCTTGTGTATTAAAGTTTTCAGCTATTTTACGTAAGTGATAGCGATCTGCATAAGATAAGGCAGAGTGTAATCCTATTTCTCTGTGGAAGAAGTTGGGCATTACTGCTTTGGGGGTCAGGTGTGTTCCATGAATCCAGACAGTAACCTGAGGTGCCGGCTTTACTGGTTCTATGATGGCATCAATACCGTCTAGAGCGGTATTGAGTTGGACATTTTTGCTTCTAAATGGCATTTTACAGCCCGTTAATACGAGCAGGGATATACCGAGCAAACCTATAAATTTTCTAATTGGCAACATTATTAAAAATCTCCACATTTAAATTTCCATGTGTTATTGATATAAGTATATGAAATATGGCAAAAAAAGCAATCCGCCTTCGTGTCTCGCTTCGCTCGCTTACTACGGCGGGACAGGTTCGCCTTCCTTGAGTTTTCTCTCTGATAATCAGGCGATAATGCGTGGTCGCCTGCCTTTGGTTTCTATCGAAATAAGATGCCGAATGCCCCTAATTTTGTATGCATCAAATGATTTTTGTCGTTGCCAAATATCGATCTCATTGATAACAATAGCCAGTTGTTCTAAAAAGGTGGGCAAAATAAATTCGTGATGTGTTATAGCACGTTTATTCATGCGAATTTTCATTTGATGAACGCGCTTATCAGAAGGAAAGCGCCGCTCTGATAAAAATGCCGTGCGCCATATGCCCTCAGGGCCATAGAGTCCTTGTGGGTCAATAATCTGCATGATATCCAGGCGAGAATAGAGTGAATAAGTCTGTTTGAACATCGCATGTTTAATATTATGCTTGGTATGCTCTTGTACCGGACAGGCGAGCATGATTAATTGGTCAACACAAAAAGAGGGTTGATCTGCAGAATTGAGTTTTGCCATGCCCAGAACAACATTGCCACCATGGCTATGCGAGACAATCCTAATAAGTGGTAGTTGACCATAGGCGAGTACATATTCTTTTTGAAGCTTTTGTATTTCTGAATAGAGGTTTTTTGACGCTTCTTGGCGTGCTGAAAAACTCAGGGAGCCCGACCAGCCAAAAATATAGAAATCTTCTGCTGCAAAAATAGAGGGGGCGCTGGTAATTAACACATGGGCTGTTTCTCTTAAATCGCAGCCTTGTGGAATAGCGGTGAAATGTTTTAAGCATGCTTGTTCTTTAAACAATTCATGAAAAAGTATCTGATCATGGGCATAAAACTGCGTGCCATGAATCCATATGGTAATTGTTCTTGGTTCTTGTCCAACATGTGCGCTGAAGATATCAGAATCATATGCATCAACATCAAGCTCGGTGGCGAGAGAATCATATTTTTTAGTAATGCATACGCGACGAATCACGTTATGCTCAAAATGGCATCCCGGTAACACAACTATCATTGCACCTAGCAATACATAATGAACAGCAGATTGCTTCATCTACTCACCCTTACAAAAGCCCTACCCTACTTCTTATGAGATACTCTATTTTGTGCTCGTTATGCAATTATTTATAATCTCTGATTGAAAAAAAATAGTTATAAGCTACACTTATTCTTGTAAATAAAACATATTCGTCTGATGGGGGCACTTCTCATGATAATCAATGCATTATTCCTGTGGATCAGCGTCGCATTGCTGTTTCTCATCTTAGAAGTTGGTCATCCGGGTCTTTTCTTTTTCCTTTCATTTTCATTATCAAGCCTTTTTTGTGCGCTATTAGCATTTTTTGATGTTGCAATTGCATGGCAATGTACGGCATTCTTGATCGTATCCTGCATAGCTTTTGAATTGTTGAGCCGCTTTGCAAAGCGATTGCATGATAATCATGTCAGAACCAATGTCTATGCGCTTGAAGGTAAAAAAGGACAGGTTCTTGAGCCCATTAGACCGCCTGCTACAGGGCTGGTAAAAGTTGAAGGTGAAGTTTGGACTGCCCGATCGCTGAGCGGTGAGGCGATCAACTCAGGTGTCGCGGTGCTTGTTGTGCACGTGCGCGGCGCGCACCTTGTCGTAAAAGAAATCGAGTAATTTTTTAGTTGAAAGGGCCATTTCATGGTTACTATTTTCTTCGGTCTTTTTGCATTGGCCGCGCTCTTTTTATTAATTTTTGTTGCAAAGGCGATTGTTTTGGTTCGCCAAGCAGAAACAGTTATTATTGAGCGGCTGGGTAAATTTGACCGTATATTAAATCCCGGTATTCATTTTGTTGTGCCATTTATTGATAGTATGCGCCAGGTTGCATGGAGTTATGTGAGAAGCGATGCTGACGGGCGCCGTTATTATCGTTCTACTCAAGTACTCAGTCGTATTGACTTGCGTGAGTCTGTATATGACTTTCCTAAGCAAAATGTGATTACCAAAGATAACGTGACGATGGAAATTAATGCATTGTTATATTACCAAATTACCGACCCTCGCGCTGCAGTATATGAGGTCTCTAACTTGCCGGAAGCGATCGAAAAACTGACGCAAACGACTTTGCGTAATGTGATTGGATCTTTGGATTTGGATGAATCACTAGTCTCTCGCGATGCAATTAATGAAAAGCTACGTCTTATTCTTGACGAAGCGACTGATAAGTGGGGCGTTAAGGTCAACCGCGTTGAGCTGCAAGAAGTTAATCCTCCGTCAGATATTCGCAATGCGATGGAAAAACAGATGCGTGCAGAGCGTGACCGTCGTGCCGCTATCTTAGAAGCAGAAGGTAAAAAGCGCGCGGCAATTCTTGAGGCTGAAGGTGTACAAGAGTCCAATATATTACGTGCACAGGGTGAAGCTGAAGCACGTTTAAAAATTGCGCAAGCAGAAGCTGAGGCGATTAAAATGATTCAGCAATCAGTTCCGCATGGTGACCCAATGCCTTATTTAATTGCTATGGAATACATGAAAGTATTGCCGGAAATGACTAAGGGCAAAGATAACAAGATGATTATGCTGCCTTATGAGGCAACATCATTAATGGGGCCGGTGGCAGCAATTAAAAAGATGTTTGAACAATAGTAGAAAAGTGAAAACGGGCGACCAAAAAAAGTCGCCCGTTTTTTAATTATTGGTCTTTATTCTTTTTCCAATGTAAAACTGATTGTTTTGTTTTCCTGAATGGCATTGAGAATAGTATTATTAGCTTTCATCGCAGGAGTGTTTCTTGTAGCTGGAGCACATTCTACTATTTCTTCTACAGGCATAATTACAACGCGTTTTGCCAGAGGTGTACACCATGGGTACAACCGAAACGTATCCGATTTTTTTGCAGAAATTTCTTTTTTTAAACTGCCTACTAAGTCGCCTATAGATGCAAGTAAAGGGACTCTAACAGCATAAAAATCCTTGATTCCTTTTTGGTCATCGCGTAGATAAATTCTAAGATATATTTCACCCATTTGTGCAAGTATCGCATTTGCATTATTGATAGAATCTATAAGATTCTTATCGTACATCTTAATAAGAGTTGGAATATTAGAAGTATTTCTCAGTTTGATCTCTGAGCTAATGTCAGCAGAGAAGGTGTGCGCTATGCATGATAGTAAAGCCGTATAAAATATCTGTTTAAGCATCTATTAATCCCTTTTAAATTATTCCAATGGCCAGAAAACCCTGGCTTTTCAAAGCCGGGGATGAATGGCCATCCGCTAGTCTGGATGTGAGCAAAGCCTGAAAGGCATTTGCGAAGA
>JAKAUA010000050.1 GCA_021827875.1 bacterium | reverse complement strand
TATATTGCTGCATATTTAAAAAGGCCTCCCTAAAATTGGTTTGTTTTGGAGGCCTTTTATTTTACCATTTTTTTCTCAAATGTGTTTGAACCTGGTCACAACCAAGACTCGATTATATAGATCTTGATCATTTGTATGCAAATATACTTGAATGCATAGAACAGATGCCTTCACAAAGCTTGCTTGAACAGTTAAAAAATCTTTTACAAGAAGAGGTGCAGCATAATTAAACAACAGGTAATCGCAAATGCGGTAGGATCGCTACATGCTCGCGCCGGCGGCATCTCAATATATTGAGATGCTTTAGCATGGGTCGATCTGCATCAATATTTGTTAAAATCTTATGTTTGCCTATTTAGATTCAATAGATTTGAGATAGATCGGAGATTAAGGCTCCGTGCCAGAATGCCCAGATCAATGAAGAATGGTGTGCCCGGAAGGAGTCGAACCTTCGACCTACAGATTAGAAGTCTGTCGCTCTATCCAACTGAGCTACGGGCACATACTTATTGATTTTATCTTTGTTGTTTGTTTATTTCAATTTACAGGCACCTTGGCGTCCTGTCCGCTGTAGCTTGCCAAGCTGGAAAGCCTGGATAAGCGTAGGAGGAAGCTACGGGCACGAATATACGATGTGTGCAATCAGTATAAACTATTATTAAGCTCATCTCAATGGCCAATATGCGAGCTTAAGGCATCACTTTCTACTGCCCCACACCTCAAATGGACCATATTCTACAAATCCTAATTTTTTGTAGACTGGATAACCCATATCTGATGAAGCAAGCCATGCGTTTGCCCCACTAGCTTTCGCATCAGAAAGTATTCTATGGCATATAGCAGAGCCGCATCCCTTGTGGCGATAATCAGTATCTGTGGCAACACAACATAAGGCAACATCCGTATCTTTACGTAAATACATAGCAGTAGATACCGGCACTTCATCATAATAAGCAACATAGCAACGCACGTTATCAGGACCGACGCGCTCAAGAATGTAACGCTTAAATACTTCTATATCGCTACCTTCTATTTCAAAAGATGCTTCAAATGTATTTGTAAAATCGGGAGAAAAAGTGTCGACTTCTTTGATCTGCAGATGAGTATCATGCATTGCATCAGACAAATCAGCACCAAGGTCTATGCCCATAGCAGTGACTGTTACTTGCTTATGCATGCCCGATTTCTGTAAAACAATGCATGCTGCTTGATCATCCCCATATATACACCAATTATATGGCACTTTATCATAAAATGTATTTACCTCTACAACATCCTGCTCAGATATCATGCCAAGGCTCACGGTGTAGTTTGCGTCTGCATTCAAAACTTTGCTATTCATTGCATATACACTGCCTCGTTGATAATCAAAAGCGGGAATGCCAATGTTCATACAGCAGAGCAAAAATAGTATATTGTTATCAAGCAACATAAGTTCTTCCTCTAACTAAAAAAATATCTTTATTTTTGCTCCATTTTTATGTGAAATGCAAACGTAATTACTTCGTCATTCACTCGATTGTTGATCTATAAATTAATAGCATATTAGATTAAAATTAGTAGCAAATGAACTAAATAGACCAAATCAGGATACAAAGCATGGCATGGTATGATATACCTTCAGTCAAAATTCAGCATATTCGAGCAAATAATGAAAAAGTCGGCGTACAAATGAGTAAGCATGATTTTGATTTGCTTGTTGAGCTCATGGAAGATCTCTTAGACAACCTAGCTGTCGAAGCAATAAAAAGAGAGAAAAACCCTAAATTCTACTCCCATGAAGAAATAAAACAATTAATCGCGAGTAAAAAATAATGACGTTTGTTAATCGATTAAAAGATTATAAACTTACTTATTCTTTAAAAGCAAAAAAGTATCTTGAAAAACTAGATAAAAAAATAGCTGCACACATTTACAAAAAGCTAGAACAACTCGTAAATGGCGAAGATAATTTGGATGTAAAAAAGCTAAGTGGAACAACTGAACCAAGATTTAGATTACGCATAAATGACATACGCGTTATATATGAAGTGGTAGAGCATGAAATAGTAGTCTATATCATTGAAATCGGACATAGAAGAGAAATATATCGGGGTTGATGATATGAATAAGAAAAAAAGAATTATAAAACCAACATTTTACTATAACGACAAACAGGAGCCTGTATTGGTGCAACTTTCTACCAAAGATTTTGACCATTTTTACGGAGAACTCAAAAAACTTTCTACTGCCGCCAAAAAATTAGCATTACGCAAGAAAAAAATTGAGTGATCATCACCATATTCCTTCATGGAATATTCGTCTTTAGCCCATTACACAATGCAAAGGTGAATGGTGTACCCAAAATTTTTTGCACAATACCGCCGATTGGTACTGATCTATACGGAGAAAAATAGTCATCCAGTTCATTACGGCCATCAAGCAAATGCTCTACTGCGTAGCGTCCGAGCGCCGCAGCAATCGGCAATCCGGTAGCCGCTGATACATAATAGATATGCTGTTTATCTTTATCACGCCCTATGATTGGCGCAATATCTTTTGAAATGCCGATGAGCCCCGGCCACATGTGAGAGAATTGAATAGATTGATCAGGAAACATTTTTGCAAAATAGCGCGTTAATTTATTAAACATATAACTACTATCATGAGTTGGTGTGCGCGCATACGTATTAAGCAAACAGCCGCCACCAAGCAATAAACGATTGTCTATTGTTAAGCGAAAATAGTTATAAATCAACTCAGTATCCCATACAAGAAGCGATTTGCGTGGAAATAATCGTCGCGCTTGTTCTTCTGTTAATGGCTCTGAAAGCATTAAAAATGTTTGTGCATGATATACATCTTGCTTTAATAAGCCCATCTGCGGAGCAAACCGGTCAGTACACACAATGATATATTCTGCCTCAACGCTACCATGCAAAGATTGCACTATATGATCAGAAATGGCTACTACTGCCGTTTCTTCAAAAATCTGTACTCCTTTGCTAAGTAAAACTTTTTTCATCTCTTGGCAATAGAGATAACCATTGATGCTGAAAGTATCTTTATACCCTACGCCGCCATAATAGCGAGAAGATCCAATGGAGTTACAAATATTATTTTTATCATACAATGCTGTCTTATAGTTGTAGCGCGTTAGATTATTGTATTCGGTGGTTAATTGCTGCATTGCTTTTTTAGTGTTTGCAATGACCAAAGTATCTTGCGGCATATATTCGCAATCAAAATTATAATGAGTAACTGCAGAGCGAATATCATTAACTCCGCTGTTAATGCAATCCCAAATAATGCGCGCATCCTCAAAAGAAAAGCGCTTTGCATAATCGGTAAAAGAAAGTTCTGCATTTGGTGTAATAAATCCTGAACTTTTACCTGTTGCACCCGACCCGCAATAATAGTGCTCAAGCAAAACAACGCGCTTGCCTTTATTTACCGCAGCATGCGCTGCAGAAAGACCTGCCATACCACCACCAATAATTACTACATCTACGGCAAGATTCTCTCGCAAAGGAATTGTCTGCTCTCTTTTTACATACCAAAACGCCTGATCTTGCGGTTTTATTTTATCATTCATGCTTATTTTCCTTTTTACCCATAATGCAAAAACAGTCTTTTATAATGCAAGAAAAATTTCAAATCCCCACTTACCGCTTTACCTGATTTAATTTTTATAATTGAAAATAAATAGAAGCAATTGGTATGCTTAAAAGAGAGAGTTGATATTATTTTAATAAAAGAGGTTTTTATATGAAGCAATTAATGAGAATCATCGCTCTTTTGGCATCCATGTCTCTTTTTGCAGCCGATAATCAACCATGGTATAAACGCCTTTTTAATCCTGCAACATGGTATGCAGAGACGCAACAATCAATCCCCGCACAGAAGCCTGTTGCTAATAGGAGCTTATCAACTTATTTTAGTTGGATCTGGCCAAAAAATAGAGATCAACAAGCAAATCCTGCTTATGCTGAAGAAAAAAAGCGAGAAGACAATTCGTTAATAGAGCTAAAAAAAGAATATGCAAAAGAGCAATCCATCATCAAAGCCAATATGCCGAAAAACGATGATACAGCTCTCGTCACACGTGAAAAATATAAAAAAATCAGGGATGCCCGCGATAAACTCGATACAAAAATAATTCCTGCCATTCAAGAAATAGAATCTCTACCCACAAACCTTCGACCCATAGCCAAAGAACGCATAAATCTCAGAGATAAATATCAAACCCTGCGAAGCCAATTAAACAATTTAGACGAAGTAGAATCAAAGCTTAAAAAAGAGGGTAAGACGCTTGCTCCATCAGCACAGAAAAAGTCTGCTCAGGCAAGACAACAACTCCTTTCAAATATACAACCAATAAGAAAGCGACTTGATCAAATTGCACTTGAACTTGGTGAGTACTACGAATTAAAGAAATAAGAAATCACTCTTAACTAACCCCACCGCCCGATTAAAACATTCCACTTAACCCACTTACCTCTTTGTCTCAACGCCCCACCAATGTTTCAAATTGAATTTTTAATAAATTCTGATAACCTTATAGATAAGAGAAAAAACTTAGATCTTATTGGGGGTTTTATGAATTTCTTAAAAAATATTTTACTCTGTCTTACACTTGCAATGCCTTTTGCCCATGCGGGTCAAACAAATCATCGACCATGGTACACGCGCCTATTTGGCGGCTATTCAGCAGCCATTGTTGGTACTGCAGCACTTACCAGTCTTGGTTGGTGGTATTTTGGTGTTAGGCCGGTGAAAAAGGAGAATACACAACTCCAACAAGCATTCCAGCAACAATTATTAAAACATCAACAAGAGACGACTGCCTGTCTTGATGCGCATGCCAGCCAATTAGAAACTACAAAGTTAGAATGGATCAAGAAAACTCTTATATTATATCCCAAAATCTCAACATCAGAGCCACGAGATGCTCTTGCTACGCAAAACATAGATATACAGCAGATAAATCAATTGTCCGATTCTCTTACACAACAAAAAAGTGAATTGTCCGACGCGCTTCTTATGGATATGCATGAAGTAGCTTTATTACAACGCGATCTTATACGAGCATTAGACGAACAATGTACCTCTCTAAAAGATTATCATATTACATATACTGTTAACAAAAAGACACGAGCACAATTGCTATTAAATCAAAGAGAAAACGCAAAAAAAGATTTTTCTGCAACAAAAGCTACAATAGAAACTAATAGCAAGCTTCTGCAAGAACACCTTACAGCGCAACAAACAAGAGATACGCGGATTGTAATGCTTAAAAGCAAGCTCAAGAAAAAATTGGACCAAACAGTAACAATTGATTTCTGGGAAAAATTACCTGAAACAGAATTATAACGGAATAAACAATGAAAAAGTTAATCCACATTCTATCCCTTACATCGATATTCACTATTAATGCGAGCGTATTTGTATCAGGCAACAACGTACAACTTACTGATAAAACAACTATTACCATATGCCGTGGCGATATCACCAAAGCTCCTGTAGAAGCGATTGTAAATGCAGCCAATCAACAACTGTTGGCCGGTGGCGGAGTCTGTGGTGCAATTTTTGCTGCTGCAGGTAAAGCACAACTGCAGACAGAATGCGACAAACATCCTATATATGCGGGCACCGATGCAGTACGTTGTCCAACAGGAGAAGCAAAAATAACTTCTGGCTGTGCATTGACCACAAGAGGTATACGGTATATTATTCATGCGGCCGGCCCTGATTGCCGATTAATTAAAGATGAAAAAGAGCAAGATGAGTTGCTGAGAAGCACCTATGAAAGCATATTAGCACTTGCAGATCACCATGGTATTACTTCTATTGCACTCCCTTTTATCAGCTCTGCTATTTATGCATTTCCCAAAGAACGCGCTGCTCATATTGCATTAGAAACCATTATGGAATACACTATGGAATACACTTTTGAGCATAAAAATGATACTCACTTGAAACAAATTAACTTTGTGCTTTTTAGTCCGGATGATTATGAATTATTTGAGCAAACAATATCATCTTTAAACAAAAATTACAGATTATTGGAAAAAATATTATCGCCTTTAAATAGTAATCGTAGATAATTAGGAGTTTTTATGAACGTAGATTCAACTAATAAGTGCAACATTTTGATATTCTAAATTATTACCATTAATTAGTCCAAAAAAGATCTCTTTAGGAGTTGCATAACCTAAAGATTTACGAGGCCTGTTATTGATTTTTTCTAA
>JAKAUA010000041.1 GCA_021827875.1 bacterium | reverse complement strand
TTCTGTAAAGCTTCAATTAAATAATTCAATAATTTGCTTGCTGAATATGCTTCTGTATTACACGTCGATAGCAATATTGCATCCTTAATTGCTTCTTGCAATTCTTTTTGAGAATATTTCTCAACATTTTTAATAAAATTTTCAAATCGATTACCAGATAGTGATTCAGATGCACTAATTAAGCTAATTAGTACATCAGTTAATGTGCCAATAATTGGTAAAACCCATAGCTTCTCAAGCGCTCGAGGTTTATTAACTAATAATATTCTAGATAATTCTGTTGTATAGCAGAATTGTTTGCTAACGATGTGATCTGAAATTAGCCTAACAGTATGAACTGGTTTTCCCAGTTTTTCTCCTATTGTACGATTATCCATGTTTTTTCCAATACTCTCAAAAAAACAACAGAACAAAACAATTATTGCAATTGCCCTTTTATTAAACATAATAATTACCCCCTAGAAATGATATAAATCAGAATACCAACCATTATATAATGGGTCAACGATATTTTTATGAAAAAACCATTCAATTAGGGATGGATATTAAAATTTTTCAGTTCGAAACTGAATTGGTGAGTCATGCGACCTACAATGTTTTGATGAAGTAGAAAACCTTGGCGAAGACTGGCGGAGCTGATGGGACTCGAACCCACGACCTTCCGCGTGACAGGCGGACGCTCTAACCAAACTGAGCTACAGCTCCAAAAATATCTTTTGGAATAAGAATTGGCTCCTCGGGCAGGACTCGAACCTGCGACCCAACGATTAACAGTCGTTTGCTCTACCAACTGAGCTACCGAGGAACGCTAATTTCAATTCGCACTGATTGTATGGTGGGCGGCATAGGATTCGAACCTACGACCCCCAGTTTGTAAGACTGATGCTCTAACCAGCTGAGCTAGCCGCCCTAATCAATGGACTTCAAAGATTTTAGATGAAAAGACCGCGAAAGTCAAAAGCTTTTTGCGTTAAATGTAAGAAAAAATAACAAATTTTTTTTGGCATTTCTTGATCACACCAAAATGGCTGCTATGCATCGGTCATTTTGGTGTTGTATGAGCCATCTCTTTCAATAATTTGGCAATAGTGCAAAGAGCGCATATCAAGCAGTGGCTCGGTAACAATAGAGTGGAACAAGCCCTGTGTATGGTGCGAGCGAATTTTACCCAGGGCAAAGCCGCGCGGGAAGATTAACCCCTCGCCACTGGATAGTAGCAGATCGTCATGTTGCACCTGATCTAAGTGGCTTACTTGAGTAACGGAAGCAGAGGCAAGATCATTAATACCGGAGTAAATGCCAGAAGATTTTGTCTTGGCGCAGGAGACGGCTACTTTACAGCTTTTGTCTGTAATAAGTACTACTTTGCTATACCATGGATAGACTTCAACTACGCGTCCGACTAGGCAATTATTGTAGATAGCAACCATGTCGCACTTTATACCTTTGCGTTCGCCGGCATCAATTAAAAAGTAGTGTGCTTGTTCTGAAAATTGTTTAGTTAACACCTGGGCTATAATGCCTTGTTGCCCTGAATATCGTTTTTTAAAGTCAACGAGCTCCTCAATATCTGTATGGTAATCAAGTAGCGCATTGAGTTCTATATTTTCTTGCAGGGCATGTTCATGCTCCAGTTTGAGCTGTTGTAGCATAGTAGTAAGCTCTTCTACCGTTCTGCGTCGGTCAAAGAACTGTTTTAGCGGGGTTGCTACCGTGCGTTGAGTCACCAAAATGGGGTACATACAATATGAAGAAGAGCGCTCGAGCAGGCCGGGAGAGAAATAAAGGAGTCTGTTGATAATGCCATAAATGGCAACAATTGAGATAATTCCCCACAAACATCCTTTATATATGCTTTGCTTCTTCACTCTCTGTTCATCCTTCTAATGACGCTAATACTTCCTTAATTTCATGTGCTTGGCTCGATTGTACTAATTGAGCTCGTATATTGGTAGCATTGGGTAATCCACGCAAGTAAAAAGGCAAATGTTTACGAAACGCAAATAACCCTTTTGGCCCGTAATAGTGTAACATAGTATCCAAATGTTTCATGGCATAATGCAATACCATTTTAGTAGTAGGCTGCCAGAGATTGCCTTGCGCATGTTCGCGCATTTCATACAATTTCCATGGACGTGCCCAGATACCACGACCGATGAGAAAACCATCTACTCCTGTCTGATTATAGACCAGTTGTGCTGTTTTAAAGTTAACTACGCCACCCGAGATAATCACGGGGATAGATACGGCTTTTTTGACTGCCGAAGCTAATCCATAGTCCGGTTGGCCCTCAAAATGTTGTGTTTGCAAGCGCGGGTGAATCGCCAGTGCATCGGCACCGCAATCTTGAATAAGTCGTGCAATATCAAGTGCATTTTTTTCTTTAAAGCCGGCGCGTATTTTTACCGTGAAGGGGATGGGTAATAGTTTACGAAAAAGTTTCAAAATCGACTCAAGTCGTGCAGGGTCTGCCATAAGCGCCGATCCGGAACCCGAGCCAATAACATTGCGTGCAGGGCAGCCGATATTAAGGTCAACAATATCAACACCTGCGGCTAAGATTTTTTCAATTGCAGCCTCGATATAATCGGTACTATTTGCAGCAACTTGATAGTTGAGCGGACGTTCGAGTTGATCAAACTTTAATGATTTTGCACCACCGACATCATGTGCGACGCAGGCAACATGACGCATTTCGGTATAGAGCAACTCTTCTTGAGAGAATTCGCGTACCAACTGTCTGAAGGGAGAGTCTGTAATGCCATCAAGAGGACCGCCGATAAAACGAGGAAAAGAAAGAGTACCGATTTTAATTTTTTCTTGCCAAAAACTCATGAAAATAATCTCTTACATAGGGGATAAATGCCACTTAATACTTAGTATGCCAGTCTTCGCCTACGAAGGAAAGGGGCTTTGCAGCTAAAATTATGGCTATGTTAAGTTGTCCATCTTTTATAGATTGACAGAAGACTGTCCGTCGTAGCTTGCGAGCTTGAAAGCCCAGATAAGCGTAGACTGGACTAACATAATGAAGAAAATCATCTGCAATAGGTAATAGTGTGCAATAGAAACAATGCTTACAAAAAATAAAAGTACGGTTAGTAATTAAATATGGTTTGTCTTTTTATTTCAAATTGATATCATTAAGAATGAAATCTCTTGGAAAATACTAACGAACAGGTGTTTTATGAATGGCAAAATAATTCTGTTATGTTCAATTTTTTCTATATTTCTTTTTCTTCCGTGGTTGCCATGGATACAATACAACCCATTACTACGCAAGATGATGCGGCCAATGTTTTTAATACCATTTGGAATACTATAAACAGAGGCGATATTTCAACAGCACAATCGTCGCTTGAGCAATTTAAGCGCATGTCTGTCGATGCCCCTGATATAATAAGAGAAGATGCTAACGAATATATTAAGCATTTAGATGACGCTCTTTTTTTAAAGACTATGAATTTGTCACGGAACCCGGGTATATTATATGAAAAAGCGATAGCAGCCTTGGGTAAGGGGCATACCGGTATTGCTTTAATTATTATTGATCAGTTGGAAAAGTTAAAAAATCAGCGACCGAATGATATAGGGTTGGTAACTATGGTTCAACAACTACAGGATGAGTACGATGGAGAGACCATAGGTGGAGAATCTGTTTAAAGAGAATAGTACTGTGTTTAAAAAAAGGAGAAATAATGAAAATACAAAACAGCATTCTATGTTTGATTGCAGTTGTCAGCACAATGCATGCAGTTATGCCGATAAAAAATAATGATATGCAAGTTCGTAATGAGATGAATGCATTAATAGAGCAGACTAATAAAGATATCAACGATCTTGAGATTCCAAAAGCAGAGGCAGATGTAGAACATCTCAAGGGGCTTGCGGATAAAACAAATGATCCAAAGCTTAAATCAGAAATAGAAAAGAATGCGAAAAATTTGGAAAAATCAGTAAAATTCCAAAATAAGCATAGACACATGAGCATAGTAGAAAAAAATAGAAAATAATAAGAAAAAAAATGGGCCTTCATATTTCATAATGAAGGCCCTATTTAATAATTAACGATCCAACTCTTGTACCGGTGTTTCAAAATAACGATGAAATGCTTCCGGTAAATCATGATAATCGATGGTATCGGTTATCTCGTGATGATCATCGCCGCAGAATGTATTCCAGAATAATATAGTCTTACCATCACATACACCCGTGGTCATGTCATCAAGTACGGCAGCAAAAGCTTTACCCGTATACGTGCCATCAAGTGTAATACCTTCTTGTTTTGCGAGTGTGTCAATGGCAAAGCGACTTTCAGGAGTAAATACGCCATAGCCTTTGCCGGTATGTTTGGTGATAACTTCATAATCATCGGGTTCTAAAGAACAAGTTGGAAAGCTGGCGTCATGAGATTGAAGAAGAGCATTGGCTTCTGCAAATAGGGTTTGCACTTTGCGCTCGAGTGTTCCCGATGCACTTTCCGGTGCAATGAGCACGAGACGTACTTTGCAATCTAATTGCGCAGCCTTAAGACCCAACAATAATCCTGCAGCAGTACCACCGGAACCCAGAGTGACGTAGATAACATCAGGTTTGGCAAGCTCACCTTTTTTTATCTGCTCTTTTAATTCGAATGCTGCTTCTACGTAGCCAAGAGAACCCAACGCACACGACCCACCGACCGGGATTATATAAGGGAATTGGCCTGCTTTTTGTTTCTGCTCATAGCATGTTTGTGCTGTGTTGTGTGCATGCTCGGTGCGATTGGTGGCGTAACATAGTTGCGCACCATCTGCTTGTTGTAATAAGAGATTGCGTTGTACGGTATGAGAATTAACCTGTGGTAATAACATGCAAAATGGCACTAAACCTAGGCGCCGAGCGCAGACTGTCGTTTGCAATGCGTGATTGGAGCCTGCGCATCCAAAGGTAAGCACGCTGGTATGCCCATGAGCAACGGCATCGGCCAAAAGATATTGTAATTTTCTAAGTTTATTGCCCCCAAAACGTCGGCAGCCGTCGGGTGCGATGATGCCTGTTTTGCCGTCATCTTTTATCCATAATTGGGTGCTGGGTAGTTGCGCGTTAATATGAGTACAGCATTGTACCGGTGTAGGTAGATCGCCCATGCTAATATATGAGAGTGATTTGCGCAGGGCGGGATAATGGGAAAATAAAATATTATTTTCGGCATTTACACTTGCTACTTGATGTTGATGTGCGTGCGCGGAGAATTCTTGGCATGAGGCGATAAATTCATTAGATACTTGAACGCATGAAGCGAGATTTTTTAATAATTCTTGTTCATACTCTGAAAGTTGTGCAGATGAGGTGAGTGAATATAGGATTCCTGTTAAGAATAAAATATATTTCATATTCATAGTGCTCCTTCGTCTTCTACGAGTGGTCCCTTTATTTTTAATGATTTAGTAAAATCATCAGAAATAATATTTTTTGGTTGTTTCTTAAGATAACTACACCAGCTTTTGGCTTGCTCGATTGTTAAATAAGGTAATGTTTCTTTATTTGCTGAGGGAACAATACCCTCTAACCATTTTTTATAAAGTAACTCTATTGTTCTTTGCTCGAGTAAAACCTTCTTGATCTCCTCATATTGCGCGAAAGTAAAAGGAGATGTAGTTTTACGCATTTGATTTTTAATTTCACTGAGCTTTGCTTCTATAGTCTCTATTCTTGTTTGTGTATCGTCCAAGAAGACTGCTTTTTGTTCCGCTGACATAGCGATCTCTTGATGTAAAGATGTTTGTTTTGGTGATATATCAGCGCCGGGAGTTGCTGGTAGGGACGCTATGCCAAGATCTAAAGAAACATCAGTTTCATCCATGGTGGCAGCGGTGGAAAGCGGTACTATTGGGGTATTTGTTCTTGGCCGCAATAACGCGCTTGATTTGGGCCATTGTGTTGGCCCTGTATGAGGCAATGATATGGGGCCTGTAGGTTTTTGTTTGTGGGAATGAGATGTGGTTGCGCTTGCAAGTGAGGTATTTACAATGGTTATTTTCTTTTTAGGAGGAAGAGGTACCGGCACTGATGATTTTCTGGTTATAAGCGATTTTTTAGAATCCATAGCGTCATTATGTGTGATACATAGTGTCGCCATTATTCCTAAAATGAGGCTTTTATTCATGTTTACCCTTTTTAAAGTATGATCTTAAGGATGGTTTAGTATATCTTTATTTATGCTTAATTTGAATGGGTTGTCTTGGTTCAATACATATGAGAAAAATTCAGGCCTCCGATAGCGAAGTATAGTATTGCTGAGGAGTGAGGTATTGTAAAGCCTGGTGAGGGCGGTAAGTATTATATTTTTTAACATATCGCTTGA
>JAKAUA010000007.1 GCA_021827875.1 bacterium | reverse complement strand
AAAAAGAAAAGGCCCGCAATGGAGAACATTAAAATTGTCCCCGTGCTCAATGCATACTCTAAAGGAAATTTTGCCGATACAAACAGCGTGGTAAAAATCTGACGTGCAAAAAAGACCATACCTAAGGTAACCGGCAGAGTAATCCATAAAATGAGCTTACCGCTTTCGAGTAAATAAAAGCCCAAACGCTTGGGCGCATAAGATCCTACACGAGAAAAATGAGGTAACAAAATAGTAGAAAATGCGGTCGCAAAAACACCCAATGGAATACCCATAAAGCGATTTGCATATTGCAAACCTGAAATAGCCCCCGGGATATACGATGCAAAGTTATTATCAATCAAAAGACTTACTTCTGACATTGCAAAGCCGGGAATACTGGTAAGAAAGCGTACTAAAATGTTGCCGACAATCGGCCATGTTTTTTTCGTTGGTCGCGCAAAGCCAAGCTTAAGATGAACATAGATAAACAGATGAGACAGAAATTGTGCAATACCGCCGGCCACAATAAAGTAACTTATCGCTGTTACCGGAATATTCCACGCTAACCCGGCCACCAAACCAATAATAACCACTGCATTAAATATAATTGGCCCTAATGCAGGAATAAAAAAATGATTTATTGCTTGTAGTGAACCGGCAAAAAGAGCGCAACCGGATATAAAAAAAGCGAATGGCATCAGCGCAATCATCGCAGGAATAGTTTCAGCTATTTGTTCAGGACTAAAACCCGGCGCCATAAAATATATAACAGGTTTTGCAAACAGAAGGATGAGTGCACACAGCACTAATAAGATACCTTCAAACACTATGCTTACCGTCGTCATAAGCGCATTTGTCTCATGTTTATTTTCATGACGCATTGTATGCATCATGCTTGGTACAAATGCTGCTGAAAGCGCCCCTTCTGCAAATATTTTTCTAAAAAATCCCGGGATGCGATAGGCAACCCAAAAGGTGTCTGCTATTCCTAGATAGCGAGTGAACAACATTTCACGCAATAATCCAAAACCACGACTTATTAAGGTAAGGCCGCCGGTTTGTATCGTCTTTTTACGGATCGTACTTTTACTTAATAGCTGTTCCATGAATCTTCCTTTGACATAAATATGATGAGCAATTTAAGCATAAAATCGTCAAAAAATCACGACTTGTGCATAAGTTTTCCATCATGCAATTCATACTTTATCTGCATCCGTTCTGTTACCTGCTGATCATGAGAACTAATAATGATACCCATGCCCCATTCTTTTTGACAGGCAAGCAAAAGATCAATGATTTGTTGTCCTGTGTGCGGATCTAAAGAACCAGTTGGTTCATCGGCAATAATAAATTTTGGTTTATTAAATAATGCGCGTGCAAGCGCTACACGTTGCTGCTGGCCCCCGGACAATTGTGAAGGTTTATATTCCATCCTGTCATGCAGTCCTAAATGTGTCAGCAACTCTCGTGCACGCTCAATAGATTCTTCATACGACTTTCCTGCAATAAGACCGGGAATAATAACATTTTCTTCTGCAGAAAGCTCAGCAATTAAATGCGCAGTTTGAAACATAAGGCCCAACATGTGTGTACGTATAAAGCCAAGATCATGATCAAATGGTTTGCCTTCACTCACAGAATAAGATATGGTACCCTCGGTTGGCAAATCGAGCGTTGACATGATATGTAACAATGTTGACTTCCCGCTGCCCGAAGCACCGGAAATTGCATAACTTGTTCCCTGCTCAAACACAACAGATATATCGCTGAGCACGGGGATAGTACAAGCACCCTGCTGGTATGATTTGCTGACGGATACAAGCTCTATATAAGCCTTTTCTTTTGGCTGCATTTTAGTATGGCCCTTCAAAACGTTTATGAAAATGCGTACTTCACATAGCTTTTTCTATTTTATCATATGAGTATTGTTTTGTATAAAGGGCATCCACTACACTCAATGATAGGGATAAAAAAAAGAAGGCTGGAAGAATAACACTTTCTTGCCGTACAGGGGGGAACACAATGAAGACAATTCTCAACAAAGATACTCGGGAAGCGATTCCAGAAATTTTGCCGGTTATACCGACATTGGATGTAGTCGTATTTCCACACATGATTGTGCCTTTGATGGTTTTAGATGAAAAAATCATTAAAGGAATAAATAATTCTTTACAAGAATCTAAACTAGTACTTTTACTTGCCGCAAAAAAACAACTTGATGATCAAGATGTTATTGGCACCAAAGATTTACATCAAGTTGGTACCATTGCTTCTGTTATGCGCCTTATCAAAATTCCTGAAGGTGGAATAAAGATTCTCGTTCAAGGATTGTGCAAGGCACGTGCGCTCAACCTTTTAACCGAGAATGAAAGTTTATATGCTAATGTTGAGCAAGTAGAAATAGCAGAACAAAATCCGAACAACGAGATGATTGTTGCTCAAATAAAAAATATTAAAGCATTAAGTGAAAAATTATCAGGATCAAGTAGTTCGTTTAGTCCTGATTTTCATCTTATAGTATCTAAGATTAATGACCCGGTTAAAATTGCTGATTTCATACTATCGCATCTCTCATTAACCATTGATCAGGCACAAGCATTATTGGAAACTGAAAATCAACAAGATTTACTCGCCTCATTGTACAACTACCTGTACAAAGAAATAGAAGTTGCAGAAATGCAGGAAAAAATTCGTAATCATGCACGCGACTCTATGAACAAAGCACAAAAAGAGTTCTATCTTCGTGAACAAATTCGCGCAATCAAGAAAGAATTGGGCGAAGATGACGTGCAAGAAATTGATGACATGCGCGAAAAATTAGAAAGCCTACAACTTGCAGAAGAGACCAAAACTGAAGTAATACGTCAAATTTCCCGTCTAGAGCGTACTGCACCGGACTCTATGGAAGCAACGGTAATCAGAAACTACCTGGAATGGATTTTTGCATTACCATGGAGCACCGAGACAGAAGAAATTCTTGATTTTGCTTTTGCTAAAAAAGTATTGGATGAAGAACATCATGGCCTTAAAGAAATTAAAGAGCGTATTCTCGACTTTATTTCTATACGCCATTTAAAACAAGATGGTTATGCGCCTATTTTATGTTTTGTCGGGCCTCCGGGTACCGGTAAAACATCGTTGGGACAATCTATTGCTCGCAGCTTGGGAAGAAATTATGCCCGCATTTCGCTCGGTGGCGTTAAAGATGAAGCAGAAATCAGAGGCCATCGCCGTACCTATGTTGGTGCTATGCCCGGTCGTTTTATTCAAGCGTTACGCAAAGCAGGTTCTAGCAATCCGCTTATTGTAATTGACGAGCTTGATAAAATAGGATCAGATTTTAGAGGTGACCCATCAGCGGCTATGCTTGAAGTGCTTGATCCACAACAAAATAAAACCTTCTATGATAATTACTTAGGCATTCCGTACGATTTATCGCGCGCTATGTTTGTCGCTACGGCAAATAGCTTGGATTCTATTTCAGAGCCATTGCGTGACCGTATGGAAATCATAGAATTGAGTGGTTACACGGTAGATGAAAAAGTAAATATTGCTAAGCGCCACTTGGTACGCCGTGCGATATCTGATGTCGGTTTGCAAAATCACGATGTAAAATTTAATGATGATGTTTTACAAGATATTGTTATGAACTACACACGTGAAGCCGGTGTGCGTCAGTGTGAACGACTTATTCGTAAATTGTGCTCTAAAGCAGTACGTTCATTTGTGGAGACTCAAAACATTATTACTTTTGATATGCAAAACTTACCAAATTATCTTGGCCCACGTCGCTTTGTCGAAGATGAACATATTGCTACTGATCAAATTGGTATTACCAATGGTCTTGCATGGACACCATTTGGTGGTGAAATGCTTAAGATTGAGGCAGTGCTTATGCCGGGTAAAGGTAAGCTCACTTTGACCGGACAACTAGGCAATGTAATGAAGGAGTCTGCGCAAGCAGCGCTGAGTTATGCGCGCTCGCATGCTAAGGAATTCAAAATTACAGAACGTGCATTTACACACCATGATTTGCATATTCACGTGCCTGCCGGAGCCGTGCCAAAAGATGGCCCTTCTGCCGGTATTACCATGTTAACTTCAATTCTGTCTGCTTTAACGCAACGCCCTATCAGCTCAAAGCACGCTATGACGGGAGAATTGAACTTGCGTGGTGAAGTTATGCCAATCGGCGGTGTAAAAGAGAAGATATTGGCTGCAAAACGAAACAAGGTAACAAATATCATTCTTCCTATGAAAAACAAACATGATATTGTCGACCTTGAAGAGATTTCAAAAGAAATCAATTTGATATTCGTATCAAAGGCGCAAGAAGTCTTGGATGCCGTATTAATGCCCGGTAGCGCAGCGTAAAAAACATATAATTAAAATTACAAGAGGTGGAGCTTTTTAAGGCTTTCACCTCTTTTTAATTTCTTAATTTCTCCCGTTTACTTCTTTACAAACAACTCCCCTTTCATTACCTTGAATGGTATAGAGAAAATTATTCTTTTTTAAAGGCATTCCCATGGCTGCACCCATCAACGATACCACCTCATTGCATCAAGGTACCGTACTGCGTATTAGTGGTACTATCATTGATGTCCAATTTCCTGAAGAACATATTCCTGCTATTTTGAACGAGCTTCATATTACTATTCCTCACCAGTCAGGAAAAGAAACACAAGCATCGGTAGAAGTGGCGCAACAGTTGGGTGATGGTATTGTACGCTGTATTGCTATAGAAAATATTTTTGGTGTAAGTCGTGGCCTAACCGTAATTGATACCGGCAATCCTATACAAGTGCCGGTCGGCAAACAAGTTCTTGGCCGTATCTTTGATGTGCTTGGCCAAACTATAGATGATAAGCCCACATTGCATACCGATAAAAAATGGTCCATCTACCGTGCAACACCGCCATTGGTTGAACAACGCCTTACTAATGAAATTCAAGAAACCGGTATTAAAGTTATTGACGTTATGTGCCCATACATTAAAGGTTCAAAGATTGGACTCTTTGGTGGTGCCGGCGTTGGTAAGACAATTTTGGTACAAGAATTAATTCGCAACATCGCCATTGAGCATGGCGGCGTATCTGTTTTTACCGGCATAGGAGAGCGCACGCGCGAAGGAAACGAATTGTGGCTAGAGATGAAACGCTCTGGCGTTCTTGATAAAACTGCATTGATTTTTGGCCAGATGGGCGAAATGCCCGGTGCACGCTTCCGCGTTGGCATGACCGGCCTTACTATGGCTGAGTATTTCCGCGATGAAGAAAAAAAAGATGTATTGCTCTTTATTGATAATATTTTTCGTTTTGTACAAGCAGGCGCAGAAGTGTCCACATTGCTTGGTCGCTTACCCTCTGCCGTTGGGTATCAGCCAACATTGGCAACAGAAATGGGTGCTTTCCAAGAGCGCATAACCAATACTATTAATGGTTCTATTACTTCTATTCAAGCGGTATATGTACCTGCTGACGATATTACCGACCCGGCGCCGGCAACTACCTTTATGCATTTGGATGCAAGCACCGTGTTGTCACGTAAATTAGTTGAGCTTGGTTTGTATCCGGCAATCGACCCATTACAATCTAGTTCAAAAGGTTTGAGTACCGAGATTGTGGGTGAAAAACATTATGGTGTTGCCCGCAGCATTCAACGCATTTTGCAACGCTATAAAGAATTACAAGATATTATTGCCATCTTGGGCATGGATGAACTTTCTCCGGAAGATAAAATTATTGTTAATCGTGCAAAACGCATTCAACGCTTCTTGACCCAACCATTGTATACCGCAGAATTTGCCAGTGGACTCAGTGGCCGTTATGTACCAAAAGATAAAGCTGTCGATGATTTTGAAAAAATTATTCGTGGCGACTGTGACGATTTACCCGAACAAGCATTTTACATGGTCGGTACATTAGAAGAGGCAAAAGAAAAAGCTATTCAATTACGAAGCAAGCGATAATCTATGCAACTCTCTATAATAAGCGCAAATAGACAAACAACGTATCGTGTTGAATGGATAGATTGCAATACGACACAGGGCAATTATGTTATTCAAGAAGGGCATGCGCCTACTATGTTAGTCCTTGCGCAAAATAGCACAGTAAGTTTTTTGGTGACCGGTGAGCATAGCAGCAGCGCAGTTGCAGTAAAACAAGGCATTCTTGATGTAACGCGTGAAAACGCCACTCTTTTAATTACGCAAGATAAGTAATGGGCCTTATGTGTAATAATTTTTTTAAAAATAATATTATAAGCCTTTTTTATCCGCTTAATCCTTCGATACAGCGGCCTATGGCCGCCACTCAGGGCGAGCGGCAAGAATAAGTTTTTATGTTGAAGATTGAAGATAATTTTTCTTTTTCAATTGTGCAACGACATAACAAAGCTTGCTATAGTTATATGAGTTTCAGAAGAGATCTATTTTATCAAAAAATATGCGAAAGGCCGCTCGTGGTCGTATGATTAAAAAGTAATTTTCAAAGTTGAAATCTTACCTAAATATGGGACGCTAGATTTA
>JAKAUA010000066.1 GCA_021827875.1 bacterium | reverse complement strand
ATATGAATATATTATATTTGTATTAAATAAGCATAGGGATTAATTACCTTTGATGAATTTAAAATGGAGTTTTTATGAAAATAATAAAAATACTAACCATTATGTTTTGCTCAATTATTGTATGCAATCTGATTGGCTTTGCAGATATTGACGAAGTTAACGATTTGGAAAAGCTTGAAAGTTTATATGATAAATTGAAAGAAGCTTCAGATGAGTCTAATTCGGGTCGAGCAATGAGAGACGTTATCCTGGAGACTAAGAATCTTGGAATTGCGGTGACGTATATTAATGATTCCGGCAAATTAGGAAGGCTGTCTCAAAAAATTCGCCGCATCATCATTAAAAATTCCGCAAATATTAATAGTGGCGGCGCACACTTATTTGATCTTAGTTCAATATTGCCATCAAAAATGATACCAGAATATAAAAAAACCATTTTACGATGGTTCAATGGTAAAAAATAATGATTTTTCAAGACTGTTAAGAGGATATACTGAAGCATCAATTTTTACTCTTGCTCCATAACTTTAACAACACTTCCCTGCGAACCTTTTTCGATAACAAAATGGACGGGGAATTGTTCTTTCATGCTTGGCAGGTGAGAGACAATAATAATGCGCTCAAAATCTTCTTGAATTTTATAGATGGCCTCCATAATATGTGCGAGGCCTTCTTCGTCCTGGCTGCCAAAGCCTTCATCAATTATTAATGTTTGTAGTGCAGTACCCGCACGGCGCGCAAGTAGCTTTGAGATAGCGATGCGCAGTGCAAAATCTATGCGAAATGCCTCACCGCCGGAGAAAAGTTCATATGGTCTAATACCGACTGCATCAGAAATTTTAATATCCAAGGTTTCTCTCGTACCGCCTTTTTTTAAATCACGTAATGATTCTATAGATAGATGCGCTTGATTATCGGTCAATTTGCCCAACAAGTTATTGGCCTCTTGCTCAATTTCGGGAATTGCTTCTTCTATCAATAGTGCTTGGATGCCATCTTTGCCGGTGCTCTGAGCGATGATAGTATAGTCATCAATAGTCTGATCTAATTCACTAATTTTTTTCTGCTGCTCTTTGTATTCATGTTCCAGCTGCAACAAACTTGTCTTATTTGCTTCCAATGAGCCTTTTTGCTCCAGTGCCTGATTCTTTTCTTTGCCTATTTCTTGCATGTTAGTGCGCAGCTGCTGCAATTGAGTCTGAATAGTGTGTAATGATGTTGCCAGATGTGCATATTTTTGAGCTTCTATTTTGAGCAGAGAAACTTCAGCACGTAACTGCTTGATAGAGCGAATAATAGTTTTTATTTCCTGCATGCGTTGCACTTGTAATTGAATCTGCTCTTTTAATGTTTGGTAATCACGCAGCTGATGTTCAATGATTTGTATATTTTCGTGAATACGCTGTTGTTCTTGCATGAGTACAGATAAATCTTTTGTCTGCAGCTCTTGTTTGCTCAGAAGCTTCGCTAATGGGCCATATTCTGCGTGCGTCTGAAGCAATTTTTCATCAAATATACCAAGCTGCGCTGCTTTTTTTTCTTCATCAGCAATAGTTGCTGCAATATGCTTACCGGTCGCAGTGATCGCAATAAGCTCTTCTTTGGACTCCGTTATTTTTTTGTGTAACACATTGAGCTGTTTTTCAAATTCCTGTGCGGTTGCCTGCGCGGCGGCAGAGCGGTTTTCAACCTGTTTGGTGGTTTCCAGTTGTGTATGGTTTTCTACCAATAACTCTTTTAATTTTTTTACTACCCAACCAAGGCGGATAATTTTGCGTGAGATTATCTGTTTTTGATCACTAAATTTGCCTTTTAAAAACTTTTTGCGTGATGCCGAGAGGTTTTGCTCACATAATGGACAGCTGGGATCATTGTCATCATGTACGAGGCGTTGCTTTTGCTCTAGTGCACCTAGTTCAGCCTGTAAGGCATTTCCTTGCGCGATAAAGCGATGATAATATTCTTTTCTTCGTTCAAATTGCTTTTCGATTACTGCTTTGAGCTTAAGTTGCACTGCACATGATTGTAATTCTTCTGCCAGAGCTTTGCTTTGCTCTTGTAGGAGCAATTGTTCTTTAAGTAAGGTGCTTTCTTTTTCCTGCGTACGCACATACGATTGCTGTGCCGTTGTATATTCATTTTTTAGCGTAGTGAGATGAATTTGATGTTGCTGCACACGTTGTGCATCTTCTAGGCGTAATTTTTGTTCTATTGAGCTCAATGTGGCTTTATTGCGCAGATACTCTTCTTTGAGAATCAAGAGCTGTTGAATTTTTATCTGATGAGCTTGTAGCTGTGTACTTAGTTGCTGCTTTTCTTTTTCTACTGCTACATAATCAGGAGCATTTTTTTGTTGTCTACGTACATCACGCCATTGCGCTCGTGTAGTGTGAATGCGAGCGATAAGCTCTTGTTCTTGTTTGCTCAACTGCTCTTGCTTAAGACGAATAAGTTCATAACTATTTTGCTCTTGCATGATCTGCTGTTGCAGTTTTTCGTGTTCACGCTGTTCGCGTAAAAACTGGTCATCCTGCTGATTGAGTGATGTAATTTTTTCATTAATGATAGTGATTTGATCACTCACGGCAGTGAGCGCAAGCAATTCTTGTTCATATTTTTGTTTAAATGCGAGCAACGTGGTTTTTTCTGTTGAGGCTTGTTTTATCTTTTCAGCAGCTAATTTACGAATCAATTCATACTGACTCAGGCCCAAAATAGAGGCAATAATATCTTTGCGCTCTTTGGGTGATTTTTTAGAGAATTCGTTTGATTGTCCCTGGCGCAAAAATGCAGAATTAATGAAGGTATCAAAATCAAGATGCAACGTTTTTTCTATCTTATCTTGCGTCGCGCGGATTGTTTTATCAGTGAGTGGAATAACAGTGCCGGTATCTTGCTGCAGTATACCGAATTCAAGCACAGCATAGGGCTTGCCAAAATTGTTTGAATATTCTCTTCTGATGCGGTAGGTAATACCATTGCAGACAAAATCTATCATCACCATCATGCTGTTCTGACCAAGATGGAGCAGCCCATGATCAGCCTTGGAACTCATGCCAATTTTGCGCGCTTGTCCCCAAATGGACCAAGTGATTGCATCAAGTAATGCCGATTTACCATGGCCATTTTTGCCGGAAAAACAGATGAGGGGATAGTCGGCAAAATCTATGGTTTGAATGTCAGCACCATAGCTCAAGAAATTTTTAATCTGCAATTTTAAGGGAATCATGAATCAGAAGCTCCAAAGAACAATTTATATCTTTTGTAATGATATATGAATTTTATGTTTTCGTACAAAAGCGATGAAATCTGGTACGCTGTTGATTCAAAAAAATTATCAAATAAGCAGGAGTCATCATGAAATTACGTCATTATGTATTACTAGGTCTACTTATTGTTGCATCATTAAGCGCAGATCGAGACGATGATATTAATTTTCGCGGGCCGAACCCTTTTATCTATCAACCAACACAAACTAGTATTGCTGCCTATAAGACGCGTGAATTAACAGCTGGGCAACAGACAGCGTATATTGAGCGCTGGGACGTAATTGATAAAAGATATCGTACCGCAACTATGCGCGATATCCTGGTTAAGTCCTTGACATCAATGACATTTGTCAAAGCAATCAATGGCATTACGGTGACTATAGCGACCGATTTGTTCTCTGCTGTGCATGCAGTCGAAGACGGTTTCAAATTGGCACGATCATGGATAATGGATCGGTGGTATCGAGAATTACCTGATTATGCTATTCGGTGTACAAAGGATGAATGGCTTTCTTATTGTTTACGCGCAAACGGCGTGAAATTTAATGAAGGGTTGTCATGTGATGAATGGATTACAAGCTTATCCAAAGAATTTCGCATGCAACTTTTACAGGATTATTATCTTCACATATTCCCTGGCTACCTTGAGTTGATGAAATCATTTCCCGAGTATGAAGATTTCATGACTGATTTACGGTTAAAAGGAGCGATGGGATTAAGCGACTATATTCTTGAAGGGTATGTGCCTGAAGAAAAAATAGGAGCATTGCAACAAGTATTTGACCGTGAAATGAATATTGTTCGTCAAAAGCGGCGTGCACAAGAGGTTGAAGCAACCTTAGTGTCAAAAGTTAATGCATGCGATAGAAAAAATATCATCAAAGAGAATGTTGAAAATAAAGAGAAACACGAAAATTTATTAGCGCATAAGCAAGAGCTGGCTGCCGAGATAGTGTCGAATGTTGATACAGCTGAATCTGATTATAAAGTTAGGCTGCACGATGCTATCGAATCATATATACAAGGCAATGGCACAGAATCGAAAGAGCTGACATTTACGATTGATAAAGAAGAAGCAGCATTGTTGGTCAAGCATGGGGTGCCACTAGAATTTTTCTCTCATATCAATGGTAATCAGCTGCAAATTGCAATACATAAAGAAGCATTACAGTTATTGAAACTGGCAAAGACTATCGATGATAAAGAAGTAAGAGATTTAGTAGTAGAAACTACCGTTGTTGCCACAGAAGCAAATAATCAGGGACAACTACCGATAGCAACACGCCTTATAGCATTCGGTAACCAACTTGTTGATTATGCGCGGATGGGAAAAGATTTTTCCGTTGGCGCCGTCAAGGGTGCTTGGCATAGTATCTGTAATTTTGCTAGTGCCATTAGGCACCCGATTGAAACGGTCAAATCTGTTAAGAATGGCGTTATTAGGCTTGAACAGGACATTAGACCATTCTTATTATTACGTGCCCGTATTTGTTGGTATGAGCAGTTGCTGAATCTTGCAGTAATAAGTGGAAAAATGGAATATGTCGCGCGACTTGCGCCTATTATACAACGCGATGAAGCTCTATTTGAGCAGATGAGAGATGAAGCTATTGCGCGGCGCGTTGATATCTTCTTACAGATGTCGGCAGAACAAAAAGGTGAACTTCTTGGTCGCGCCGCAATGGATACCTACTTGTTTGGCCGTATTACTACATTACTGTCAAAAGTGGCGCAAGTTACAAAAATACGCTTAACAGCAACTTTACAAGGCGCAAAGAAATTGCAGGGATCAACGGTACCACTCATAGCTAAAGAAGTGCCGCTTGAATTGGTTTATGATCCAAAAACAAATAGCTTCAGCATTGTTACTGAAACAAGTGCAACGGCAAGTGCAGGTGTACAAACGCCTGCTGTGGGCAAAGTACCGGCTGCCAATCCAAAAAATTTAGTCGCTGTAGAGGGATATGAATGGATGGTCCCGGCACAAACTGCACACAATTTAATACAAGCACGCCCCTATGTTGAAGCAGTATTACAGGATATTGTCTCTATTGAAAAGCAGTTTAATTTAACACGCACAGGCTTCGCCGATTTTCCAACCAAATATATCAAATTGACTTACAAACATGTTCTGGCCCCCGATTTTAATGTGCAAAGAAGTGGAAACGTTAAATTGACAGGATTCCACCACGATGTGAATGGCGCACTTGAACAAAGCGGAATAATTACCTTGGTTAATAAAAGAGAAGATACGTTTGGCTGTTATGAAGCTGAACCAATGTTTAATGGGCAGATGCTACCTAAAAAAACATTCTTCCCACAATCATGGTCCCGAGAAAAAGTGATAAGTAAAATTTTTGAAGCGTACGACAATTTTAAAGCAGGTGGCGCAACCAACTATACAATAACAGAAAGAGGAACCTATAAATTTGAAGCTTACACCAATGAAGGAATTAAAATTCAATTTGATATAACAGCAAATGGCCAAATAAACACCTGTTATCCAATCGAAATTTAATAAGGATTTAATATATGGATAAAAAATTTGTTAAAGTATATTCAAAAAATGATGGCGGATATTGGGTTAAAAGCAATGATATTGGACTGGAAAATCTTGGTGAATTTTTAAGGGATGTAGATGACGCTGAATCTATATCAAGCACGATAAAAAACTTATATGATGGTCCATATAAGCTAGGCGGTAGCAATATGACCATCATAGATCAATATGATGACTATTTAGAAATACGTACCGCATCATATGATAGAGATGAGGTTGAATTTTACGAAGATCTTCCCTGTCTACGCATTAGTATCGATGAGTTTGCCCATGTATTGCGGGAGTGGCGTGAATTTACTATAAATAGTGGTCAGGAATTTCTTCTTACGCTTAACAATGGCAAAATAGATATCGCAACAAAAATAAATCGTCGACAGCTAATTCCACATACATTGGTTGCAAAAGATCCAAATATAAATCCTTTTGCGAAAATATATATAAAAGGCAATACTCATGAGGTTGAGAGTAATGATATTCCATTACTTAATTTGGCTAATTTTATCAGTCATAGGAACGCCGAAGAGGCAGTTTTCAGAGCTATAGAATTTGCATATACCAATCAATTTGATGGGATGTATGGTAATAATACCATTGCGCGCAGGGATGATCATTATATATGTATACGGGCTCGTCACTACGATACCAATGTATATTCAGAAGAAACTATTCCCCATTTCCGTACTCATCGTGATGAATTTGCTCGCATCTTAAGGGAGTGGCGTGATTTCATAGAAAAAGGGATAAAAGAATTCCTCATTACTTTAGAAGATGGTAAACTAGCGATCATTGTCACATATTAATCATAACTGATAAAACAGAAGGAATTGCTATGAAACTATACAACATTCTAGCCGGCACATTGCTAGTTATGAATCTTATTGCTACTACAGATGAAAATAGACACTTTAATGAATACAGCGAATATCCAAATAAAAGCGATGTGAGAGATTGCCAAGACTGCATAAATGAAGAAATGGTTCGTCATTTAATAGACAACGCCCCTGAAAATATTAAAACACTAATAGCGAAAATAAAAAAACAAAAGAATGGTGAATCAAAATATGATAAGCAACGCTTTCAGGCAGTGGTAACTTTGATTGGGGAAACAGGAACAGGTAAAACAGTTTTAGCCAAAGCAATAGCACAGGAGTGTAATGTTCCCTTTGTTGTGGTACACGGGGCTGGTCTAGGAAATATGTATCAAAATTCAACCGAATCAAATTTATTGCGGCAAGTTGACGAAGCGCGTGCTAGAAATGAAAATTTTTCAATAGTTATTCTTGACATGATTGAAGGTTGTATTGATAACGATCTTCCCCACACACTTGGTGTAAGTCATGTGTTATGCAATTTAATAGATAAAGCAGCGGATGATGGTGATACATTATTCATTATCACAGCCGATAGTCTTGATAGATTGCCGCAAAGGTTACAACGCCGTGTAATACCTACAGCTATTAAGATGGATTTGCCTAATCAAGATCAAAAAGAAAAAGCCATTGCATACTATATGGCCAAAGAAATGGAAGATGGCTCCATAACACATACAAATATGATTGATATGGCGAAATACTGCAAAAATTGTTCATACCGTGATATGGAGGGACTGGCAATGGATGCTTGTGATACTCTTAGTATAAACAAAAAAATTACAACTGAGTTTATAAAAGAAAACGTTAAGAAATATATGCGTTAATTTCGCATGTACCAGTTGTAAAGGAATTTATTATGAAGAGAATTGTTTGTTTGTTTTTGCTATTGTCTTGTGTTATTGATGCAGATGATGGGTTAAAGGTTAAAACTTTGCCTGTTCAGATAGAAGAACAGATGGTCAGTTTGCAAGATGATGCAATTTTGCATGAAAAAGAATACGCAGAACTATTGGTAAGTATTGCGCCAAAACAGTTGGCTGATCGGGTTGATCAGTATATAGTGGGAGATTATACGTGTCCTCTATTACTTTTGAATCCGCAGGGGCTTGGAAGTTCTGATGTGTGCGAGGCGTTCGCACAAATACAAAATGTACCCTTTCTATGTATTGATAGTAAATATTTTGATCTGACAGATAATACCACTTTTTTTTCTAGCATAAAACGAGATGTCACTGCTTTGTTAAAGAAGCATGAAGATTTGATCGTGATTATTGATCGAGTTGATCTGGCTGGTCATGATACTAAGAAGAGTTGGCGTATTGATACATTGATTAAGCTACTACAACGAAAACCGATCATGATAGTTTTAACCGCAAATGAAAAAAAATATATTGATGATGCCATTATGAATCATCTTCAATCGATGAATATTTTTGATGGCGCGCACTTCAGTTTTGATGCAAGAGCTAAAATAATTCGCTTTTATTTCAAAGAAAAGATAGATGCAAACATAGTTGATGAGCAGCTTATTCAAACCATTACAAAAAAGACGGGAGATTTTTCATATACGTGTCTTGTGCACTTGATAAATGAAATTAATGATATTATTGATGATCATTTGTTGCAAAAAATTTCAGAATCAGATGTTATGCCAATTATTAATGAATTTCAAGAGAATATTAAATTGATGAAAAATAGCGGAAAAAAATCGTATTTCAAGGAAATGAATAGGTTTATTAAAGAGGAACAAATCATACCACAGCTTATATCTGATTTTGCAGGGGTTATCGTGGTGTATTCGCTATATAAAGTGATACGTCTGAGCGTAGAAAAATTACGCAAAAAATCGGAAAAATATAAACAAGAAGTGGCCGCAATGCAAGGAACTTTATGAAGTTTTATGATGTTATAATTAGTATATCCTTTGTAATAAGCTTTAATATATTTGCAAATACCATACCCAATGAATATGAGGAAAATTATGATGACATGGTAGCGTTTTTTGAAGAAAATATGCCGATAAATATTCAAAGCTTAGTTGAAAATATTAATCAATATAAATTTGAAAAAAGCAGAAAAAAAAGAAATAAGCAGTTTGCGCCTATAATTGCATTAGTTGGGCCTCCGGGAACTGGAAAGTCGTCGTTGGCAATAGCAATGGCGAATAAGCTTAATGCACCATATATATTTCTTAATGGCTCTACTTTAGGTACTGAATTTCAAAATTCTGCAGAATCAAATTTGGAACGAGGTATTGCTGATGCACGATCTAAGGACAAGCGGTTTGTTGTTGTCATTATAGATGAAATTCAATCTTTGGCTGATACGAAAAAACAACATAAAGAAGATGCAGGATATGCGGTGGGAACGGCTATTGACAAAGCTATACAGCAGGGGCATGTTCTTTTCATTATCACAGGAAATAATTTTGATAATTTGCCACCCATGCTAAAGAGTCGTATTGAGCGTCAAAAATTTACTATAGATTTTCCATCTCAGAATGAAAAAGAACGAGCAATACGATTTTATATGGATGATGAAATTAAAGAGAAATCTTTCTTAGAAAATGATGTGATCGAGTTAGCAAATCAGTGTAAAGAGTGTTCCTATAGAGACCTTGAAAGTGCAATGAATATTTTGACTCATAAAACTAATGAGAAAAAGCTTGTTACCAAGAAAGATATACAATATGCCATTACAAGTGCCACATCTTATAAAAGTAATAAGTTGGCTATTGTGAAAGATTGGCTTCCACAACAAGAACACGTAAGGCAGACAATATCGCATGGAAGTCTTTCGCTGTTAGGATTCTTAGGTTCAGTTGGATATTCAAAATGGTTTTCACCTGAACATAATAAAATACGTGAACTAACAGAAGAAATAGAAAGAATAAAAAAGGCTTTAGCATCAATACAAGCCGTTTCGGATACGGTAGAAGTTGTTTCTGATATAGCAGAAGCTACGGCTATAAGTGTCGGAGGAACGGCGGCTAGTACTGTTGCGGCAGCTAAAACAACAGCGTTGGTAACGACTGTAACTACCGGAAAAGCGGTAACAATGACTTCTGTGCTTGCCGGATGGAAGGCATCATTAGTCAGTGCAGGGACAGCAGTGAGTACTGCGACAGGAGCACCTCTTATAGTAGTTGCGGGTGCGCCTATAGTTGTGGCAGCAGCAGGTTATGGAATTTATCGTTATTGTACTAAAAAGCCTAAACAAGAAAATAACCCAACACTCGTTGCAAAAAATCAAGAAGTGCCTGCATAACTGCAGGCTTTAAAAAAGCTGAGTAGAGGAACTAGTATGCAGGATATAATATTTAGAGAATATGATATACGCGGCAAGGTAGGTAGCGAATTAGCGATAGATCAGGTATATGATCTTGCGCGGGCTATTGCATATTATTTTGCCAGTAAAGCACCTTCTGTACAGCGTGTTGCCATTGGTATGGATGGGCGGGAGCATTCTCCTGAGATAAAGCAAGAAGTCTGCCGTGCACTGCAAGATAGTGGTCTTGATGTTGTCTTTATTGGTATTTGTCCTTCACCTGTTCTCTATTTTGCTCTGCATACGCAAGCCGTTGATGCCGGCATTATGATTACGGCATCACACAATCCCAAAGAATATAATGGTCTTAAAATTTGCCTGGGCACCAAATCTGTCTGGGGCACTCAAGTAAAAGAAATTGCTTCTTTATTTAAACAAAAAAAATCTATTATTTCTGCGCACAAAGGGAGTTATACAGAAAATCCTTTGTGTGATACTTATGTGCAATGGCTGGTAGATAATTTTCCGCTCCTGCAAAAATCGCCTATCTCAGCCGTGATTGACTGCGGCAATGGCGCCGGGGCGGCAGTAATTCCTCAGCTTATCAAGCAGATGGGCTGGCAGCAGGTGAAGAGCATCTGTGATACTATTGACGGATCATACCCCAATCATGAAGCGGATCCGGTGGTTGAAGAAAATATGCGGGAAGTAAAGCATTATTTAGCAACGACTGATACCATGCTTGGTATTGGCTTGGATGGTGATGCTGATCGCATGGCGCCCATGAGTAAGAGTGGTTATTTAGTACCAGGTGATGAATTGTTATCGCTCTTTGCACAACCTATTCTTAAAAAGTATAGTGGCATGGCAGTGGTATGCGATATCAAAAGTTCTCTTGGCTTATTACAAATGATTGAACAATCTGGTGGTCGTGCTTGTATGGCGCCGGCAGGGCATGCAATTATTAAAGAGCATATGCATGCGGAAAAGGCGTTGATTGGCGGGGAGCTCAGTTGTCATTTTATGTTTGTTGATCGCTACTTTGGTTATGATGATGGTATTTATGCGATGTTACGATTATTCGAGCTTCTAGAAAATAGCGGCAAGCGCCTTGAAGAATTGCTTATTGATTATCCTCATTTATATAGCTCTCCTGAATTTCGCATAGCCTGCGCAGAAGATAAAAAAGCACCGGTGATTGGGCGCGTAAAAGATTATTTTGCACAGAAGGCTGGAGCAACATTAATTACGGTGGATGGTGTGCGTGCAAACTTTGAAAGCTGTTGGGGACTAATTCGTGCATCCAACACGCAGCCGGTTGTGTCTATACGCTTTGAAGCAAAAACAGCACAATTATTTGAAGAGATGAGGCAAGATTTTATTTTTGTGTTGCATGATCATCTTGATGTAAGTCGTCTGCGTAGCTATCAGGTGAATTCATGAGGCCCGTTGGTATACATTTGCGACTGCAAGATGCTCTGCAGAATGTGTATGCACGCGCACTTGAATTGCAGCTTTCCCTGTTCCAATGTTTTTTTGTCTATCAATCAACAGGCAAACTGATAGAAATGTCATCTGATGATATTAACGCATGCAAAACTATGAATAGCGCTTTTGCTATGCGCATTGTGCACGGTTCCTATTTTATCAATCTTGCATCATCATTTCCCTATCATAAGGCATTGGCTCAAGAATTATCATTGGCAAAAAAATTGGAATTTACGCATATGGTACTGCATCCGGGTTCAGCCCGCGGTGCGCAATCTCATGAGCACGGTATAGACTTTTTGGCGCGTACGCTCAATAAACAGCTAAAAAAAGAATCTGATATTACTCTAGTTCTAGAAAATACGGCGCATGGCGGGATGTCTATCGGAGGTAATCTAGAAGATTTTTGTCTGTTAAAACAGAAATTGGATAGGCCCGAGAAGCTTAAATTTTGTATTGATACCGCACATGCTTTTTCTTATGGCTATGATATTTGTACGCAGGATGGACAGCATGCCTTTTTTGCTTTGTTAGAAAAATGCATTGGCATTGATAATATTGTCTTGCTGCATATGAATGATACGTATGACACACTTGGCTCAAAGCTTGATCGACATGCATTGCCGGGATCAGGCAGTATCGGGCTTGATGTACTCAAACAAGTGGTTATGGCATCACAAGTACAACATATTCCCATCATTATGGAAGTGCCTGCGGTAAGCAAAGAAGAAGAGCAGCATATTCTTGTTACAGTACGCAATTGGCATGATTAAAAAAAGAGCAGTCTCTGGTAACTGCTCACATGTATATTTAAAATGATTCTTATTCTTTATTATCTACCATGATAGTTGCCAATAATTGCTTTAATTCTTGCAAATCAGTAGATAATTGTTCTTTACGTTCTGTCAGCGCACAAATAGCAGTCTCTTGTTCTTGTGCCATCTTGACTAATATCGGATTGAAAAACTGTGCACATATGGACTCGACCCTGCCATCTTTATCATAAATAATCATTTCAGGAAACAGCGGTTCTACTTCTTCTGCAATAAAACCGAGATGTTTAGTATGTGCTTCATCTTTTATATAGCTGAACGATACCGGATGTAATTGCATAAAGGTATTAGTAATGGCAGGTAATGGAGTAATATTTTCTTTGTAGTGGCGTGATGATGAAGGTGCAAAAAGTTGTGGTTCACCACTTGCTTCGCTTATGCTAATGGCATTGCCAGTTCCGCTTACACCATAGATACCACCAATAAAACAGTCATTTATTACGGGTAACCTAATAACTGCACCAATCGCACCAGTTCCTAGAGTTATTGTTGTGTTGTTTATTGCCGGTTCTGCAAGACTTCCGATGGTAATACTGTTTTGAGGAGCAATTGCTGCATATCCAATGGTTATAGAGCCTGTGGCTGTGTTGCCAATCCCAGTGCCTATAGCAAGCTTCTGGCTTCCACTAAAATTAAACTGTGGCCCAATGAGCGTATTAGAATTCCCATCGGTTACATGAAAACTGACTGTTGAGCCACTACCAACAAATTGTAACGTTGAACCAGGGCTGGTTGCGGTAAATGTAATACTATTATTAATAGGGCTTGCGCTTCCACTATCACATTGAAACAGCGGCTCATTCGCAATGGTAATGTTTCCGGGAGTTTGTGTAATGACAATAGCATTTGCTCCGACTAATGTAGTTGTTGAAAGCGCTCCTCCCGCACCAACGGTTACTATTTTGTCGCTAGAACCGGACAGGCTAGTAGCAGTTATAGAGTTAGCAGTGACTGAACCATTAATTGTTGCGCTATTAGCAGAGACTGAATTTGCATTGACAGCGCCACTTGCAGTGGCCGATGTCAGCTGTACATTTGGTGATAGACTGATTACTGGATTGGTAGTCGGATTAGTAACAATAATATTGTTTATTCCGGTGACTGATGTTACTGTACCACCGCCACCAGCATGTTCCGTTGATCCCAAGGTACCATTTGCGTTAACAATGAGATCCTGTATGGGAGATGTCGGGCTAGTGCCATATACATTTTGTATCTCTTCGATTATTAGCGTATTAATGATTGTGTTGCCATGCACTATCAGTGCTGGAGTATTGACCGGCAATGTTGCGCCGTCAATGCTTACCGGGCCATAATTAACCATTTGTTTGGCTGTTAAGTCATCAAACACCATTAAACCCGCAAAGGCCGATTTGGTTTGTATATTGTTTTGCTCATTAAGAGAAACAACATCCTCTAGTGTATTTATATCCGTGTGAAAAATGATTACGCATATAAAAGTATAGAGTAATATTTTTTTCATTGTATCCTCCATTATTCTTTGTTACTAATAACCAATGCGGTTATTGCTTTTTTAATATCTTGTATATCATCAGTGAGTTGATCATAGGTTGTTGATAAAGTATTTACGCTGTTTTGCTGCTCTTGCATTGTCTTTACTAATACCGGTGTAAAAAACGGTAAGCAGAGCGAATCAACAACACCTTCTGTGTTATGTACAATAATTTCGGGGAATAACGGTTCCACTTCTTCTGCGATAAAGCCGAGGTATTTAGTATGTGTATCATCTTTTATATAGTTGAATGATACCGAATTTAATCGCATAACTTCATTAATTGGATTAGGTAGAGGAACAATATTTTCTTTGTAGCGGCGTGATGATGAAGGAGCTATGAGCTGATTGCTGCTTGTAATAAGCACGGTGTTACCGGTGCCAGCAACGCCATAAATACCGCCTATATAGCACGCAGAAAGACTTGATTGAGTGCCAACAGAAAGTATATTTGCTCCGGCAGTTTCATTAAATCCTATGGCGATGCCGTATTCTGTAGCAGAAGCATTATACCCAATAGCAGTTGCAGGACCTCCTTGAGCACCGCTGGAAGCTGTTGCCCTAGCGCCAATGGCTACACTATCACCAAGAAGCCCTAAAGAAGGCGATGTTATTCCTGACGCTTGAGCTCCAGAGCCAAGAGCGATGTTTCCATCGCTATCAATTACTTGTAATTTTACGGTAGAATCATGGCCAATGAATTCTACTGTACTACCGGCAGGAGTTGCCGTAAAAGTTAATGTACGGCCGCTTTCTGTTGCTGAGGCAGTATCACCTTTAATAATTAATGGTGAATTTGCAATAGTAATGGTGCCGGCACCGGGAGTAATAGTAATGCCCGCTCCGGCAACTAATTCTGCAGGTGTAAGTAGTCCGCCTGAACCAACGGTGAATAGATCACCAACGTCACCGGAAGCACCGGATACAGTAAGCGTAGTAGCAGTGAGTGGACCATTTATTGTCGCACTATTGGCTGTTATTGAATTTGCATTGATGGCACCAGTTGCTGTAACAGAAGTCACATTAATAGCAGGTGACAAGCTCACAACTGGGCTAGTCGTTGAATTGATGACAATAATATTGCTTGAGCCGGTGACTGATGTTACCGTACCACCTCCGCCGGCAGTTGATGTTGAACCGAGCATACCAGCAGAATTGATAATAACAAACTGTGTAGGGCCGGCCGGGGTATTGCCATAAGCATTTTTAAAGCTGTTGATAGCGATAGAGCTGAGTAGTGCAGTACCGGTTACTGATAATGCCGGCTGATTAGCGGGTAATTGTGATCCGTTAATAACTACAGGACCATAAAAAATTGATTGACCACGTACAGTCAACCGATCTAATACCGTTACGTCGGCAAAAGCAGCCCTTGTTTGTGTAGTTGAATCTGCAATATCATCGATTGCTTGATCATGTAATGATTGTGGACATGTTACAAAATGTATTATGGCGAGCGCGCTATATAGAAGTAATTTTTTCATTAAAACCTCATCTATTTTTTATTAATCATCAGTGTTGCTACTAATTTTTTTATATTTTGTATCTCTGTGACTAATTGCTTACAATCGGCCGCTAAGACATCTAAGGTATTTTGGTGTTCTTGCACTGTTTTTACTAATAGCGGAGTAAGAAATTGTGAGCATACAGAATCAGTCTTCCCCTCATTGTCGCGTACGATCATTTCGGGAAATAGAGGTTCTACTTCTTCTGCAATAAAGCCAAGATGTTTAGCGTGAGCTCCATCTTTTATATAACTAAATGAGACAGGGTGTAGTTGCATAACTTCATTGGTAATGTTTGGTAAAGGAACAATATTTTCTTTGTAGCGGCGTGATGATACAGGTGCTACAAGCTGATTAGCGCTGGTGGCATAAACAGCTGTTCCGGTTCCAGCTGTGCCATAAATACCGCCTATATAGCAAGCAACAGGTGAAGATTGAGTGCCTATAGAAAGTATGGTTGAACCGGAAGTTTCATTAGTACCTATAGCAATACTATTAGGTCCTGTAGCAGATGCGTTGTATCCGATAGCGACAGAAAGTCCACCGGTAGCAGTTGCCTGAACACCAATAGCGGTATCTTGTAAGCCGGTGGCTCGAGCACCTGCGCCGATAGCAGTGTTGCCATTACTATCGGTTACGTTGAGAGTTATTGTTGACCCGGCGCCGCTGAATGCCACCGTGCTTCCCGCTGGGCTTCCTATGAAAGTGAAAGTATTGTCGCTTTCTACTGCAGAACCGGTATCACATTGTATGGTTAACGGTGACGTTGCGATAGTGATGGTGCCGGCGCTCGGTGTAATAATAATACCTTGTCCGGCAACCAATTCTGCAGGAGAAAGCAATCCGCCCGAGCCAACGGTGAATAAATCGCCAACATCACCTGAAGCGCTAGATACAGTAGCAGTAGTGGCAGTAAGCGGTCCACTAATTGTTGCGCTATTTGCAGTTATTGAATTGGCGCTAATGGCGCCACTTGCAGTAATAGAGGTTACAGTAATGTTAGGATTCAGACTGACAACCGGGGTAGTTGTTGGATTGGTCACCGTAATATTAGTTGAGCCATTGACTGAAGTTACTGTGCCGCTGCTACCGATATGTGCCATTGAACCGAGCATTCCGCTGGAGTTAATAACAACATATTGTATTGGGCTAGAGGGAGTATTACCATAAATAGTGCCCAAGCTGCCGATTGTGGTTGAATCGAACAAAGTGGTACCGGTTACTGATAATGTCGGTTGATTAGCAGGCAATTGCGCGCCATTAATGCTCACCGGGCCATAAAAAAGTGATTGGCCATCTACCCTAAGACGATCGAATACCGTTACGCCGTCAAAAGCGATTCTGTTGTCTGGAATATAATTATTTTCTTCTGATAATTGTATAATTTCAATTGTATCAGTAACAGTCATTTGATCGGTAGATTCTTCCATGCAGAGAATAGTACTCATGATAAGCAGAGTACCGTATAAAAATAGCTTTTTCATATATGCCTCATAGAATGAGAGATAAAATGTGATAAGGCGTCTTATAGATATTCCTACAACAGATGTAGATAAAATGTGAACAGTTTTGTCCATATAAAGATCTGCTTCACAAATGATGAGATTTCTTTTATCTTATAAGCGTGCAATTAGCACATTTGGTGGGGGCCCATAGCTCAGTTGGTTAGAGCAATCGGCTCATAACCGAGAGGTCCCAGGTTCAAGTCCTGGTGGGCCCACCAGTCTTCGCTTATCCGGGGCTTCAACCTCGGCAAGCTACGCCTGGCTAGCGCCACTGTAGGAAAATTAATACTACAGAAGCGAAGACGAGAGCGGCCAGCTTTTTAAATGATTGATGCAGTAGGAAATACTAATGAATCGCGATCCATTTCAATCATTCATCGACCTTATCCAATTCGATCAAGATATTTATTCGTTAAAACAGCAAATTGCGCAAACTCAAGATACGCTTGATAAAATAGCGCAAGAGAAGCTTCTTCTAGATAGAAAAAGAGAACAAGTACAACAAGAGTTACATCAAGCTAAAAAAATAGTTGATGTCTATGAACTTGAGATGAAAACACTAGAAGATCAAGAACAGCTCAAAAAACAGCAGCTTGATACACTCAAAAATCCTAAGGATTATTTTGTGCTTACGGCTGATTTGGAAACTATTAAGAAAAAGCAGCATGATTTAGAAGGCCAGATTGTAGAATCATGGCATAAACTTGATCAAGCAAAACGTGCCCTGGATCAAGCTGCTAAAGACGCAGAAGAAAAAATGCGCCGCCTGAATGGATCTGAGCATGAACAACAAGAATTGCTTGCCCAACATACAGAACGGTTCAAGCGCATAGAAAACTCTCGCCCTGAAAAATTGATTAGCATTCCTGATGAATGGTTAGAAAAATATAGTGTCATGCGCGAGCGAATCTCGGATCCGGTAGTACCTGTAGAGAACGATAGCTGCAGTGCTTGTTTTCAAACTATAATTTTAAGTGATCTACAACGATTGCGCAAAAGAGCATTGCTTCAGTGCAGAAACTGTTTCCGCTTTCTCTATATTCCCGGAACTGTTGAAATTGAGCAGGGCATCTAACTATGAAGCAACTATCATTATTTGGTGAAATTACTCCTGAAAAAGAAATACCTACAAAGAGAAAGTCTGTGCTTTGGCAAGTATATGTCGATGGGGCATCGCGCAATAATCCTGGGCCATCGGGTGCCGGTATTTACATTGTTAAATCTGGGGCCGCAGATCAGAAGCATGGTTTCTTTTTAGGTAAGCGTACGAATAATCAAGCAGAGTATTTGGCACTTTTGTTAGGTTTATTCTTTATAAAATTACAGATTCAGCAGGGTGATTTTCTTGAGGTTATATCAGATTCTCAGTTGCTGGTACGGCAATTATTAGGTGCCTATCGCGTAAAAAATAGCGAATTACAGCCGTTGCATGTATTGGCTAAGCAATTATTAGCACCAACGAGTCACAAAATTATGCATGTCCTGCGAGAAAAAAATACCGTAGCAGATGAATTAGCAAATAAAGGCATAGATGAAAAAATAGGGGTACCAGATGCATTTAAAAAAATGCTTGCTGATCATCATATTATGTTCTAATGTTTTTTTTGTAGATGAAGCAAAAACTCAAACATCATCTTTTCCTACTAAACAAATACGCGTTAAAGTATTGCTCGACGAGCAGCCTATTCATATACACAAATCGTGGCATATTATTTCAGAGGCCGATGTAACTATTATAGATCCGCACGATCAGAGCAAAAAAATTAATCTACGCACCAGGGATTTATCGGTTGCGGTGCGCAAGGGACATATCTCTTTAAATTCTCATAAAACAAAAGCGCAAGAAATCATTGTAAGTCCTACTAAAGGACACCTTTCATTTCATGGCAAATCATATGCCGGCTCATTTTTTGTAGCAATAAAAGATGACAAGCAGTATCTGATTAATCTTGTTGGGCTCGAAGATTATGTCTGCTCGGTATTAAAAACAGAAAGTTGGCCCGGTTGGCCACTGGAAGTAAATAAGGTTTTTGCCATTGCTTGTCGCAGTTATGCCATGGCTATGATTATGCGTGCAAACAAATCTGATGTGCCGTATCACGTTAAAAATAGTAATACTCATCAAACGTATTCGGGTGTTCATGATAATAAAGTGCTAAAAGCAGCGGTTGAACAAACTATCGGAGTTTTTTTGGCGTATGATGATAAACCGATTATTGCCATGTTTGATTGCTGTTGTGGGGGGGTAATTCCATCACGTATTGCCGATTTTGATTTTAAAAAAGCGCCCTATTTATCGCGAGATTATCCTTGTACTTTTTGCAAGCAATGCAAAATATATAATTGGTCCAAGGAGTTTGATATAAAGAATGTAGAGCGCATATTTAATGATTTATTTCCTTATGATGTGCGCTTGCGAGAATTAAAAGTAAGTAAATTTGATAAAGCGGGGTTGGTAGAAGAAGTGTTGTTGCGATGCGGTAGGAAAACAGAAACAATCAGTGGGAAAAAATTATATTCGCTATTTCCCGAGGTAAAAAGTTATTGTTTTATGATACGCAGACGAGGATCTATCTTTACTATTAGCGGGCGCGGTTATGGACACCATATTGGTTTGTGTCAGTGGGGCGCACGAGAAATGGTAAAAGATGGGTGGGATTATCAAAGTATTTTACAGTTTTACTATCCTGGTACACGCCAAGTAAAATTAAGTTGAGGAGCGTTATGAAAAATAACATAATGATTGTGTTGTTATTGAGTTGTGTGTCTAGCGCATCGATAGCAGCGATGCATAAAGAGCCAATGGTGCAATTAGACGAGACCATGTTAGGGGAAGGTGTAAATGTTAGAAATTCCTATGTAGATAATGGTCCCGAATATCGAAAATTGGATGATAATGAAGTAAGCGCCATTGTTGGCATGCCTGATCATGTAAAATTTTTTATTGCACGAGGCATTACCACCAGATTTCTTATGATGAATAATGGAATTCCCTGTAAAAAAGTTATTAAAAAAAATTGTTGGGTGAATAATAAATTTAAAATAATACCTTCAACACATCTTGGTCAATATCAAGATTATAGCGTTTATATTACACAGCTTAATAAAGTACAAAGTAGTAATTATGCCCAATTATAAAGGCCATCTTGTCGGTGGATTAATCGCATATCTTGTTTCATTATACATTGTCGCCGCATTCAACACCTGGCCAACTATTTTTACTGGCGTGGAATGGTTGTTCTTCTGCTTGGCAGGTTCGCTGTTCCCCGATGTTGATATAAAAAGTAAGGGGCAGAACTATTTTTATTGGTTTATGACATTGCTATTGGGATATTTCTTTTTTCTTAAGCGGTACACCATGATGGCAATGATAGGTGTTGTTGCAGTTATTCCACAACTAGTGCGCCATCGTGGCATTTTTCACCGTATATGGTTTATCACATTGCTGCCATTGGGTCTAGCGATGGTACTTTGTTCATATATGCCCAATTGCCAAGACATTTTTTATCTTGATGCATTCTTTTTTATCACGGGTGCAATTTCACATTTGTGGCTTGATTTGGGATTCAAACGCATGCTTCGTGGCTAACGAGAATCAATTTTGGTATGCTAGTTAATAGAAATACCATACATATTATTATCAGGAGCCTGGTGTGATTACCTGGATGTTAGCAGCTTTTTGTGTCTATATTGCCATCTTATTACTTATTGGATTATCTGCATCGCGTGCGCAGGGTGCTACCTCTGCATCAAATTTTATAACGGGCGAACGTTCTATTAATTGGTGGGTTACTGCAATATCGGCACATGCAGCAGATATGAGTAGCTGGTTGTTTATGGGATTTCCTGCTGCAATTTATCTGCATGGCATGATAGATATTTGGGTTGCAATCGGATTGATAGGTGGCATGTTTATGGCATGGCACTATGTGGCTCCCGCATTACGTCGTGCAACAGCGCACTACAAATCACCCACACTTACCTCATACTTTGATAATAAATATGATGATAAAAATGGCGGTATTAGCATACTAAGTGCCTGTATTATGACTTTTTTCTTTACTATTTACTTGGCAGCGGGCATTAAAGGTGTGGGTGATTTGCTGAATTCGATTTTTGGTTTGTCAGGAATGATTGGTGGATTAAGTACCGTAGCAGTTATTTTGGTATATACGCTCTTGGGTGGTTTTGTAGCAGCGGCATGGGTAGATTTTTTCCAAGGTATCTTTTTATTATTCGCTATTTTAGTTACTGCCATTTTGGGTTATTACAACGTTGGTGGTTATCCGGCAATTATTGCGGCAGCGCATACAAAAGGCGTCTCGCTCTCAGTATGGTCCAGCTCGACATCATTGTTACAAATTCTGCTCGGGCCAATCGCCTGGGGTCTTGGCTATTTTGGTATGCCGCACATTTTATCTAAATTTATGGCAGCAAAAGATGTGACTTTAATGTATAAGTCAAAATATATTGGCATTATTTGGCAAGTATTGGCACTTTCAGGAGCATTACTGGCCGGTTTTGTTGGTATTGCATATTTTGCCTCACTCGCAAATCCTGAATTGCTTTTTATTACTATGACATTGCAATTATTCCCGAGCTTTATTGCGGGATTAATTTTGTGCGGCATTCTTTCAGCGACGCTGTCTACTATGAATGCGCAGATGTTGGTGTTGGGTGGCATTGTTGCGCATGATTTGTATAAAAAATTTTATCATGTGCGCGCCACATCTAAAGAGCTTATTTGGATTTTCCGCATGACCATTCTTGTTGTTGCCGGCGTTGCCTGTGTCATTGCGTGGTATGGCACTACTTCTATATTTGATCTCGTGCAATTAGCATGGGGTGGCCTCGGCGCGTCATTTGGGCCGTTAACGCTGCTGTCTCTGTATACACACAAAATTAATCGCTACGGCGCGTTTTGGGGCATCTTAAGCGGTGGTTGCGCAGCTATAGTCTGGCGTCTTGCCGGGCTCACGTTAGGTGGTTATACCGTTAACGAAGTGGTACCCGGCTTTATGATTGGTTGTATGGTTATTATTCTTGTTTCTCGCTTGACTGCTAAAAACTAAATTTGTCTTGTAATTTGCAGAGCTTAAGTGCATTTGCCGTTGTTGTTTGTGCAAAAGATTCTAGAGATTCTTGACGCAAATGAGCAATATATTCTGCAATATTTTTTATATATTGCGGATGATTTTGTTTGCCGCGCATTGTTTGAATCGGCAGAAATGGCGCATCAGTTTCAAGCACTATATGTTGCAGCGACGTGTTAATCACAATATCGCGCAGTGCGTTATTTTTAGGATAGGTGATAGTACCGCCAATGCCTAAATAAAAATTCCACTCAATTACCGTATTTGCAAATGCTTGATCTTCTGAAAAGCAATGAATTACGCCACGCGTAATTTGCCCTTTAAATTCTTCTAATGAGCGCAGTGTCTCATCTCGCGCATCGCGTGTGTGTACGAGTAATGCAAGATTATGCTCCAATGCAAGTTCTATATGCGCCTTAAAAACATCCTTTTGTCGTTGCAAGTTATAATCGGGATAGTGCATGTCGAGGCCACATTCACCAATCGCAACAATTTTATGTTCTTCTTTATGCTTTGCTAACATTACTAATTCTTTAAAATCAGTCATCCATGAGCTTGTTGCATCATTCGGGTGGATGCCGATTGCCGCGTATACATGGTCTGATTGTTTTGCGATGGTAATAGAATTTTTACTTTCAACCAATGATGTGCCGACATTAATAATTAATGCAACATCATTATCTGCTGCTTGTCTGATGATGTTCTGTATATCGGCATTCTGAGCAGGTAATAATGGAACATCAAAATCTTTCTTTACCATGTTGTTAATGTGGCAATGTGTATCAACTAATATCATAATTTTTCCTATTTTTATTGAACATACAACTTTTTTCATCTGTAATTTGACAAACAAATAAATACAACTACTCTAAGTTACAGGAATTGTAAAGAAAAAAAGAGACGTAATGAAGAAGCAGTGTTTTAATCATTTGTTCAACCGTATCATGAGGAGCTAATCATGAACAAAAGTGAATTAATCAATTCACTCAGCGAAGAGACAACATTTAGCAAAAAAGATGTATGTCGTATCGTTGAATCATTAACTCGTATTATTGAACGCACTCTTAAAAAAGGTGAGAAAGTTTCAATAACAGGTTTTGGCAGCTTCTGGCTTTCACGTCGTCCGGCACGCAAAGGGATCAATCCTGCAACAAAGCAACGCATTGATCTTCCCGAAGTTAATGTCCCAAGATTTAAAGCGGGCAAAAACTTACGTGAAACAGTAAGAGCAGTTAAAGTTGGTTAATTGAACCTTATTTAAAAATTGCTTTTATCTATGCAAAGGTCGCAGAAATGCGGCCTTTTTTTGTATGAAAATATTATGAATACATATGCAGTACTTTAAGCACATTGAAATAGTGCTTTCTACATACAAAATGGCTTTTATTCAGATACGCTGAGGCTTAATTTTGTAAACGTTTCTGATAATTATTTGATTATCTTTGAATAATGCGTCTGAATAATAAGTCTGCATCATGATATTCAGATGTGGCGACTGGTGGTCTTTGTTCTATACGATGCTCACTCAATACATGCTTAATAAATGAATCTATTAAACTGTCATGCGGGATTTTTGCTTTTTCTTGTGCTGTCGATTTTAATGTTACCAATTCAAGAATCGCATTTTCTAATGCTTTATCTTTGACAGTGTCACGTACGAGTGATGATAAGTCCATAGGTGGAATTTGTGATTTTGTAGTAACCCATTGTACTGCTAATGCAGGACGCAATGCATAAAAATAGCGCTTTAATACAACTTGTTGAGGATCTTCTTCAATCTGTAGCCATGCGCTCACGGCCAGTTGGTAGTAATGATAATGAACACGTTTCAGATCAACTACGCTTGCCGCAAAGTGCATAATTTTTTGTGTTACTTCTTGATTAATGGCATAACAGATTGGCGATTGAAGCCATTCAAAAAGTACCGGGTTGGATTTAAGTGCGAGTCGCAATGCTTTGCGAATATCCCAGCCTGAGAGGTCAAATGGCACACCAAGTAAGGCATTATGAGTAATTTTGGGTTCTATTACATCACGCTCTGGCTTGATTGAAAGATAATCATCCATTGTTTGTGCATAAATAAATCGCACATCATAATCGCTATCCTGTGATGGAAATCCCCATGCACGACTGCCCGATTCTATAGCAAGCAAGATTCGTATATTATGTTCTGTAGCAAATTCTTTAATCTGTTCTTGTATTATTTTTCTTGCATCATCGCTAATCGTACTGCGTGGTATCATAGATATTCTCTTTTTATTTGTTCTACATAGATCTGCTCAATGAAATTATCAATTGCCGCCTCTTCGAATGTTTCTTGTAGGGTTGTTCGCTGAGCGGCTTGCTCAACTTTGATCAACAACTGTTCTATTTCGTCGGCAACTTTTTGATAGGGTACTTTACCTTGTTTAATATCTATTAAATAAGCCGCTTCTGGCCGTGGAAACGTTATGTGGTGAGTGGTAAAGAATTCAAGCGCTTGATTGCCAATACGGATCGCATGAGATAGTGCTTTCCAATCGGCACCTTTATTAAGAGCAGCAACTTGTGCGCGATGACCGTATTCCTCTAATAATTTTTGCACCATAGTGCGAGCAATTTTCAAAGAACTGTTAAAAAGCGCTTTTTTGCCACCAATTTCTACATAAGCAAGTTCTGTGCCATTTGCAGTAGGTTGTGTGCCAATAGATATACCTTTTGTCTGCGCAGCCAATTGTTGTATATCATCTGCAATGGTGTACAATTTTGCTGTTGTGCCGTGAAGATTTTCGGCTTTTGTAAGCATATCAAGTAAGAGCTGTGCCGCCTGAATACGCGACCCTTTCATACCATATTTATATGCTTGTGCTTTACAATAGCGCACAAATGAGAGCAGTTGTTTATTAAGCAATTGGGGCGCTAACTTTTTTATTGCTGCCCATGTTGGTGATATTTGCAAAATACAGTTTTCCGGCGCATAGAGCATATCAAGTGCAACCATTTGGCCTTCTGCAAGTAGTGAGAGATATTTTGCAGCGCTATACCATTCGCAATCCACATCTTCTGCAGTATTTTTTTCGCCGTGTATTTTTGTTCTTGTGTGTGAGAGTGTCGGTACAACTCTTTGTAGAATGATATTGCGGCCGCTAGGTAAATATATGCCTTTTAGATCTAAATCAGATTCTGCAGTTGCTGTGCCATACAGGTATGAGCCAAATTTGATAAGAACGATAGGTTGAATGGTGGTGTCTTTGATTTGTATAACCTTATCCACGGCATTCCTCTATATAAACCTGAAATTATTAAAAACTGGTCATTGTTGATATGATATAATCGTATTATACCATATCAATACAGAGGTACGCAAAACAGGAATAAATACCATGAATTTCAATGTACTTATTTCCTCAAGAAGAACCTAAATAGCCTAATGCCGTCGGGTGTAATAAGTAAGGAAATCATTTTTTTATTTGGTGCGGCGCATGCTTTAAGAGTAGTTTCCTTCTTCCATCTATATCGGAGAGTCTTTGTTCTAGAGCGCTTTGTACCTTTTCATTATTGGTCAGTGCGGCCGCGTTATACAACTCCTTTGTTTTCAGCCATTTTTTGTTTAAGGTTATGGCCTGATCGAGCAGTGTTGGATTGTGTTCAAATGCATGGGCATCAATGATTAATCGCTTTCTGGCATCTTCAGCATCCTGCACAATGGTGCGCTCATGCGCGATATAACGTGGATTGGGCATAGGCACCACAAGTTGCCCTTTAGCGCCTTCTTTGGGATTTGACATTATTTTAATATCTTCGAGCTCTGTAATAGCAGGTTGCTCATAGGTACTGAGTTCCACAAGTCTTTTTTGTATGAGAGGGTTACTGCTTCCTGCTTGGTCTATAGAAGCTTGCAATCTTTCTCTTGTTTGTGCCGCACCACGGCTAATTGCCTGTTTATTCTGTCCTAAGCCAAACCAAGCACTCCATGAATTGTCAGTGGGGTTTTGTTGCAGCTCATTAAGCTCGCGTAAGCGATTTTGTGCTTCAGCTTCATAGGTTATTTTGGGCTGAAGACGAGGCGCATATTGTTTTGGCATTGTCCAACGTTTTAGCGTGGATGAAAGAGCACCAATAAAGCTGTCATATCCACTTTTGACGGAAGTTGTATCAATAAGCTTGGTAGGTGATTGAGTCATTGTTGATGATTGTGTTGGTTGATACCAATTATGCTTGGAAAGCCACTGCTTTGCTTGTGCAAGCATGGCAAAGTTATCCATTGTAACTACGAGAAGAAAACTGCTCAAGATCAGGTATTTCTTGTTCATAAAGACCTCCATTTGATATTAGGATACTACATGTAAGGATTAAATTAAAATATTCTGATTGAATTTTTTATATAATAATTGGACATTTAAAAGATATGAGGAATAAAAATAGCTTTGTCTAAAAAAAGCCTTATTAAAAAAGGACTTTTTTAATGATAAGAAGTGTAGTATAATAAACGTAATTACAAGGGTAGTACTATTGAGGGTGTATTTTTCATAATTCTTAACAAGGAATATCTATGAAAACAGTCTTGATACTATTCCTACCTCTCCTTGCCACTCTTTATTCTATGGATGTGGTGCCTTATAAATACCCTCTGACATTTACTATTGAATCACAGCGAAAAGTAGAAGTTCCGCTACATACTCTTGGTTTCTCGGAAAATAAAGAAGAGTCTCTCAATTTGGATACCTGTTTGGAAGTTGTTCGACGTGTTCCTTTAAAACAACTCGCTTACGAAGAGTGGTTAAAGGGTAATTTTCTCTTATTAGCACGCATAGTAAGCATGTCATCCGAACAAAAGCCAATTGTGTCCTGGTGTGATACGCGTACATTGGTTAATGTTAGTCCACGATCACCGCGTAATCGTTGTATTGATATGCCAGTTCATCGATTTACCCTACCTGAAAAATGTGGTGAAATATTTTATTATTTTGTTCCTCACGATAAATATACGTCTGTACTTGGTTACCTCTGCTCTGAAACAGAATTGTATGCATCTATGTATAGTGATAATGACTCTTGTAGTACATCGACAGAATTAGCAAAATATTTAATAATATACCATGCTGCAGCATATAATAATCAACATAAAATACAGATGCTTGAATCTATAATACAATCAGCAAGCCAAGTTTATCAGACTGGGCAATCTCATATCCCTTATATATACAAACATTACGTGGCATTATTGCCAACGCTTAAGCTGTTATGCAAAGAAAAAAGATCGCGAAATGACCATAAAGCGATAGCCGGACAGGAACTTAATAAGCAAGCACAGGTGAATTCTCAATTGCAGTTAGGGTATAGATATCTCAGGAGAAGAAATAATAATGAGGCGATAAGATGGCTCTCTAAAGTTGCTATTCAGGATTTTTTTCCTGAAAAAAGAAAAGATGCACAAGAGATATTGGAATATCTTGAAGATGATATACCATTGCTTTTTGCCAAGAAGATGAGACCTATCCGTAAGATAAGTGGTTCAAATATCAAGCTGTCGAGGAACAGTGCGGGCAAAAATGAAGCAGAAGAATATAGTTAGCGGTGTATTCTAATGGTATACCGATAACAAATGCGTGCTTCTCAAGTGAATGCTTTTTTATTACACTGATGGGAATATAAAAACTAGTTTTTACCCCCTCATCGGAAATCAGTATGATTGATTTGACTTTATTACGAGAAAAAAGTGCTGAAACTATAGCATTATTAAAGAAAAAAGACCCTTCTTTTGATGCACAAAAATTACATGATCTTGATGCTTCTGTGAGAAAAATTCGCCTTGATGTCGAATCATTACGTCATAGCAAAAATGAGTTGGCACAAAAAGCAAAAGCTGGCATAACTCCTGAAATTCGTGAACAATCTATTGTTATTGGTAAACAACTTAAACAGCAAGAAGAGTCATTAGAGGTTGTTGAAAAAGAATTTATGGACCTCTACCTTGCCTGTCCAAATCTGATCGATGCTGACCTACCTGCCGGTGGTAAAGAGGCCAATAAAGTCATAAAAACATGGGGCGAAAAGAAGCATTTCAATTTTACCCCAAAAAATCATCTTGAGTTAGGCACCAAGCTTGGCTGGTTTGATTTTGAAGCCGCTGCGGTAATGACCGGAAGCCAATTCGCTTTCTACAAAAAAGACGCGGTAAAATTAATGTACAACCTCACCATGCTTATGCTGAAAAATAACAGTAAGTATGGCTTTGAGATGATGTTACCACCTTATTTGGTGAATGAAAAATCACTTGAGGTTGCCAGCAACTTCCCTAAATTTAAAGATCAAGTCTATGCGGTGCAAGAAGATGGCCTCTATCTGATTCCTACTTCTGAAGTGAGCTTGACTAATTTATACCGTAATCAAATTATACCGGGCGATGAGTTGCCATTGCGTATGACTTCTTGGACCAGTTGCTTCCGTCGTGAAGCAGGTGGCTATGGCGCGAGTGAACGCGGTTTGATTCGTATCCACCAGTTCGAAAAAGTTGAATTGTACACTATGTGCAAACCAGCTGAAGCTCGTGAAGAGCAAGATCGCATGCTTGCCTGCGCAGAAAATATTTTGCAAACTCTTGGGCTGCATTATCGCGTGAGCTTGTTGGCGGCACAGGATTGCTCATTCCCTTCAGCACGCACCTATGATATAGAAGTCTGGTTGCCGGGGCAAAATCAATATTACGAAGTATCATCAGTAAGTAATTGTACCGATTTCCAAGCACGTCGTGGTATGATTCGTTTTAAAGAGACTCCGGATAGCAAGCCGGAGTTAGTATACACCTTAAATGGTTCATCTTTGGCATTGCCACGCTTGATGGTCGCTCTTTTAGAAGTGTATCAACAAGAAGATGGGACAGTTGCATTACCTGAATGTATAACTAAACAATCAGTTTTTGAAATATAAGACTATGATATCTCCCGAGATAATAAAAAAAATAAAAAATCTGGAAATTCATACACGAAAAATGATCAGCGGCTTATTGCTCGGACAAGGACGTTCCATTGCAAAAGGGTCGGGCTTTGATTTTGATCAAATCCGCGAATATCAATCGGGCGATGATGTGCGCTCTATTGATTGGAAGAGCTCTGCACGCATGGATAAAGTGTTGATCAAGCAGTATCGCGAAGAGAGAAATCAGACGATATTGCTGTTGGTTGATATTTCTGCATCTAGTTGGTACGGTTCGGGCGCTCAGGGCAAATATGATACGCTCTCGCATGTTGCAGCAATGATATCGCTCATTGCATCGTATCATGATGATGCAGTGGGTCTGATCTTATTTGCTGATGAAGTGCAGACCTATATTCCGGCACAAAAGGGCAAAAAGCATGTACATATGCTGCTAGAAACATTATTTGCCATAAAACCGGCCAAACGCCAAACAGATATAAAAAAAGCATTAGAATATGTAGCGCAGCTAAAAAAGAAAAATATGATCGTATTTCTGTTATCAGACTTTATTGATCACGATTTTACTCAGCCATTGCAACCACTCAGCAAGCAACATGACGTTATCGCAGTATCATGTCTTGATCAGCGCGAGATCGAATTGCCAAAATGTGGTTTTTTGACGGTGCAAGATCAAGAAACAGGACAAGAGATAATGCTTAATTTGGCTGGTTCGGGACATGCAAAAATCGGCTCATTCTTAACAAGCCGCGTAGTTGAACAGCAGAAGCTGTTTAAACGTGCAGGTGTGCGCTTATTATCTTTGGCAGCGCATCAGAATAATGACCATGAATTAATAAAATTTTTTAGAAAACGAATGACGTAATAGTATGCAACAACCGATGGCACAACCCGCACACGATCCAATGGCGGAGTTTGTCGAAATTTACGATTTTTGGCACACACCATGGTGGCAGACAAAAACATTTTATATTGTTTTAATCAGTTTTTTACTGATCGTATTGTCCATTTTGATCTGGTCCATTATTCGTTTTATCATATCACGCAAGAAAATAACACCATGGGAACAGGCATTGCATGAATTAGCCAAGCTGAAACAAATGCCCCTGCTTAATGATCAGGATGGTGCAAAGCGCTATTTTGAATTGCGTACCATTCTTAAAAAATATATTGATGCGCGCTATGGGGTATATTTTGCAGACAAGACAGATGAAGAGCTTATTGTAGCTTTGCCCACAGTCGTGCATCGTGCTGATATTGTGCTCTCTATTAAAGAGTTATTGTATCACAGTGAGCAGGCAGTTTTTGCTGCAGCAAAACTATCGCCATCAGCATTCAATAAAGATGTAGATACCGTCATTTCTATTATTAAGCACACCATACCGGAAAAAAAATAACCCTTCTCAAGGATCATTACTTGAACTACAATTGCGCTGCTTCCACTTCTTCTTTATATATTCATTGGCCATTCTGCCCCTATAAATGTAATTTTTGTCCCTTTGTTGCCATAGCGGGGCATGATCAATTTATGCAACGCTATCATAATGCACTGATCAAGGAGATTCAAAAATTTGTTGATGATTGTGGTGAAAAACAACATCTGAAGACCGTATTCATGGGCGGTGGGACACCAAGTACCTATCCTAATGATCTCCTACTTGACATGTACAGTATACTATATAAAGGATTCATCATTGATGCACAAGCAGAAATCTCTATTGAGGTGAATCCGGGGACCGTCACGCAAGAAAAGCTTGAGGTCTGGAAATCGGTAGGTATTAATCGCTTGAGTATAGGAGTACAAAGTCTTAAAGATTCTGTTTTGCAATCATTGAATCGGCATCAGTCGGCACAAGATGTGGAGTGGCTTTTAAAACAAGCATCTCCTTTATTTGACAATATATCGGTTGATTTGATTCTCGGATTGCCGGAGGTGTCTACTGATGAGTGGAAAGAATTGTTAGCGCGCGCAGTGAGATGGCCAGTGAACCATGTGTCGGTTTATTTTCTCACCGTGCATGAGAACACGCCGCTCTATTTTAAAGTACAGCGTAATCAGGTTAGTCTGCCACCCGATGATACTATTATAGATTTGTATCATTGGACAGTAGATTGGCTTGGCAAGCATGGCATACTGCAGTATGAATTGTCTAATTTTGCTCGTCCGGGTTATGAAAGCAAACATAACACGGCATATTGGGAGCGCGTTCCTTACAAAGGAGTAGGACTTGGCGCCTGTTCTTTTGATGGTATGCTACGTTTGCAAAATGAGAAAAATTTAATGAAGTATATTACGGAGATTGAGCAAAAGAGCCATTCGCCCATTATATCGAGCGAGCAGTTAACAAGTGAGCAAGTGCATCTTGAAAAATTAATGTTGGGATTGCGTCGTTCAAAAGGAGTGGCGCGAGCAGAGTTGCTTACCGGAGTTAAGCAAAAATTTTGGGAACAGTGTAATCACAAAATTGATACACTTATAGAAAATGGGTTCTTAAAAGAAAAAGATAGCCAGTTAGTGCTGACACCTAAGGGGCTTATTCTAGAAAATGAGATAGTAGTGCAGCTGTCCTTTGATTAAAAGGATACTTTTTTAGATATATTATTCATTTTATAACGCTAAGGCGGGGATTTTAATTATGGCAAAACATGTTGGTATTAAACTACCGGATGATTTAGTATCAGTGTTGGCAGCGGGTAAGACTGTTGCAGTATTGGCAACATTCTCAGAAAAAGGATTGCCACATACTACCCCTATTCAATGTATTTATCCAAAGGGATCAGAAAGTATTTTGATTTCTATTAATAAAGATCATGCCGGCTACCATAACATGGTATGGCAGAAAAAAGTTATGCTTTGTTTTATGGATGAAGGCAATGTTGCGTATAGCGTATTGGGTCGTGCCGGTGTTGTTCGTGCCCCATCTTTGGTCCATCCATTGATGAATATAGTGCGGATTGATATTATCGATATTAAAAGCGATCGTTCAGTCCTTGTTAAGGTTGATGCAGGTGTGCGTTGGTCCTATACATCATCAGAGGCTGAAGAGCTTTCAAATGCATTAATGAATGAGTTGAAAGAGTTGTCTCGAACCCTATAATTTGAGACTGTTAAAAAGGAGCACGCTATGCGTAAATTGATTAGTTTGTTGTGGGTGTTAGTATATATCACTGCCGCACCGTTGTATGCGGCAGAAGATGATCATTTGGTAGATGCTGAACATACAGATGCCAATTACAATTCTGACGAGACCGGTACTCGTAATCAAGAAGAACAACAAGTAACTAAGGCTGATGCAAAGGCTGGTGCGCAATCAGCAGCATCAGCGCCTCAAAAAGAGACGGCTCCTACGTCAAATGCTTCGGCACCGGCAGCAAAAACAGCAAACGGTGCTGCTCTTCCAGCAGAAAAAAATGCTGCGGCAAAGGATCAAGCGAATAAAAGCGCTGCTCCGGAAAAGCAAGCTTCAAAGGCAGAAGAGAAACCAGCAAATAATGGTAAAAAAGTAGAAGCGGATAACACAAAAAAAGAAGAATCCGCTGCTGCGCAAGGCTCTCGACAACGTGATATTACGGAGCAAGCTGGCGCAACAGTAAGTGAAGAAAATAAAAAACCGGCCAAGGCAGCAGAAGAGGCGCAACCTGCTCAGCCAGCTCAACCACAAGAAGAAGAGAGCGCACCAGCGGCAGCGGCGCCACAACCAGTGACTCCTCCTGTACAGGAAGCGGTAAAAGCTGAAAAACCTATACCGGTACATCCAGCCTACTATAATCCTGAAGAATCAGAAATTGAGGCAGTGGATATTGATACCATAGATCTTTCTGAACCCAAAGGTAATTGGTTACTTAAGCGTCAATGGTGGGAAGCAGCAGAGCGCGCCTATGAACAGATCAAAAAAATAGTAGATCAGATTTTTGATGCACGTCTTACTTTTTATAATGAACGTACTGAATTAGATCGCACTGTGTTTAACAATTTCTTTCACTCAGTTGGCATGGGCCAAGGAGAATTGCAGGAGATTGTGGAGACATTAACACAAGAAATGAATCAAAACTCTAAAGACAAAGGCTCTTTAAACAAAAAAGAGCAGGATGTTATGGTGCGTGTCAGAGAAGAGAAAGATCGTCTAAAAAAGCTGTATGACACCATCGAGAACATCAATGAGATCGAAAAAGCTCTTAATGCCGCGCTCATTACCATGCGAGAACAAATAGAAACCGCGCGAAAAAATGAACGTGATGCATGGGATAATTTTAAGAAAATTGCGCGCGAGTTAAGTGACCATAAAGCATACGAGCTCTATTATGCTATGAATAGCTTCATGACGAATGTTTCTGAAATTTATAAATATCTTCACGGACCATTTGCCGATTATTATCGCCAATTAGGTGCACGTGCCAAAAAAGATATAGAAGAAGTTTTGGCAAGCATGAAGGTATTAAAAGAAAAAGGCATAGACTTAAAGCAACAGGCAGAAGAGTTGATCCATAAACAAAATTGTGCGCGTCCTGTAGCTGAAAAAGAGAAAGAAGAGCCTCAAGAAGAAGAACCGGCAGGATTCTTTGGTACTATGTGGTATTATATAAAGGCTCCCTTTATCTTTATAGCCTCATCATTTGCTGATGCATATGATGGCGTGCGTTCTCTTTTTGTGAAAGCACCGGTTGATGAAGAATCCGCCGACGCCGAAGGGCTAAGGCGTGACAAGGAGGCGGTGGAAACTGCTAAGCCAAAACAGAACAAAGAGAAAGCAACAGAGGTTTCTAAGTCTAACAAAGAAGAAGCGGCTGTGCCTAAGAAAGTTACTCCTGTAGCTAATTCAGCAGAGCAAAAAAATCAGGAAGAGCAGAAAGCACCGGCTACTCCTAAGAAGACCAAAGCTACAGAAACTACAGAATAGCAATTAAAACAATTTTTATAACATTATAAAAGAAAAGTGTCTTTGATCCATGAGATTGAAGACACTTTTCTTTTTTCTACTGATTTTTGCATGTTCTACTTCGCCAGGACCCTAGAATGAATGACAGTATAGAACTTGAGAAGCTGCGTGTAGTGAAGTATGGCTTCGAAGAATTCCGCGCCCTGCAACAGGTTGAAAACCCGTTGAGCGCTTCACTTTCTTATGACCAGGTTCAAACACATTTGAGAAAAAAATGGTAAAATAAAAGGCCTCCAAAACAAACCAATTTTAGGGAGGCCTTTTTAAATATGCAGCAATATAAACTGCACAAAAAATTCGTGTTACATGGA
>JAKAUA010000061.1 GCA_021827875.1 bacterium | reverse complement strand
CCCTTGCAACCCGGACACTTAAGACTTGCCGTCTTAAGAATCTGCCCTCCCGTCGCGAATTCGGCCACACGCAATTTCTAACGAAATTTCTTCGGGCCTCGACGCGACTATCAGATTTTTAACTTATTATTTAATTTGTTCAACGAGATATTTATTTCTCATGTAATGAAAGATTCCGGTAGTTTCTGCGAACCGTAGCAATTTTTAAATTGCGTGTGTGAGCGTTTGAAACGAAAGAACAGATTTTTAAGACGGAGTCTTAAACGCCTGTAGTCCAAAAGAGTGGGCGAGCACTCTTTTGGCGCATGTCCCCGCGGAGGGGACAAAAGAATTGGCCGCCGCCCTGCCCTGCGCAAGGGCAATTCATACAATTGCCGGAAACTCTTGATACATCATGGACCATGCCGGGTAGCTGCAGGCGTCTTGTGCGGCGGTAATAGCATGCTGTTGTCTGGTGACTGTATCAAGAATTACCAAGCGGTTCTTGCCTTTTTCACGCATGCCAAAAAGTAGCATAGTGCCGCAGGGTGACCAGCAACATTCTTCTTTGTTTGAATCATCAAACGTTACTTGTGTATGCATTTTGCGCTTTAAATCATAGATAAAAATCTGATTTTGTCCCTCAATTATCTTAGTATAGGCCAAAAGATTTCTGGCCGAAGAATATGCCGGTGACGTACAATAGCCCGAATCAGTTAATTCTTCCATTGCTGCGCTTGCAACATCATAGCAATATAATTGTGGTTTACCTGTCTTAAAATCGGAACAGAAGAATATTTTATCTCCTTCATCAGATAATGTTGGCGAAATATTGTTGCCGTCATTATGCGTTAATTTTTTGAAACTATCTTTGTCATAGTAATATAATTGACAATTGCCATCACCGCGCGATGCGCAATAGACCGCCTTTTTACCATCTTGCGAGAATGTTGGCAACATATTAAGACCATCAAAATTAGAGACTACCTTTTTTCTTTTTTTCATATCTGTCGCCATAAGACGCACATTTGACGGTGTGCATTCAGAATAAAAAAGTAATGGATTGCTTTTATCTCTGTTCCAGCGCGGTGCAACATTCATAGAAGCATTTGCCACCATAGGTTGTGCATTTGAACCATCATAGTCTGCTATATAAATATGTTTTATTGGCCTGAGACCCGCACGACGCTGCTCTTTACAATAAGCAATTTTGGTAGAAAAAAATCCTTGTGATCCGGTCAACGTTGGCCAGACCATATCAGCTATGCCATGCGCCCAACCACGCATTAAAGCACCCTGCTTATGATATTTTTTTCCCTTTATCATGGCGACTGTTTTGGTGTCATACAAACGCCATGAAATAGCATCGGCATTTTCGTTATTTAAAAAAAGTACCAGTGGATATCCTTTGCGATGTAACTCTGCAATGCTACTTTTGGTTAAAAAAGGAGAAGTAATTTCTCCTACGGCAACATCAAATTGAGATCTAAATTCAAAATCTTTTTTAATAACCTCTGCGATTTCAGACAACTCTTGTTGATTCCCTTGCGAGGCTTCTATCGCTACCAATAAAGGAATTTTTTTTGTACCACTCGCACGGACATTTAATTGAACTGCGGCATGCGCCTGCATGCCTACTAATAATAAAAATAAGCAGATTATTTTTTTTAAATAGGTAACCGATATCATCTTCTTTCCCTCCCCCGTTCTTTTTATTGAGTAAATGTTATGCAAAACTCTTTACCATACGAGTAGCGCGGTAAGCGACCGCTACTCTCATACAGCGCATTCTGTACCGCAATATCATACATAAGAATTCCTGATGGCTTAATCATAGCAAGTTCGACAATCTCTCCCGTTGTGCCCACTTTAAAGCTGATCTGGCAGGCAACATCATCAGGAAGACCGACTGGCGGCTGCCATGACACGGACAAAATTGATTGGATTGCATTTTGCATGGTGAGTTGTTCGAGGTCCGCTGCACCTACACACATTTCTTTTTGCTCTACAGGCTGTGTTGACTGCTCTTCTACTTTTTCAGCCTTTGCCAAGGCTCTTGCCGTCGCTATGCTATGGCGTAGCGGGTCGGCGTGATTAGCAGCAACATTTGTTTCAATTTTTTCCTGTATTTTTTCTTGTTTAGCGATAAGTTTTTTAGGAACTATTTGCTTTATGCTCTTTTCCGCCACCGCCGAGGCTTTCGCCGTCGCGGCTGTGCTGCTTCCCTCTTCGCCAAGGCTACGGCGAACAGGATGGCGTGATAAATTTTCTGCTACTTTTTTTGATTTATTTTTCTCATCTTTTAATGCAACCGTTTTTAACGCTGTTTTATTTTTAATCTCAGTTTTTGTTTGTTTTTTGGCTGCAATTTTTTTCTTCTGAGTTCTTGATTTTGGTTTTGATGGTATGGGTGCAACGATTGCCGACTGCTCTTGAAACGGCACAAAAATTACCGGCAAATTGCTATTCATCAATGCAGTATTCACTTGAATATGGTACGGAGCTTGTCCCTGTTGCAATAAAAAACAAGGCATAAGCATAAATAAATGGACACCCACTATTACCACAGCCAACTGTGCCCGGATAGGATATTTTTTATGCACGCTTGGTCGCCATGCCCACATACTCTATACCCCCAACCATTTTTAAATTATTTACCACTTGCATCACGGCACCATAATTTACTTTTTCATCAGCTTTAACAAATACCGGTCGTCCTGACTGCTTTTCTACGGCATTTTGTACTGTTGCAATCAAATTGTCTTTAGTTACCGGGACACCGTTAAAAAATAACTGTTCATCAGTAGTCAGATAGACCACTAATTCTTGCTGCGTCTTGCCGGCTTCATTAGATTTACCTTCAGGCAGATTAACTTTTATGGCATTATGCATCATAGGTGTGGTTACCATAAAAATAATGAGTAGCGTTAATGCGGTATCAATGAGCGGTGTCAAACTAATCTCTTGCGAGCGCACGCCTGTGCGGCGTCTACGATACAAAGCATATTTCATGTAACACTCCTAGCGTACAAAAAAGATACGTTGTACTAACAAATTTAATTTATCATTTAATGCGTATAACTTTTGTTCAAAACTACGCACTTGCCCAGAAAGATAATTAAACATAACAAATGCAGGGATCGCTACCATTAAGCCGGCCAATGTGGTGGTTAATGCCTGTGCAATACCGGGCGCTACTGCAGCAATATCCGCCGCTTGTTTTTCACTGATACCGATAAATGCATGTATCAGTCCCCATACGGTACCGAATAACCCAAGCAATGGTGCAATTGCAGCACTTGTAGAGAGAAAAGATAGTGATGATTCTTCTTGATGTACTAAATCATCAATAACTTGATACATGTGTTGTTGAATAGCATGGAATTGTTGCTCGGTCGGCGCTCTTTGCTCAATAACATTGGGCTCAAGCTGCTCTTTTACCGTAGTTAGTATACTGCCTAAAAAATAGCCGGGAACCGTACGCGCATATTCGCGTTGCAATAGAATGAGTTCTTCGACCGAGTGAGTATTGTGCAGTTTATGTTTTAATTCTTGTATATGTTTTTGTTTTAAACGATTCATTGCTAATTTATACAGAAATAATGTCCAACAAATAACAGACATAGCAAACAGCGTAAGCAGCACAAACCAACTGACCATATCTGATTGCATAATAAGGTGCCACAACGCATTCCCAAAAATAAATTTCATAATTATCCTTTTCCAAAAATAGCTACTTTCTTTGTACTGCGTACAGTCTAACAAATATCAGCATGATTTTAAAAGCACCAATCTTCGCTTGTCCGGGGCAATCGGACGGCCGCGTCCGGCGTAGCTCAAAGAGCAAAGACGGATTGGCACGGCCAAATTGTGCGCACACTCTTTTATTCTACTTCGCCAAGGCTACGAAGAATTCCCGCGATAACCTGTCAGCAGTGCTTCATTTTTTTTCCGGAATAGTCGGCAAGCTAGAAGATGATAATTTTTTTTCACTGAAGCTTCTTAATGCGGCTGCCTCATATTTTGTATGATCAAATCCTTCAATACTAGGATGTGGCGATGGTGGACGTGGGCTGGATATAGAACGAGAACGTGGCGTAATACTGGATGAAGTCACTATGTTTAATGATGCACGCGGAGATGCAGATACTTGCGGCGATACGATTGATGACGCATAAGGAAGTGATGGCGTTGAAGACGACATTGCTCCAACAAATTTACTCGAAAAACTCATTGCTGCCGTTTGTTTTATATTACTATTTTTTGCATCATCCATTGCACAAATACCACTTGTAGTCGCTGCTATAACTACCGCGCCATATAAAATCTTCATAAAAAGATCTCCTCTTTTTGTTACCACTGACAACATTTCAATATTTCAATTTATGAGATTAGTACCATGATAAAAAAAAATAGTATATAAAGGCAAGTTACAAAAAATCTCTTTCCTTAAAAAGAAGAACTATACATTTTATTTGAATTTTATTTGCAAATTATTGTATAACTTTTTATGAAGAAATAATTGTTGAATAAAAAAGGAAAAGCAGTCATGAAAAAACTATTACTCTATTATTGTATAGTTAGAATGCTAGTAACTATACCAATGGAAGACACACAATCTACTACCGCGACAGAAATTAACGTGCTACCTAATCAAAACGTCTCTTTTCAGTCAAATCAGTTTCAGGCATTGCATGCATTTTTTGAATATGCCGACAACGCTGGGATTGCCGTGCCGCAAGAAGTGACCAAGATTAGTAAAGCTCTTATGATCGGGGAAGAAATAGAAAAAACAGCATTACATACTGCTCTTGAACAAGCAATTACTATCCTAGAACCCTTACAAGATGATGAACAAGCGTATAAACTATATCAACAGCTGCAACAAGAAAGATCGGCGCTTTTGACCGCACACCATAGATCGATTTTTTCGGGGTTGCAAGTAGCCGATAAATTGAAGGTATACAACGAACTTATTGTCTACGGCTCCGTAAGCATTAATGATGAAAATAACGCAAATGGCCAACCGGCACTATCGGTGAATGGTGACGCAATAATTGATAATTTATTTACTAATCAAACAACCTCTCGCACTATCACACTCAGTAGCGCAACCTCTGCTGATACGGGAAAAGCAGTAATAATAGGCTCTTCCGGTCAATTATCACCGGCAGCATTTGCACCTGGCGATGTCAGCAGCGTTACGGGTGGTACCGGCATTACTATTACCGGTACTATGAGTAATCCTATTGTTAATTTAACAGTACCGGTCGTCGTGAACAATGGTGGCACCGGCGCTACGAGCTTTAATGCCAATGGCATTGTATTATCCGGTGCAACATCAACTTCTGCTCTTACTTCACAATCACTAACTAATGGACAACTATTAATAGGTAGCACTGGTGCTGCTCCCGTTGCATCTACGTTGACAGCAGGCACTGGTATTACTATTGCTAATAATCCAGGATCAATCACTATTGCCACTACTGGATCTGTTCCCACCACCTTCACTGAAAATACCGGTAGCGCTACTCCTTCAGCAAATAATTTGAATATTTTTGGTTCACCTTCACAAGGCCTCACTACCAGTGGTTCAGGTTCAACAATCACCATTACACCCGCCAATGCAACGACTACCACTAAAGGTGTTGCATCATTTAATGCAACTGAATTCTCTGTAACTAATGGTGCTGTTTCTTCCAACAACTTTACCATCACTGCCGGTACCGGCCTTACCGGTGGTGGATCACTCACGCTTGGTGGTTCGACTACTATCGCACTATCTTCACCGGTCTCTGTAATTCATGGTGGTACGGGATTAAGCACACTCACTGCGCACAATGTATTGCTGGGTGAAGGCACTGCTAATGTGAGTTTTGCTTCGCCAAGTGCAACGACTGGCGTACCTTTGGTGTCTACCGGTAGTTCAACAGATCCTGTATTTGGCACAACATCTATAGCCGGTGGGGGGAGTGGCGCAACCAGTTACACATCACCATTTGGTACTTTGTATTACAACAGTACCACTAATTCCTTTGACACTACCAATGTTGGTGTAGCAGGAACTGTGCTTACTTCAAATGGCGCCGATCACTCTCCTTCATACAAAACACTCGGTTCTCTTGGTACATTGACACAGCTTAATGGTGATACTGGCTCTGCGACACCAAGCAGCGGTATCATAACGCTTAATGCCAACACCAATGCGGGTAAAACCGTGGTGTTTGCAGGAGCCGGTTCAACTATATCTTTGAAAGTTACTGATGCAAATAGTAATACAACGGTAGGTTTAAGCGCGGCTAATGCCTTAACCACTGGTGCTCAAAATACTGCATTTGGTAAGCAAGCATTAAATGCCAATACAACAGGAAGCAATAATACTGCTCTTGGATACAATGCCTTAACTACTGTTACAACTGCTTCTAATAACACCGCTGTTGGCTGGAACGCATTGCAAAATAATACTGCAAGCCCTAATACAGCGATGGGCTACAATGCGCTTGCTGCCAATACTACCGGTAATCAAAATACTGCCGTTGGTTACAATGCACTTACTGCTAATACAAATAATTCTGGAAATAGTGCATTCGGCTATCAAGCACTTGCCGCAAACAATGCTCCTTTAAATACAGCCGTTGGCGCAGGTGCCCTTGCTGCCAGTAATGCTGTATATTGTACCGCAGTTGGTG
>JAKAUA010000075.1 GCA_021827875.1 bacterium | reverse complement strand
TCAAGCGATATGTTAAAAAATATAATACTTACCGCCCTCACCAGGCTTTACAATACCTCACTCCTCAGCAATACTATACTTCGCTATCGGAGGCCTGAATTTTTCTCATATGTATTGAACCAAGACATATAATTGCTCGTTTGATCAAATTTTGTTAAGGTGAAGCAACGAGTTAACAATCGCTTTTTATGCTCTAGGAGATGTGATGCTGCAGTTGCTATTTCTGTTTTTTGCTTTGTATGCATATGCTGATGACTGTTTTGATATGAAGCAAAATCATATGATATTTTTCGACACGCAAGAAATTGAGCTTGTGCATACAGCCCTTCTTGACAGATCTTTGTATGCACAATGCGTACAAGCTTTACCTATTTGTTGTGTTGATATCTTTGTTTATAACCCGATAACACGATGTTATTTCCTTGTATTGCGTAATGTGCCCCCCGCTAAAGGCATTTATTTTTTCCCCGGGGGAAGAATGCACAAAGGTGAATCATTTTTTGAATGCGCAAAGAGAAAATGTTACGAAGAAGCTGGATTAGAAATAGTGCCGATGCAGATTATTGATGTCTATAATACCATTTATCCTGACAGTGCGTGGGATTGTCAAACGCACACGGTAAACATAGCTGTTTTTGCTTTATGCTCTGACGATATTGTTGCGCTAGACCATAACCATGTCGAATATAGGTGGCAATCAATCGATGTGATTCCTGAGCATGAGTATTTGAAAGATATATATTATAAAGCGCAAGAACTCATCGCTTGGTAGCGACGTATTAGCAGTACCTTGTCAGATTGACACATTGCTTAATCAAAAGTAGAATCCGTTTAATTATTTTTATTAAAAAATAGCGGAGAGCAGGATGTTTACAAAAAAGGTAAGCGTATGGTTATTATTTTTAACCTCATTGGTAGCGCATAATTATGCTGAAGATAAAACTGATCTTGTTATTTTCTCTTATAATCGGCCAATGCAGTTATATGCACTACTCGAATCATTAGACGCATATGTGATCGGCGCAGCAACTGTTCATGTTGTGTATCGCTCTGACAATGGCAGATTTAACGCTGCTTATTCACAAGTCAATTCTGCTTTCCCTGCCGTGCAATTTCACCAGCAAGGCTTTAACCCCCATCAAGATTTTAAACCTATGACAGAAGCGCTTTTGTTAAATAGCGACAGTAACTATGTGCTATTTGCCGTTGATGACATTATAGTGACAGATTGCATAGACTTGTCTGAATGCATTAAAGCATTGCAAAAAACAAACGCTTACGGTTTTTATTTACGCCTAGGCACTAACCTTACTGACTGCTATATGTTGTCGTGCAAGCAGCCCTTGCCGCCTTTAACGCCTATTGCCGATGGTGTCTGCTCGTGGACATTGGGTGAGGGTAAGTATGATTGGGGATATCCAAATACTGTCGACTTAACGCTTTATAAAAAATCAGATATTGTGCCAACCATTTGTGCCTTGTCGTATAGCGCACCAAACTCACTTGAAGGTTCGTGGGCGAATAAGGCGAGATCGGTGCTTGGTAAAAAGGGGCTTTGTTTTGTAAGGAGCAAAATGGTTAATATACCTATGAATCTTACGCAGCAAGAGTTTGATACTAATCGCAATATGCATGGCATGTCTCCGGAAGAACTTCTTGTTCTTTTTGAGCAAGGGTTAAAGATTGATATAGCGCCATTGCACAAAATCTGTAATAAGAGTGCACATATGGAGTACATGTTTACTTTTATCAACAGAGAATAGATTAACAGAGGAGTTGGTAGATGAAAGCAAAGCTTATTTTTTTTGCATCAGTGCTAGCGATTAAGCCAATCACCCCACAGACCATCTATCTTGATTGGTTTGGCGATGATTTGCGCTATGATAAACTATTTCAGCTTCCTGAGGGTAATGGAGAAGAATACAAATTATTGCGTGAAAAATTAAAAATAAAAAACATTACTCTGACAACGAGTCCACACCGTGGAGCACATCAATCTGCCGATATTTATTACGGCACAAAATATAATATGCCGCGTGGGGCAAGCGGGCCGGCCTCATTAAACGCTTATTTTAATACCTATGGTAAAGATAAATTTGCTCTATTTTTGTGGGAACCGCCTTCAGTTATTCCTGAAAATTTTGACAGAGAGATTCACAAAAATATAAAAACTATCTTTACGTGGGCAGATGATCTTGTTGATAACCAACACTATTTTAAATTTTTTTATCCTCAGCCCAAATCAGTACATGTTCCCACAATTCCCTTTTCAGAAAAAAAGTTTTGTTGCACCGTGATTGCTAACAAAGGATCAACGCATTGTAATGAGTTGTACTCCGAGCGTTACAAAACAGTAGCATATTTTGATGCTCGTGATTTAAACGATCTTTTTGGTCCCGGGTGGAATCCTGCTTATTTTAGAAATTATAAGGGGCGGGTAGATGATAAATTTAAATTACTTGCTCATTACAAATTTTCTGTGTGTTATGAGAATATAAAAGATATTCCCGGCTATGTATCTGAAAAGCTTCATCATTGTCTATTGGCGGGTTGCGTACCTATCTACTGGGGAGCGTCAAATGTGACCGACTACGTTCCTGCAGAATGTTTTGTGGATAGGAGAAACTTTAGTTCAAATGAAGAACTATTGTCATTCTTGCTATCTATGTCAGAAGAAGAATATAACAACTATCTTGATGCAGCAAAACGCTATTTAGCATCAAAAGAACAGATGCTCTTTTCTGATATATATTTTGTAGATTGTTGTCTCAAAGGGTTTATACCAAACTATGCTCGCGCAGAATTTTTTAATGAACATGAGGTAGCTTTGTTAGAAGAGCTTGACGCAATACAGCAAAAGATCATTAAAAAAGCAAAAAAAGACCGGTATCGAACAACAAAAAATTAAAGGAGAATTTTTGTGATTAAGATTCCTGCAATTACATTTTTAATGATGTGCTTATTCTTTTTTTTATATAGTGAAGCAGAACAATTACCCTTTGTTGTAATAATTCCTTCGTACAATAACGAGCGATGGTGCGAGAAGAATTTGCATTCTGCTCTAGAACAACAATATGATAACTATAAAATCATTTATATTGACGATTGTTCTGCTGACAATACAGGAAGATTAGTTACAGAAATAGCGAATACTCATACAAACAAAGGCAAGTTGACAGTGCTTACCAATACAAGCCGTTGTGGTGCATTAGCTAATTTATATAACGTAATACATAGCTGTCCTGATGATGCAATTATTGTAACGCTTGATGGCGACGATTGGTTTTCGCATGAGCATGTGCTGGCTCGCTTGAATCAAGAATATGCTGATTCTAATGTGTGGATGACGTATGGTAGCTATATGTCATGGCCGCAGAATGCGCGAGATTTATGGATACACCCCTTGCCGGAGGCGGTTATTGCAAATCATTCTTATCGTTCATACCAATGGGTAACAACTCACTTACGCACTTTTTATGCGCGTCTATTTAAAATGGTAAAAAAAGAAGATTTGTTACATAACAATGAATTCTTTTCAATGACGTGGGATTTAGCTTTTATGTTTCCTATGCTTGAAATGTCGGGACATCACTCACGTTATATACATGATGTTTTATATGTGTATAACAGAATTAATCCCTTGGGCGACCGCAATAGTAATCGTACGTTACAAATGAGTTTTGAGCATAGTATACGTTCAAAAGTTCCCTACCAACCTATAGAAAGATTGTTCGAGGCATAATAGTAATTTTTAATAAGGAAAAATGATGAAGAAAATAATATCACTGATCTCTTTTTTTATGTGTTTAACATCTCATGCAATTATGGATAAGAATGCAAAAATCTATGTAGCCGGACACAAGGGGCTCGTTGGTTCCGCTATTGTGCGGCAACTAGAGTACGAAGGTTATACAAATATCTTAGTTGCGACATCAAACGAGCTTGATCTGCGGAATCAAGCAGCGGTAAATGCATTTTTTGAAAAAGAAAAACCTGAATATGTCTTTTTAGCAGCAGCAAAAGTGGGGGGTATCCAAGCAAATATCGATTACCCTGCGCAATTTATCTACAACAATATTACTATAGAAGCCAATGTTATTCATGCATCTTATGTGCATGGCGTTAAAAAGCTATTATTTTTAGGCTCTTCATGCATATACCCACGCAACTGTCCGCAGCCGATTAAAGAGGAGTATTTACTTACCAGTGAACTTGAAAAAAGTAACGAACCATATGCAATTGCCAAGATAGCCGGCCTTAAAATGTGCGAAGCCTACAATCGTGAGTACGGCACACATTTTATCGCTTGTATGCCAACAAATCTTTATGGAGAAAATGATAATTTTAATTTGCATACTTCACATGTATTACCAGCATTAATTGCAAAAATGGAACGTGCAAAAAAAGAGCATGCAGATAAAGTAGTAGTTTGGGGCAGCGGAGCTCCTTATCGTGAATTTTTATATGTTGATGATTTAGCATCGGCAACCCTATTTTTAATGAACTATTATGAAGGTTCTGATTTAGTCAATATTGGTACCGGCCAAGATGTGACCATCAAAGAAGTAGCGTTGTTGATTAAAGAAATAGTTGGCTTTCAGGGTGAGCTAGTTTTTGATACGTCAAAACCTGATGGAACACCGCGTAAGCTACTGAATGTGGATAAATTAAAATCATTAGGTTGGCAAGCACAAACAACACTTGAAGAAGGTATAAAAAAGACCGTTAAGTGGTGCGAAGCACATAATATTTTTTAGGAAAAATAAACATGATAAGAGCGAGAGTATTAAGCATTGTAGTGTTAGTGTTATTGTACAACCAGATGAGAGCTGAGAGCGTCGGTATTGAGCCGGTGCGAAAAAAAGCATTAATCACCGGTATCACCGGGCAAGACGGGCGTCTATTGGCAGAATTTCTTCTAAACAAGGGTTATGAGGTTCATGGTATCAAGCGTCGCTCATCCTCATTTAATACCTCTCGTATTGATGATTTATATACTGATCCTCATGTAAAAGGTGCTTCATTCTTTTTGCATTATGGCGATCTGACAGATGCTGCTAATATGGCTCGATTACTGTTAGAAATCAATCCTGATGAGGTGTATAACCTGGCAGCACAAAGTCACGTTAAAGTTTCATTTGAGTTGCCTTTGTATACCGGTCATACGGATGCGCTTGGGGTTCTTGCGCTTTTAGAAGGAATACGTATGGCCGGCTTAACTCATAAAACTAAGTTTTATCAAGCATCAAGTAGTGAAATGTTTGGCCTTGTGCAAGAAATTCCTCAAAAAGAAACAACGCCATTTTACCCGCGTTCTCCTTATGGGGTAGCAAAATTATATGGCTATTGGATTACCAAAAATTATCGTGAATCGTATGGTATGTTTGCGGTTAACGGTATTCTTTTTAATCATGAATCCTTTTATCGTGGCGAAACATTTGTAACGAAGAAAATTGTGCAGGCTGCAGTCCGCATTAGCTTGGGTAAACAAACAGCTTTATATCTTGGTAATTTAGATGCGCAACGTGATTGGGGCTATGCTCCTGATTATGTGGAGGCTATGTGGCTCATGATGCAACATGAAAGGGCAGATGATTTTGTCATTGCCACCGGGCAAGCTCATTCTGTTCGCGAATTTGTAGAACTTGCTTTTGCACAGGTAGGTATTGCAATTGCATGGCGCGGATCAGGCGTTGATGAAGTTGGTTATGATGCGAATACCGGTAAAGAATTGATTTTTATTGATTCGCGTTATTTTCGTCCGGCAGAAGTTGATTTCTTATTGGGCGATGCATCAAAGGCTGCCGCAGTACTAGGATGGCAGCCCAAAACAACATTTAAAGAGTTAGTAACAAAGATGATGCAAGATGAGCTGAATGCAGCGAATTCTTCTAGGCGCTGGTAAATAACTATTTTGTTTAAAATAAAGGAGTTGAGAGTATGATTAATCGTATAAAAAGAATAATTATCTGTGCTAGCGCATTAGGCTTGTCGACCATTACGGCGCAATACAATGTTGGGTTATGCATTGTGGCTACCGGAAAATACATACAATTTGTACCACGTTTAATAGAATCGGGTAGAAAATATTTTTGCCCTAATCAAAAAGTGACTTATTTTATTTTTACTGATGGCACATTGCCGGAGGCAGACGATGTTGTTTGTTTGCCACACAAACGTCTTGGTTGGCCCTATGATACTATGATGCGCTGTGAAGTATATAATCGCCATAGTGATGAGTTAAGCGCGATGGATTATATTTTTGCCACCGATGCCGATATGCTCTTTGTTGATACCGTTGGCGATGAAATCTTGGGTGAGCGTGTCGCAACGCAACATCCCGGTTTTATTAACAAAAGAGGCACGTATGAAACAAGACCAGCATCAACAGCATGTATAGCAGGACATGAAGGACAGCATTATTTTGCGGGTGGTTTTCATGGTGGCAGTGCTACAGAATTTCTTAAGTTGGTACGCACTATGTTAGAAAATATTAAAATAGATCTCGAGCATAATATTATTGCGCTCTGGCATGATGAGAGTCATTTAAATCGTTATTTTATTGATAATCAGCCGACAATTATCTTAAGCCCTTCATATTGTTATCCTGAAAGTTGGCATTTGCCGTATCGCAAACGACTTCTTGCATTAGATAAAAATCATGCAGACATCGGAAAATA
>JAKAUA010000006.1 GCA_021827875.1 bacterium | reverse complement strand
CATGTCTGTCAGTATTATTTTTTGTTGGTGGTTCAGCTACTATTTCAAATTTTTTCCATTCCATTTGGCGATCAATTAAATTTTTCATTTACAATATACCTTTTTGGATTATTGGTTATTGTTTGCCGGCATGGGGATTGCAATGGGTGGCTCCTTATATAGCAGCTTCAGGCTCTCCAATAGCACTATTCGTACAACTACTGTATGGATTATGTTTGTTTATTCTTCCTATCTGTTATATAACTAACTTTTATATTAAAAAAATGCATGAACAGCGTAGCCTTTATTATTCAGAATAATTACATTTAAAAAGGATTGTATGAAAGCAACAACAATATTGTGGACGCTCTATGCGCGACTTATTGCCTTTATTTTAATAGCAACTTATTTGGTACCTTTTCTGATTCTTTTGCTATTACCTGCGCGCTATGGTTTTGAAAGCAAACTATTTTATTGGTTGGAATACAGTCTTTGTTGGCTTCTTTTTAAACTCTGCTTTCTACCAATAACGTACGTGGGGCAAGAGAACATGCCGCACGAGCCGGCTGTTATTGTTGCCAATCACCAATCGTATTTGGATATACCGCTTCTTGTTATGGTTATGCATCGCTATCCTCATCTGTGGATGGCGCTGAGTTATTTGATGAGCTGGCGTCTATTGCGCTTTATTTTGCCTAAAGTTGCGGTATTAGTTGATACCAGTAGTCCATTGGCCGGTATGCGTAGTTTGATTGCTGCTATAAAAAAAGTGAATGGCAAGCGCACTCATGTAGTAATCTTTCCTGAGGGTGGCCGCTATGATGATGGTAAAATTCATGATTTTTTTGCTGGCTTTGTTATACTGGCAAAAAAAATGAATCGCCCCATAGTACCAGTGTTTATTAAGGGAGTTAATGTGGTGTATCCGCGCGATTCTTTTTGGGTAACTCGTGCGCCGGTTACCATAATCATTGGCAAGCCAATGCGTATGGAAGAGGGCGAATTGGACGAAATTTTTCATGATCGCGTGCATCAATGGTTTATTGAACAGAACAAGGAATAGTTGTGTTATCTACCTATTTTCAATTCGCGTATCCTACCTATTTTCTCTTTTTGATACCGCTTTTTTTGTGCGTTTTATATATTAAGCGTTTTTGGTCCAAAAAAGTCGTGTATAACTATTCATTGGGTGAACAGCTGCATGCACATGGCCATGCATCAAAACATCCGCATACCTTTATCTTATTTTGCATAAGGGCATTGGCATTATTATTGCTTATTGTGGTTATCCCTATGCCTCAATTAGTGGACGTCCATTCAAAAACAAGTATGCACGGCATTGATATTATGTTAGTACTTGATATTTCAGGCAGTATGAATGGCATTGATGATGAAAAAGATCCACGGCCGCGTATTACCATTGCAAAAGAAGAGGCGCTGCATTTTGTAAATAAGCGTACCAATGATGCGATAGGATTAGTGCTATTTGCTAAAGAAGCATTCTCGCGTTGCCCGTTAACACTCGATAAAAAGATGATCAAAGATATTATCGCCGGCGTACAAATAGGGCTGTTGGACCCTAATGATACGAGTATTTCAACCGCGCTTATTACCGCGGCCAATAGATTAAAAAATTCATCAGCCAAGAGCAAAATAATTATTTTACTCACCGATGGTGCACCGGGCGAAAATGATATGGATCCCCAAGTGGCAATAGCAATTGCACAGCAGTTGGGCGTAAAAATATATACCATTGGTGTAGGTGGCTATAGACCCTATTTCTTTGTACCTGGTCTTGGTATGGTACCGACGCAAGAGTTTGATAAAAAATTATTACAAGATATTGCGCAGCAGACCGGCGGCCGCTACTTTAAAGCACATGATGCAAAAGATATGCGAGAAATTTATGATACTATTGACGCCCTTGAAAAAACAAAACATGAGGTTGATCGCTATACACACAGTTACGATATTTTTATGCCATTTATTGCTTTGGCACTGATTTTGCTATGCATAGAATTGTTACTTTCATCATGGATATGGTTTAGCTTATGAACATACCTACTATTCATTGGGGCATGCGCGAATATGCACCATTATTCCTTTTACTTATTCCCATAATGGTAATGCTGATCTTGGCACTGCGCAAAAAAGAGCGGATTATTGCTTTTTTAACTGATAAAGGTCGACGCCACTTTTTGATTAAGCATTATTCTTTTATCAAACAAATTATTAAATCATTCTTTTTTGTTGCGGGATGTGCATTGTTGATCCTCTCATTATTGCATCCTCAATGGAATAAGAAAGAAGAGAATGTGAGCTACCAGGGGCGTGATCTGCTCATTGCGCTTGATATTTCGCGCAGTATGCTTGCCAAAGATTTATCGCCGAATCGTTTGAGTTTTGCGAAAGCAAAAATTCATGCACTGGTAAATAGCTTACCATCAGATAGAATTGGGTTAATTCTTTTTGCCGGTGCACCATGTCTGGTTTGTCCACTTACGACTGATTATGATTCTTTCTTTATGTTCTTGGATCAAGTTGATTCATCTTCTACCTCTGCGGGAGGGACTGCAATTGATCAAGTAATCAAAGAAGGCATTACGCAATTTTCAAAGATGCAAGAACGTAAAAATAAGCTGCTGGTGATCTTTACCGATGGAGAAGATTTTTCTGCGGATCTTGCACGGGTTAAAAAAGAAGCCATCGCGCTTAATTTAAAGATTTTTGCATTTGGCGTGGGCACGGCAGAAGGAGCGCCGGTACCTGCATTTGACCTACAAGGCAAACAAGCAGGTTATGAAAAAGATGAAAAAGGGGCTATTGTCATTTCGCGTTTGAACAGCGCATTGCTCAAAAAGTTAGTAACTGATACGGGCGGTTATTATCAACAGAGTACCAAAGATAATCAAGACATTCAGAGAATGATAGAGCAGTTGTCCACTTTTGATAAAGAAAAAATTGATGAAAAAAAACGAGAAACATACGAAGAACAGTATGCATGGTTTGTATTGGGGGCCTTTATTTGTTTGGTGATTGAATGGTTGTTGTAAAAAATAATAGTGTACTATTTGTTTTACTTCTTTTTGCGTCTATGCATATGCGCATGACTGCATTATTTTCTTATGATCGCGCGATAGCCGCAGCTCATAAGGGTAATGTGCCGCAGGCAGAACGGCTGATAGCATCGGCATTGACTGATACGCCTGATTCAGCATCACATTTGTATGATGCGGGTGTGCTTGCCTACAAAAAAGGTGACGCAGAGCATGCGGCGACTTATTTTAAGCAAGCCGCAGAATTGAGTGCGCAATCAGACGCATCATTGCACGAGCAGGCATTATTCAATTTGGGCAATAGTTATGTCAAACAACAAAAATTAGAAGAAGCATTATCTACTTACGAAGATCTGCTACGCGCACATCCTGATAATGAGCGTGCAAAGAAAAATAAAGAAATAGTAGAAGAGCTCCTCAAGAAAAAAGAGGAAGAAAATAAACAAGAAGAGCAACAGAAAAATAATCAGAATAATCAGCAACAGCAAGATCAGAAGCAGCAGCAGGGATCGGGTCAAAATAAAGATCAAAATTCTAACTCACAACAAAAGCAAGACGGTTCTTCAGAAAAACAAAAATCTGATGGACAGAATGATCAAAATGATCAGCGGCAGGGCGAAAATGGTGATCAATCAGAAAATGATAGTGAAGGACAAGATAATCCAAAAGACAGAGATGGCCAAGAAGATCGTAATAATGGTGCTGGTGAACAAGATAAGCAGCAAGAACCAGGAAGAGATGATCGGCAAAAACAATCTCCACAAAGTAATCAGCAAAATAATGCCCAACAAAATGCACAGCAGGAGCAGGGCGCAGAAGAGAAAAAGCAAGCTGGTGGTGCGGGTCAAGAACAAAAAAATAATAAATCCCTGCAAGCACTAGACGCTGCATTAGCAGAAATTGTTGCGCAACAAGACAAACAAGATGCGCAATTAAATAAGCAGCTAGTAAAAATCATGATGGATAATCAGCAGCCAAAAAGGAGCAAAAATGGTAATACCCCGCGTTGGTAAATTTTTATTAAGCCTAGTATTCTTCATTCTTTTTAATGCGCACATGGGCGCATTTGGCAAAGTGACATTGAGTATGCGTGGCATGCGCGGTGAAAAGTTGCAAAAAGTTGGTATTGGGGTTCCTTTTAATTTAGAAGTTACTATTGACGGGACTCAAAAAGATTTTAGTACACCGGAAATAGCTTCGCCCATAGGCAGGTTGCAGCGCACCGGTTTTAGGATGGAGACATTTAATGGAGCATCACGCACTACCTATATATATGCAGCGCGTATTGATAAACCGGGCATCTATACCTTTGGTCCTGCCGTGGTACACGGTGCTGCAGGGGCTGAAGAATCTGATCCGATTGAGGTAGAGGTTGCAGAACAAACCGTTGCGCAAGGGCAGCGTCGTCGATCAGCCCAGCAGGACGAGGCGGCAATTGCACGCTTATCGGTAAGTAGTAGTAAAGCGGTAGTTGGTGAGAAAATATATGCTACCTTACGTTTTTATCGATTACAGCCTACTGTAGAATTTCTTACTGTTGCAGAGCCTGAACAGCATAAAGATCAGGGTTATGTGATTAAAAATAAAAAAGATGCGATAACCGGACGTGAAGAAATAGACGGCGTTATTGCTGATTATATAGAATGGGGTTGGGAGCTGTATCCAAACAAAACGGGTGAAATAATAATCCCTGCGTATCGTGTTGATTATACCGTGTTGCCTGATCGTTATGATTTTTTTTCAACATTATTTGGTGCGCGTGTAGCAAAAACCATCTATTCAAATGCCGCAACAATTAAGATAGACCCTTTGCCTCCTTATCAAGAGCGTGTAGATGGTATTGGCCATATTAAAAACATTAATGCAAGCTTGCACCCGGCAGTAATGCGTGAGGGAGAAGGTGCTACGCTAACCATAGCAATCGATGGTGATATTGATATAGAGCAGTTCCCTTTGCAGAATATGCCCGATGGCATAAAAGTATACGAATCAAAAAAATATACTCATGATAAAAAGCAGTTTTTTGAATATGTGGTGCAGGCGACCAAAACAGGTGAGTTTGAAATACCGCTGCAGCAGCTGACCTATTTTGATGTTGATTTGTATAAGTATAGGAAAATGGCAACTGCAACAGTGCCTTTCACTATTTTAAAATCAGAGCGTCAACAAGAAACTTTAATACCTGAAGATAACATAGAATCAGCCTCCGCCCAAGACTATGGCGTGACAGAGAAAGAAAAGCACCGTCCAGAGATCAAAGGGCTTATACGTCATTTTTATGGTGCCTATGGTCGGATCACGCATATTCCTTGGTTACTGTTCATAGTCTTATGTTTGCTTCCGGTTCTATTTATATTAAAAAATAATGCAAAATTGTTTACAAATGCACTTGGCAAATGGCTACCTGGCGTTAAGCGCCGCATGATGTTTGGGTTTGCGCATTCGCAATTGATCAAATCATATCGCATACCCTATGATTGGCATTTTATTTTTCTTTCTGTGTTTGCACATCTCTTGAATAAGCATATTTCACAGGTGACAGGAGAGGATGTTGATCGCTGGATGGCGCAACGTGCAACAGAGCAAGAGCTTGTAGAATGGCGGGACTTTTTTAATAAGCTAAATCAAGCTAATTATTTTTCAGCCTATACAGTAGATATTGACCAACTATATCAACAGGCAAAGCAATGGCTCTTTTTCATCAGAAAGAAGGCATGATCATGAAAAAACTCTCTATGATATTTTTTTTATTCGGTGTTTCTTTAGCTTTTGCTGATTCTGATGAAGAAATTTTTTTACGCGGCAATCAGCTATACAATCAAGAAAAATATGCAGATGCCTTATCTAGTTATCAACGCATTAACAAAAAGAATAATGCAGTGTGGTACAACATGGGTAACTCTTTTTATATGCTGCATGATTATTATAATGCCTACGCATATTGGTGCAAAGCAGCTCAATCATGTTCAACCGCGCAATACAAAATGGCAATGGCTAACATTGCAACGGTAGAGCAGAAACTGAATAAAACTCTTACCTTTAATAGGCGAGCGTGGCGCCTTATTGATGGATGGCAGCCATTAGTAGTACAACTCATCTTTTTATTTTTTTGGTGTATACTTTTTTGGCGCGCGGCATATTGGTACCGACAAAGAAGAACAATAGCATTGATCGTGCTAATTGGCTGTGTTGGTTTGTCGGCACTCGCTGTTGCAGGTAAATATTATGTGATGCGGCAACAGCGTGCTCTTGTTATTCATGATCAGGCACCGGTTTTTATTGGGCCCCGTAATGATTATCAGCAAGTAGGAGCACTAGAAAAAGGCACAGAGGTAAAAGTAGTAGAGCGGCGTGAGCAATGGGTAAAAATAAAAAATAAACAGCTAAAAGGCTGGATAGCTCAAGAAAATATTCTAGAGTTATAACAGTTTTGAGTATGTGGACGTGCATGGAAAACAACATTAAAAAACTATATACGCATTATATTATTGCCGGCATGATTGCTTTTTCTCTGCTCGTTGGTGTGACAGGATCATTACTCTGCTATGAATATTTTTATTTTAAATATCAGGCAGGGCGGTTGCTGGAGCTACAAGAAGAGTACCGTGGCTATATTGTAGCGGTAAAAAAAATAGTTGATGATTACAATCAATTACAAGAACAAGCTCAAAACGATCAGCAGAGCAATGAAAAAAAAAAAATAACGGATGAGCAAAAAGAATCTTTCACTATCGTAAATAGAGATAAGCTCTATTTAAAACAATCAATGATAGATTTTTTTGGCGCTCAAGAAGTAGCATTCAATGCCGCTGATTGGCGTGATTATCATGAGCAGTTGTTAGAACATGCTACCAATACCGTGCGTAGCAATAAACCGGGTAAGCGGCGTATAACAAGTCACCAAGTCACTAAATTAAAATCACCAATGATTGACGGCAAGCGGGATATTGCGCTCGCATGGCCAATAGAAAATGCGCAATTTTGGTTAAGCTCATTTTTTGGCCCGCGCAAACAGCCCAATGGGACGTGGAAATTTCATCATGGCGTAGATATGGCCGCATTAAAGGGAACGAGCGTAAAAGCGGCACACGCGGGCATGGTGATAGAAGCACATTACGGCTCGGGATTTGGCAAAACGATTGTAATATTACATAACAATAAGTACAAAACGCGCTACGCTCATCTGAATGATATTTTAGTAAAAGTTGGCCAAAAGGTGCGCCAAGGCGAAGTAATTGGGCGCGTGGGTGATACCGGCATAGTGCGCAGCACCCATCGCAAAGGAGATCCTTCACATCTCCATTTTGAAGTGTATAAGTTTGGCAAACGAGTAAATCCCATGTATTACTTAGCGTGAATCAGTTCTAAAAATCTTAATTAATGGAGCAAAATTTAACAATGAATATTGTGTTATATAAGACAGTTTTTTATTCGATTTTAGTTGTTTGCGTGTTCGGCTTCTTGAAGACATGTGCAATGGAAGAAATAGCCACTAAAACAGCTTCGGCTGGTATTGAGGAAATGGTAGGCAAGACATTGGAAGGATTATCAGCTGCTAGTCCTTATGTCAGCATTGTTCTTCAATCTTATTCTTTATGCGAAGAAATAAGAAAGCACAATTTTCCAACAGTAGAAGAAAAGGCTCACGCACAAGAAATTGTTGAAAAATATATTTTAATTACTGCCGAGAATGAATTTCAGAAGTGTATGGTTCAAAATCGGAACAGTTCTCAAAGAACTGAAGCCGGTCAACCGGAAATTTGTGAAGAAATAGCAAGCATGCTTATACTGTTAGGCGGCAAAAATGAGGTAGATAGAGTTAATGCTATTTATAATCAATATAGAAATAACGGAAGGAATCATCATGAAATATAAATATATACTATTAAGTGCACTATGCTTGATTGCATGCAATAGACCTGCATTTGATGAGTCAACTCTCAAAGAAGACCCAAATGACTCCCTTATTGTTAAGACAGCTAAAGTAATTGGACAAAAACAAATTGAAGCAGCAAAAATAATCAGACAAAAACAAATTGAAGCAGCAAAAATAAAAGCAGAGGCTGATGTAAAGGCTGCTAGAGAGTTTGGTTTGGGTGCCTTGAATGAACTGAAGCCATTAATAATATTGGCAATTATTGTATTTGGCATATCACAAATACGTGCAGGATTAACGGAATAGTGTTTAATTTTTAGTGATAAATAGGCTAACAAGATTATGAAAAATATTAAAAACATTGCACTACTCTCCATATCAATTTTCTCAATGTTCGATATTTTATGCATCGGAGATAATATCGGTAAAGTAGCAGCTGAAGCCTTATCTGAGGGTTTAAAAGAAGCAGCAAAGACAGTTGGATCTGATGCCACGCAAGAAATAGTAAAAGCAGCACAAATATTTTCTGATACTGGGATTGAAGCAACAAAAATTACGACTGATGGAGCTGTCGAGTTAGCAAAAATAACATCTGACAATGTTGCAAAGGCATCAAAAGAATTAGGGGCTGATGCGGTTAAAGCACTTTATCCTGTTGTAGGTGCGGTTATTTTCTTTTATGGGGTTAAAGACTTGGTTAATGCGGGTAAGGATTTTTATGCATATGTTTACCCAAGCGAAGAGAAGGTCGCAAAGATAGAGGAAGCTCGCGAAAAAATTCAATTTTATGAAGCTAAAAGAAATTTCAGAGATTGTCTTATAAAAAATATTAAAGGACAGATGAATGGTTCAGGACTTCCTTCCGCATGTGAAGAGCTGGCAAACTTATTTATCATAGCAGGCAGTAAAGATGCGTTCATTGAAATGAGTGAAAATTTTAAATTTGCCCATAGTCGGACATAAATATGCGTAAATTATTTTTTCTTTTAATACTCAGCGTAAGTTTATTAGCTGCGACAGAAGCTGAACAATGTACTTGTAGAGAGCCTGAATCATCGGCATTTGAGACGACTATGTTTTATGTTACGGTGGGCGCCGGAGCTATTATAGTAGCGCCTGTAGTTATGCCAATGAGTACTATTATAGTCGTATGTACTACAGTCGCAGCGGTGACAGCTAAAACCGCAACTGCGATCGCTTCAACAACGATAGCAACCAAAGTCGGGTTGGGATTAATGGCTGTTAAAGTAGCAAGGCCTTACGTTTTACAAACTACCGAAGAAAAGCTTAGAGCTCTACTAAAAGAAAAAGCTTCACGGCCAGCAGCAGCAAAAGATGAATTTATTAAATGTCTTAAAGCACATAAAAAGGATCTTGAGCGAAATTCTTTAGGTAGGCCGGAAGCATGCGAAGAGGCGGCGCTTCTTTTCGCGTTTTCAGCCGGAATGGTTGAGTTAGATAGAAGAACAAAGGCACTTAATGACGGAGAATGTTTTTGTAATTAGCCAGAGAACCCCATATTGGTAAACGGCGGGATAATAAAAGGGCGCATATGTGCCTGCGTTTTTTGAAGTGTATAAGTTTGGCAAACGAGTAAATCCCATGTATTATTTGACTTAAGACATAAAATTTAGCAAGGACTGGATTGCAATGATAGAAAATCAACACAACAAATCATTTTTAAAAAAGATATTTGGTACTGATAGAAAATTTTTCAGCAATAATAGCATCAGCGAACTGATCATGTGGGTTCTCATCATTTTTGCGGTGAGAACGTTTATTTTTGGCCTCTATCAAGTACCAAGTGGATCTGCAGAGACCACCATGCTTATTGGTGAAAGCTTTGTGGCAGATAAATTGACTTATTGGTTCCGCACACCGCGCCGTGGCGAAATCATTTCACTCAATGATGTTACTTTTAAATATTCTACCAATCCGATAAAGCGCTGGTGGCAAAATTATGTATGGGGGCCAACCAATGTGACCAAGCGTTTAATCGCAATTCCGGGCGATGTAATTGAAGGTAAAATAGAAGATGGCAAGACAGCCGTGTATCTCAATGGTAAAAAGCTAGATGAGCCTTATCTTAATCAATATCCACTGGTCGGTGTTTATGGTCTTGATCCAAAAGAGCGTGCACGCGAAGTTGAAAGAGAAAATTTTAAATATGTGCGCAATGGAGATTTGACTATTGATGAATTACAGAATAAATCTTCTGAATTTGCAATACGACAGGCACTAGAGAGTATGCGCTGGAAAACATATGACCCTTCAAAGCCATTTAATAAACAGCCATTCTATAACTTAGAAGAAAAATTACTTATACGTAATGCAAAAGGTAAATTAGAGTTACGTTGGCCCGGTACACCATTGCCAAGACACAAAGAATGTGAAAAAGGAAAAAATTATTGGACTCGTAGCGACAAATCCTATGACGAATTTTATATCGAACTCGGACCAAATCAATATTGGGGTATGGGGGACAACCGTGAGGGCAGCTATGATTGCCGCGCCTTTGGTCCTATTAATGGCTCATTAATTCATGGCAAAATGGTTTTCAGAATTTTCTCGGTTGATAGTGGCTATTCGTGGATGATTTTCCATTTATTGCTCCATCCAATCGATTTTATAAAACGCATCCGCTGGAGTCGTTGCTTGCAGTTTGTGCGTTAACATGCATAGAAATTTGTAATGAAAAGAAATATGCTTTTGCAACTACTTGATCGCTATACACCGAAAACTGAAGAAGTCGCATACAAAAGTAGCATTATTGACTTCATACATGCAAACCCTGACTGTTTTGAGCGCTCATTGCAGATTGGGCACATCACTGCATCGGCAATGCTCTTGAATAAAGATCATACCAAAGCGCTGCTTATGCACCATGCCAAGCTTAATTTATGGGTGCAGCTTGGCGGACATTGCGATGGTGAGCATGATGTAATGCAGGTCGCTATAAAAGAAGCACAAGAAGAATCGGGTATTATGGCGATTGAGCCATTGAATGTTGAAATTTTTGATGTAGATATTCATCTGATCCCAGCCAATAAAAAAGAGCCAGAGCATTATCATTATGACATACGCTTTTTGTTGCACGTGATGAGCGATGAAACTATTGTGCAAAACAATGAATCAAAAGCATTAGAATGGTTTGATTTTGGCATCGCTACATTGCCAACAAAAGAACGATCTGTTGTTCGCCTGTTTGAAAAATTAGTAGCCTATATATCTAAGATGCATCCTACATATATACATGAAGAGATAAAAAGGGAAGATATATCATGGCAAATCAAAAACAACCGCTTAAACCACGCGGACAATTAACAGAGTCGGGCTGGTACGAAATAGTTTTTCTGATAGTGGTAGTTTTTTTAGTAAGAACTTTTGGTTTTGGTATTTATCAGGTACCAACCGGCTCTATGGAAACGACTATGCTTGTTGGTGAGCGTTTTTTTGCTGATAAAGCAACCTATCTTTTTCGCAAGCCGCAACGGGGCGAAATTATTTCATTTAATGACCCTCTGTTTAATTATTCTCCTTCTCGCATTAAGGCTTTATTTCAAAATTATGTATGGGGGCCAAGTAACTGGACCAAGCGCGTGATCGGGATTCCCGGCGATAGTGTATGGGGCATAGTTGAAGATGGCAAGCCGGTCGTATATGTGAATAACAAACAAATAACCGAACCCTATGTTAATACATATCCTTTGGTTATTAGCCTTAATGAAGATTTTGATTTAAAAACATTCTCCGGAGATGTTGAGCAGGCTTCTAGCCCTTATAGTTATGATCCTGATCTTCCTTTTGATAAACAACCTTTTTACCGACTAAAAGAAAATCGTTTATTACGTGATGAAAAGAAACAAGATTTATTATTGTTGGAACCGGGGACACCGCTGGTCAGAGATGAACGTTATGATCAAGAACATCGTGAGGGCGTAAATCATTGGAACTGTACGGATGAATTTTTTGTAAAATTGGGCGCCAATCAATATTGGGTAATGGGTGATAACAGAGAAGGAAGTAGAGATTCTCGCTTCTTTGGGCCATTGGAGGGCAATCTCATTCACGGCAGAATTATATTTAGAATATTATCGGTAGATAGTGAATATGATTGGTGGATTTTTGATATTTTGAGACATCCCGTCGATTTCTTTAATCGCATACGCAAAAATCGCTGCTTACAATTTATTAGTTGATCAATGAAAATATCTCCTGTTACGATGTTAAAAACAATGTACTATTTTATTGCGGAATATAGAGATTTTGTTACATTTAAAATACTTTTTTAAAAAGTAAAAGGAATAAGAGTGAATAAAAATATACTATTGCTCATGGCAAGTTTGATTGTTGTATTACCGGGCTGTTTTCTAAAAGATCTTTTTGGTGGTAAACAAGCTGAAGCTTCTTTGTATGTGATCAACGTACTTGATAAGCCATTTTACGATGATTGTCACATTAAGGGATCAATAAGTGTCCCTTTTGAAAAGGTAAATTCTTTTACTGCTCAGTTGAATAAAGATACAGAACTGGTAATCTATTGCAGTAATTATATGTGCAGTGCAAGTGGTCAAGTTGCCGGCGATTTAATTTCAAAAGGCTTTAAGCATGTATGGGCTTATGAAGCCGGTATGGCTGATTGGGCACAAAAGAAATTTCCGGTAGAGGGAGTATGCCAAAGACCATATTTGAAAGCTGAAAATAAGCATCACAATGGTGAAGTTACCGTACCATTAATCACTGCAGAGCAATTAAAAGAAAAAATGGAAAAAGCAGGATTACTCAACAAGTAATCTATCTTTTTTAGAGTTGGTAAGGCGGCATAGCCAAGGGGTAAGGCAAGGGTCTGCAAAACCCTGATCCCCGGTTCAAATCCGGGTGCCGCCTCCATGCTTCGCTATGGCTTCGTCAGGCTCCGTAACAAGAGCCCAAAAAAGCTCGAAGAGCGATGACGGGCCAGACAAAGCAAGCGTACAATGGATTAAAAATCAGTTGTATCGCACTAAATCTTAGAAATGCAGATCTTATAAAATGGTGTGCCGGGATGGCGAAATTGGTAGACGCAAAGGACTTAAAATCCTTCGGGCTTATAGCCTGTGCCGGTTCGAGTCCGGCTCTCGGCACCATGCTTCGCTTATCCGGGCCTTCAGGCTCGGCAAGCTTCGCATGGCACAGCCATCATTCGCTAATAATGAATTAAATTGATTAAATAAAAATTATTCGTCTCATGACAGACAATTTTATCTCTCACACAAAAACCTTGACATAAAAATCTCCTGTTACTATTGTACCAATTAGTACTAGCTTTTTGTTTGTTGCGCTATGGTCAATCTGAAAAAAGGAATTTATACATGAATAAGGCAAAATTAGTTGAAAGCATGGCAAAAGTGACCAAGTTGCCTAAATCAACTTGCAAAGAGTGCTTAGAAGCTTTTATATCCACAGTCAGTCATGCATTAAAAACAGGTAAAACAGTTGTGTTGACCGGTTTTGGTGCATTCACCGTAATGAAAAGAAAAGCCAGAGTTGGTGTTAATCCAGCTACCGGTAAAAAGATGCAAATTGCTGCTAAAAAAGTGCCTAAATTTAGACCGGGCAAAGCATTGCGTCATATGATTAAATAGTTTTATACTAAGACTATCTAGTTAGAAGGAGAGGCATAAAAACCTCTCCTTTTTTATTGCGCGTCGTAAAACCCCCGTGCTTTAGCTCGGGGATGTAAGACGCAATTCCATTCTAGAAACCACGGCTTTCAAGCCGTGGAGCATCATTGATGTATATTTTTAACAATGGAGGAATAGTTTTATGAAATTATCCTATGTATCACTTTGCTTAACAATGGTATTACTCGTACCCTGTGCCGCTTCAGAGCAAAAAAATAATGCTTGGTATAAAAAGGCAGCTTTGTATGTAGCGGCCCCGCTTGCTGTGGTTGGCGCTGCAGCTTATGCAACATGGTATTATAAGAATGCTAGGAGCACAGAACGGCTTGAGAATGATAAAGACACTAAGCCAATCAGTCAGAACAAGCAAGAACTGCTTAAAATATGGTATTCGCCAGCAGCAAACAGAATAAAATCTTGGTTTTCTCTATGGTCATGGGAGCAGTGGTTGCATCCAAAAAAATAATTGTGTTGAAAAAATCTTTGGTTACCATGCATTTTTGCATGCATAGTAAAAGCTTGAGCTTTGTATTACTATATTTATACACTTACAACAACTATTTATATACGATGAAAGGTTTGGGGGATTTATTATGCAAGAACAAGCAGTGAGCTTATTCGATAAACTTAAAAATATGGCGGAAAATTTTTTAGAAAAAATCAATCTTACTAAACATAAATTATTTGATTTAGTTGTTGCCGCAGGCGTAGGTTTCGCAGTCGGCTTCTTTTTAAAGCGCTATGCACACTATGTATGTGCCTTCATCATATTTGTTATTTTTATTATGGTTTTGCAAAAATTTGAGCTTTTGCAGATATATATTAATCATCCTAAGGTAGAAGAAACATTTGGCATACAGTCAACACATATTTCGGGTGATTCTATATCGATATTTTGGGATTGGATCAAAATTAATGGCTCATTGACAGTGAGCTTTATCATTGGACTTTTGATTGGTCTTAGATGTTAAATGCATAAAAAAGGGAGAGTAGCTGCTATGGATCAAAAGACATTCGCACAAGGACTTACCAGTATCTTAGTGAAGCAATCAGTTATTTCGGAGCAAGAGGCAGAAGATCTACAAAAAGGTTTTGCACGCTCGTCACATGATTGGTTTGTAGAATTTTTATTGGAAGAAGCATTTGTAGATAAAGAAAATATTCTCAAGGCACTTTCGACATATTATCAAGTACCTTTTTTTGATGTTGAAGGTCATTTCTTTGATCATCTTTTGGTGCGTGATTTCCCCAAAGGCTTCTTATTGCGTCATAACATGATTCCTATGGAAATTGACGAAGATATTCTTGTTTTTGTTGTTGCTGACCCTTCGAACCCATCATTACTTTCAGACTTAAGAAAATATACCGATGATGATATTCAATTTTATGTCGGTATTGCGCGTGATATAGAAGATGCCGTAAAAGAATATTACGACAAATCACTCACTGATGATTATGACTTGGTCGAAGACCTAGAATCTGAAGATGAAGAGCACGAAGATCTCAAAGAAGCTGAAGAAGAAGGCGATGAGGACGTAGAGTGAACGTCTTGCAATCGCATACGCTGTATGAAGAAATGCCGGTTGTTAGACTAGCCAATTCTTTGTTATATGCTGCCATAGATCAATCTGCCTCAGACATTCATATAGAGCCTACTGCGAATTTGGGAAGAATACGTTTTCGTATTGATGGTGTTTTGCATGATCAACAAATGATTGAAGCACCCTTTATGAATCAACTCAACGCGCGCTTTAAAGTTCTGGCTCGTATTGATATTGCAGAAAAGCGCATTCCACAAGACGGCAAATTTCGCATCGCCTATGAGCAAAAAGAGATAGATTTGCGTGTTTCTACCTTCCCTTCGTTATATGGGGAGAATCTGGTAGTGCGTATCCTTGACCGTGCAGCACAGACTATTCAACTTGATACGCTTGGCTTTGATCATAGCATGAAGCAGACCGTACAAGAGTTATTGCAGCGCTCGCAAGGTTTTTTGCTGGTTTGTGGCCCTACGGGTGCCGGTAAAACAACTACTTTGTACGCCGCACTTGCGGCGCTCAACTCTGCAGAAAAACATATTATTACCCTAGAAGATCCTGTCGAATATAACCTTGCAGGTGTAACACAAGGGCAAGTTAATCCTGATGCGGGCTTTACCTTTGGAACCGGTATGCGTTCTTTGTTACGCCAAGACCCTGATATTGTCATGGTGGGCGAAATCAGAGATAAAGAAACAGCGCAAATCGCGCTTGAAGCGTCACTCACGGGCCATTTAGTGTTGAGCACTATTCATACCAATGATGCACCGAGTGTTATTATGCGCTTAATGGATATGGGTATCGAGCCATTTTTAATTAATGCATCATTAACTGGCGTTCTTGCGCAGCGATTAACCAGAAAAATCTGCTTGTCATGTCGCATCATGGTAGAGCCAACGGCAGAGGAATACCAGATGTTACAACGTATAGGACTTCCTCTTTCTATGTTGTATAAAGGTGCAGGCTGTGCCAGTTGCAAAGGACGTGGTTATAAAGGAAGAATTGGTATATTTGAACTACTGGTTATGACCAGCAAGTTGCGCTCATTAATTGTACATTCACCTTCGCTTGATGCTATTACTGAACAGACACGCGCAGATGGACTACAGCCGCTTATAATTGATGGCGGACGCAAAGTGGCTCAAGGCATTATTACGCTTGACGAATTGCTGCGCGTCGCATACTAATCCTATAAGAATCGCTTTTTTTTAAATAAATAGTATGATGTAAATTACAATCATAATTTTTTATTTTCAGGGGGTTTTTCTTATGAAACGATTATTTTTTGTATTTGGTATGCTTGGTATTTTGTCATTAAATGCGGCTGAGGATAATGGTAACAATAGGTCTTTTGAAAAACCAAAACTGCTCTATACATTTCGCATTAAACAACTTGCTAAGCAAGCAGAAACAGCAAGACATTCTGATCTTATTAAATATGCTCAGGGCAATGTACCTCAAGAAGGGGCAGTAAAAGGTCAATTAGAACAGGGATTTTCATATGCGGTTGATCAGGGTAATGAGATTGCTGCGTGGAATTTAGCAAGGGCTCATTTTAAGCAAGAAACAGATTGGAACTATAACCTAAAAACTGCAGGGTGGGCAATAGGCGGTTTTACTCTTGGCGCAGCAACAGTGTGGACTTGTAATTACTTTTTCCCAAATGGAGCCTCTTCTACAACTAATTTAGGTCAAAAAAAATAAGATTATGTCGTATCTTTTATCTATTAATTCATTGTCGGTTGCTGTTGATGACACGCCAATAGTTCGCGATTTTTCATTACAGATCATACCAGGGTGCATCCACGCTATTATGGGTCCCAATGGTTCGGGGAAAACAACACTTGCACATACATTGATGGGACATCCCTCATATCAAGTTATTTCCGGATCAGTGTTATTTGATGGCATTTCTTTGTTGGATTTGTCACCGGACAAGCGCGCACAAAAAGGACTTTTTCTAGTATTTCAATATCCATATGAAATTCCTGGCGTGAGTATATTTACCTTTTTAAAGTCTGCATATCAGGCAATTACACAAAAGCCGATCTCAGTTACCGATTTTACCTCGCTTTTGCATGAAAAAATGGATCTTTTATCTATAGATCATACAATTGCACAGCGTGCAGTTAACGAAGGTTTTTCCGGCGGAGAAAAAAAGCGATTTGAAATGCTACAAGTGCTTTTGTTTAAACCAAAATTGGTTATTTTGGATGAGATAGATTCCGGGCTGGATATTGATGCCTTAAAGTTGGTTTGCTCTGCATTGAATGTAGTGCGTAAAGAAAATCCGCAAACATCTTTTTTGATTATCACGCATTATCATCGTATTCTGCAGTATATTATTCCTGATTATGTTCATATTATGCATCAGGGCAAACTCGTACATTCATCTGGCCCTGAGCTGGCAGAACAAATAGAAAAGAATGGCTATGGTGCATACCAACAAACAGAAATTTGATAAGGGTTTAAACCGCAGCGTTGTCGCCGCATTATCAAAACAAAAAAATGAACTAGACTGGATGACTGATTTTCGCCTTAATGCGCTGAGTATCTTTGAACGATTACCAATGCCATCATGGGGTGCTGATTTAAGCGAATTGGATCATCAAGATATCCACTATTATATCAAGCCATTTGATGAGCAAAAGACATCATGGAAAGATGTACCCAATGATATTAAAAATACTTTTGAAAAACTTGGCATTCCTCAAGCTGAGCAACAATTTCTGGCCGGTGTTGGCGCGCAATATGAATCAGAAATGGTATATAAACGACTCAAAAAGCAATGGGCCGATCAAGGCGTTCTCTTTCTGGATATGAGTGTCGCAATTCGCGAACATCCTGAACTGTTTAAAAAATACTTTGGCACTGTAATTCCGCCTCATGATAATAAATTTGCCGCGTTGAATAGCGCAGTATGGAGCGGTGGCTCATTTATCTATGTGCCCAAAGGGGTGCATATAGATATGCCACTACAAGCGTATTTCCGCATTAATAGTGCGAGTATGGGGCAATTTGAACGTACTTTAATTATTGCTGATGAAGACAGCTTTGTGCACTATGTAGAAGGCTGCAGCGCACCCTTGTATCGCAAGAATTCTCTGCATTCGGCCGTTGTTGAGCTTATTGCATTGCCCGGCGCAAAAATTCGGTATACTACTATTCAAAATTGGTCGCATAATGTCTATAACTTGGTTACCAAGCGTGCCATTGCGTATGAAAATGCAACGGTTGAATGGATAGATGGTAATTTTGGCAGTAAAGTTACTATGAAATACCCCTGTGTTGTGCTCAAGGGACGCAATGCAAAAGCACAAATTATTTCCATTGCTATAGCCGGTAAAGGACAACAACAAGACGCCGGCGGCAAAGTAATTCATCTTGCTCCCAATACGTCGTCAAATATTATTTCAAAATCAATAAGCAGTGGCGGTGGGCGTGCCAGTTACCGCGGATTGCTCAAGATTGCAAAATCGGCACAAAATAGCCGCTCGCGCGTGCAATGTGATGCATTGCTTATGGATAGGTGGTCGCGCTCAGATACGTATCCTACCGTTGAAGTTAACTGCGCAACGGCTGATGTGGGACATGAGGCGTCAGTAAGTAAATTGAGTGATGAACAGATTTTTTATTTAATGAGTCGAGGGTTGAGTCAGGCGACGGCGCGTGCCTTGATAGTGAATGGCTTTATTGATGCTTTTGTAAAAGAGTTGCCTATGGAATATGCCGTTGAAATTAATCGCTTGATTGCCATGGAAATGGAAGGATCAATAGGATGAACTACGCGAGTGCATCAACAAAAATTACAGCAGAGTCCACCTCCAATACAATGTATATTGTATTGTCACATGATGACACGGTCCTTACCATTGAAGAAAATGTGAGCTCAACTATTATTTTGCAAAATGCAACTGCTAAAATTCAAAATAACACCGTGCATATTACTTTATTACGCAATGCACGTGCGCAAATATATCTTTGTGTAACAGAACAGACGATAGAAACCATTACCATTGAATTGCTCTTGCATGGTGATGGAGCAGACGCAGAAGTTAAAAGCATTATCGCATTGGATGCTCACGAATCAATAACCATAAAAACAGTACAAAAACATAGCGCATCGCATACACAAAGCCAGGTAATAGTTAAAGCTTTGCTTGCAGATTATGCACAATTGAAGTACGAAGGACTTATTAGTGTTGACAAACAAGCACACAATACTACTGCAGCACAACAAAATAAAAATATGTTATTGTCTGAATATGCCCGTGCCTATGCCAGACCAAGCTTAGAAGTCCAGACTAATGAAGTAAAATGTTCTCACGGTAGTGCAACGGGGCCGATAGATAGCAATCAATTACTTTATTTAATGAGTAGAGGAATGGCGCAAAGACAGGCGCGACATTTATTACTGCAAGGATTTATAGCTGATGTGTTACAAGAATTATCTACGTCAGAGTACGAAGAAATAATAGAAAAAATAATGAAAAAGATAGAGAAGGAGCATAATGGATAGTGCAAAAATCAAACAAGATTTTCCGTTGCTACAACAGAACATTATGTATCTTGATAACGCCGCAACAACACAAAAGCCTCAAGTAGTAGTTGATGCATTAACAAAATTTTATACTCATTCCAATGCAAATGTGCATCGTGGAATTTACGCATTAGCAGAACAAGCTACGCAATTATACGAAGATGCACGCGCTGAAGTTGCACAATTTATAGGTGCGCAAGCTAATGAGCTTATCTTTACCAAAGGAACAACAGAAAGCATTAATTTTGTTGCAACGGCGTGGGGTAATGATTATCTAAATGAAGGTGATGAAATTATTATCAGTACCATGGATCACCATTCAAATATTATTCCTTGGCAACAGGTTGCAAAACGCAAGGGCGCGGTAATAAAAGCGATTCCGCTGTATCGGGACGGCACTTTACAGATGGATCAAGTTCCGCATTTAATCAATAAAAAAACAAAAATTATTGCCGTGTCGCACATAAGTAATGTGTTAGGCATTCATAACGATGTGCATGCTTTGCGTGACTATGCACGTCAAGTAGGTGCATTGTTTTTAATTGATGCGGCACAATCAGTAGCGCACCAAGCAGTAGATGTTAAAGAATTAGATTGCGATTTTCTTGCCTTTTCAGGGCACAAAATGCTTGGTCCAACAGGTATTGGTGGCTTATATATCAAAAAAGATCTGCATGATCTTATACAGCCCTATCAGTTTGGTGGTGGTATGATAGCACAAGCATCTGAATACAGTGCAACGTGGCTCAAAGCACCACAAAAATTTGAAGCGGGAACGCCACCGATTGCACAGGCAGTGGGTTTGTGCGCCGCAGTACGTTATATTAAAAACAACATTAATTTTGATGCGTTGCGACAGCATGAGGCAGCACTCTGCGCGCGCTTGATCGATGGCTTACAAGATTTAAAGCAGATAAAAATAATGGGACCTATCGAACAGCTCAAAGAAAAAGGACATTTGGTAAGCTTTGTAGTTGATGGTCATCATGCGCATGACATTGCTGCCTATGTAGGGCAACAAGGGATTTGCGTGCGCGCCGGGCAACATTGCGCACAGCCATTGGCATGTTTTTTACAAGTTGAGGCCATGGTACGTGTCAGTTTTTATGCATACAACTCAACAGAAGAAGTGGATGCGCTTATTGCGACATTGCATAAATTACTGGCTTAGTGTTTTTTATGGATGTGTTTTTCTCTGTGTTGATTGTAATAAATAATATAGAGCGTTAAAAGGCTTAATAATGCGCCAAAAAAGCACCATACGGAAGTAAATGCAGCATAATAAAAAATGTATGTAATAACATACGAAGCGGCCAATGCAGCTCCGAAATACCAGACACGAGGCTTGCTGCAAATAAACAATGGCACTAGAACGGCGACGCAGTAAAACGCATTTCCTATGAGTTCTTCAAAAAAAGTAAAATGAGCATTAAAAGCATATTTTATATGGTGCCCTTCTATCTGTGCATTGGCACCATATAAAAGCAATATATATAAGAAATATAATGCTAAACATCCGCCGGCCGCTGTGCAGCAATACATAGCAATTTTTCGCTTCCATTCATTCTCATAGAATGAGACTGCGATTGGCATCCAGAGAGGCCAAAAAATAAAGACAAAAAAAAGATATGCATAGACACCCAAATACGCAATAAGGCCGGTACCCACAGGTAAGGTTAGCCAGACGAGCCCTTCAGTTGCTTGTTGTATGGCAAAAAAGAGCGGTGTGCAGGCAATTGTCTTTTCTGCTCGTGTACGTGAAATATAAAGGCTGAGTAAACCAATGACGCTGAGTACACCGGCAGCTAGAAAACTTACGTTAGCAGAAAAACACATGTAAAACCCTTATTTTTCAAAAAACCTTTTCTTTTGGCATTTTAATTAAAATGACTTATACTTTGCAATATTCAAGCGCACAGTAGTAATAAACTGCTTGTTTAAAATGTTTTTCCTAATTTTTACTTATGGAATGCTATGAATCTAAAAAATAAAATAGTACTTATATGTCTTGCGATGAATATGTTTATGACATCATCACAAGCGATGGAATTATGGCCTGTGGCAAAAGTATTACCATTGATAGTAATGGCAGGAGGCCTACTCGCATATAGAGCAAGAGATCATTTTGCCAGTGTAAGGCGTGTTGAAGCAAAAGTTGATGTAGTAGATCAAAAAGTTAGCGCGTTGAACGGAAAAGTTGATGGTGTGGATAAAAAAGTTGGAGATTTACAGCTTAGTTTTGCAAATAAAAGCAGCGAAATTTTAAGTCATTTTTCTGATTTACAACAACAATTTTCTACATTGCAGACAGATGTAGAGCTTGGTCTTACAAATGCGCAAGAAGCTCGTGAAGAGATGAATCAAAAATTACTCGCGATGGGAACAGCGATTGGAAAAGCAGAGAAATTACTTGCCGAAGTTGCTTCTTCATCGAGCGATACTAATGTACTGGTACGGCAGTTTGAAGAGCAATTAGATGCATTAAGAACTCAAATGTCTACATTTCAAGCTAGCTTGGGTGCATTGGAAGAAAGAATTGCTCAACTGCCAACTAGAGAAGACATTCAACAAAAAATTAATCCGGTTAACGATCGATTAATTGCATTTCAAAACAGGATTGAACGGCAACTAGCTAATCAACACAATGCTGTTATGAATGGTATTAATCAAATACCAAGAAGCTTAGCATTATCCGGTTTAATGGTTACACCTCAGTCGTCAAATCAACCAAAGCAGATTGGTTACAGCAGTAATAACTAGAACACTAGTAATAATAAATCACTTTTTTATATACTTATTTATTATAAACGTCGGAAAAATGATCGGGGCTAAGGGACAATGAATTCCGGTATAAAAAAACTACTCTGGTGTGTGGTTGTCATAGCGGCAATATATTGCACATATCGCTTTTTCATAGCCAAATATGTATCACTAGAAATGTTTCAAATGCATAGCGGCATGTTCAAAGATTTTGTATCACGTCACTATGTTGGCGGCGTTGCTGCTTATGTTTTAGCACTCATTGTCGTTTTACTGTTCGGGTTGCCATTGGTACCGCTATTTGCTCTGGTAGCCGGCTATTTATTTGGAACGGTGTATGGCGTTATTTATAGTGAAGTAGGCGCAGTTCTTGGTGCAATTACCTCCTTTCTTATTTATAGATCATTTTTTTATAACCTCATTAAAGAAAAGTATAAAACCAAATTTGCTAAATTTGAGCATGAGCTCAAAAAAGGCGGTGCAAGCTATCTACTCATGCTACAATTTTTAGGAATCGTTCCTTTTTTTGTGATCAATTCGGTGGCAATTTTGGCAGATCTTCCGCTAAAAACTATGATATGGACAACTGCATTAGGAACATTGCCCTTTCTGATTGTGTATGTTGCGGCGGGAAGTAGATTGGGTTCTATAAAGTCAATGCATGATTTATTGTCATGGCAAACAATTGGCATGTTGCTTATTTTAGCATTGTTATCTCTTATTCCTGTGGCAATAAAACGCATAAAAAAATATTATCATATCTAAGAAGCAAACGGTGAGTATGATGAATAAACTAACAAAGCGCCTCTTAATTGGTGTGCTCGTTATCGCGGGTATTATTGTGTTACATGCATCAGGATTGTTTACTTTTTTGTCATTTGAGGAATTAAAACAGCATAGCGCTTATTTACAGTTGTATGTTGAACGCCATTACTTGATTTCTCTATGCATCTTTATGGCTATTTATGCTGTAGCGGTTGCTACTTCTATGCCGGCAGCTTTTTTATTCGCGGTAGCGGGTGGATTTCTTTTTGGCACGTTGTCTGGCGCCCTGTTCAGTACGCTTGCTTCGACAGCAGGATCTGTTTTGGCATTTTGGAGTGTGCGCTATTTTATTGGAGCTTTTTTTCAACAAAAGTATGGCCATTATCTGAGCGCCTTTAATCGGGCAGTGGCACATTATGGCGCACAATTTTTAGTTTTCATTCACTTTGTTACCATAGTTCCGCTTTTTTTATTAAATATTGTGGCGGGATTAACCACTATTTCAACCTGGACGTTTGCATGGACAACTTTTTTAGGTCTTGTTCCCGGTATAGTAGTATTTGCATTTGCGGGAAGCCAATTACAGAATCTCAATTCTGCTCATGATATATTTTCATTAAAAATTATCCTAGCATTCGTAGCGCTCGCATTAATTGCATGTATTCCACTTATACTGCGCTTCTTTGGCATCACTATTTTTGAGAAAAAATAGGTATCATTTTTATCTTTTACAAGCCAATTCTTTTCTTTTTTCCCACTAAAAATTTTTAATCTCTTTTTTATAAAGTAGTGTCAAATATGAAGAGTATGTTGTAATATAAATAATTGTTAGGGATGACGCATCGTTTTTTGTAATAAAAGGGATTTAGCATGGCAATAGACCTGCATTTTTGGGGGAAAAGAGAGTACGGCAAAATTATTCGGCTCATTTTCCATTATTTATGGAACGGTAGCGAGCTTGGCATACGTTTACGCCTCGTTTGGGCATCATTATTTGTAATAGTTACCATGTGCCTTAATATGAGTATTCCCCTTATATTCAAGCAGATTATCAATGAGTTATCGGCGTGTATTGGCACTCCTGCCGGCATGGTGCAGTTACTTTTTATTGTATATGGTGCCACCTGGGTTTGCAGTAAAATCACCTTGCAAATGCGTGAGATTGTCTTAGCACGCGTTATTGGGCGCGGGGTGCGCAAGTTGAGCATAGCGGTTTTTGATCATCTACAATCTCTGTCTTTGCGTTTTCACCTTGAGCGAAAAACAGGCGCAATCGCAACTATTATTTCTCGTTTACAGCGAGCATTTCCTGATATTTTCTTAGAAGTTTTTATCTTTTTATTACCCACTATTATAGAAATTATTATAGCAGTCGGCGTGCTTTGGTATTTTTATTCTTTTGTGTATGGGCTTTTGTTATTTTTGATTTTAAGCTTATACGTGATATTTAGCATTGTCGGTATTGATTGGTCGTCCAAAGCATTGACCTTAAGCTTGCAAAAAGAAGAACAGGTTGCCGCACGAATGGTCGATAGCCTCTTGAACTTTGAAACAGTAAAATATTTTAACAATCAACAGCTTGAGCATGATGAAACTAACCAAACGCTCGTAGAGCTTGAAAATGCATTAACTAAGCGCAATATACATTCAGAATTGGTTCATATGGGCCAAGGTATTATTATGGGGTTAGGACTGCTCATTTTTACCTGGATTTCAGGTACAGCTGTTTTAAATGGCACTATGAAAACGGGGGATTTTGTTTTAATTAATAGTTATTTGTTGCAATTTATCTATCCGCTCAGCTTTTTTGGTATCATTTTGCGCCATATTAGACGTGGTTTGGGTGACATGGAAGAAGCAATCAAGTTGCTAGAAATTAAACCCGAAATTGTTGACCGTACGAACGCTAAAGTTTTAAGTGCCGAAATGGTTGAGATTACCTTTGATAATGTGTTTTTTGGATACGACTCGCAGCGCCCCATATTAAAAGGGGTCTCATTTCGAATACCTGCCGGCAAAACAGTAGCTATTGTTGGATCTACCGGGTCGGGCAAGTCGACCATTACTCGTTTGCTTATGAGATTGTATGATGTTACTAGCGGCCGTATTTTGGTGAATGGTGTTGATGTGCGTGACATTACACAAGAATCATTACGTGCTCTCATTGGCGTAGTGCCCCAAGATACCATGCTTTTTAACAATACCCTCTATTATAATATTGCCTATGGTAATATTAATGCATCAGCGAATCAAATTGAGCAAGCAATTCAACTGGCGCATTTAGATGCTTTACTTTGTGAATTGCCTGATGGTATAGAAACTAAGGTAGGTGAACGAGGGTTAAAATTATCAGGCGGAGAAAAACAGCGTGTGGCCATTGCACGCGTGTTAGTAAAATCACCGCATATGTATATTTTTGATGAGGCAACATCAGCACTCGATACGAGAACAGAACGAGAAATTCAAAAAAATATTGATGAGATATCTAAAGATTCGACAACCATCATCATAGCACATCGTCTTTCAACCGTAGTTAATGCAGATCATATTGTAGTGCTGCAAGAAGGACATGTCGCAGAACAAGGAACTCACACAGAATTGTTGGCAAAGCAAGGCATTTATCGCCGCCTGTGGGATCAACAAACAAATGAAAATGAGTAGTAACTAAGTTGCTTAAGTTTTGTAATGTCGGTTAACTTAAATGGTGAAAAAGTATCATGCTTATTGTTCATATCTTATTTAAAACAAATCATATTAAAGCACTCTATCTTATATTTATTTTATTAATCTGGAATTCTTGCGCGGCAATGGATGACCATATGCGAGAATTACTGGAAATGGCAAATCAAGGCGATACTAAACCTTTATATGAAGCATGTATAGCACAGATTAAGAAGAGTAATCAACCAGGCGCTACTTTATTGATTCCGCAGGTGGAAAATTTTTTTACCGGTACAAAGTTAGTGCATAAAGCATCATATGATCCTAAAAAGGCTAAAGAACATTTGGAAGTGGCAATTGCAGGCATCGATGAAGATCTTACTGCAGCCGCGCAAGATCTTTTAGCGCTTCTTTATAGAGATCATTTTAGCAAAGAAGATAATACTGCGCATACGCAAGCAAACAAGCTTTTTACTGATTTAAAAAAGAAAGGCTTCAGTGCGGGTGCTTTAGGTTTGGCATTATATGCAATGGATAGACAAGATTATCCAACAGCTTATTCACTACTTGAGAATGCTTTAAGATTAAAGGAATATAAACACTATTATACTGATGCGAGCAAGCCGTATGCACGATTGAGCCTGGCACATCTGTGGGAGAATGGTCTTATTCCGGGAAAAAAAGCTGATATTAAGCAGGCATGCCGCCTCTTTGAGCAAGCTGACTCACACGAAAGTGAAGGCATGTCTATGTCTCCTTTATCACAAAAAACGAAGGATGCATTGAGTAAGACTCTTCCTTTGATGGGAAGATTAAATAAGGCGCGTTTAATTTTGACTGATAAATTGCCGGGCGATAAAGAAGAGGCATTGAATATTGTGCAAGAAGGGGCTGAAAAAGATAATGAGATAGGTGTTTTTTACGGATGCCACCTTATTATGAGCGGTAAAAATAGTGAAGGGATTGCCCGCCTTGAAAAATCATTAGTGGGTGATTTTGAAGTTATATTTTTGGCTAAGCTGCAACTGGGAATCGCTTATTCTTTTGGTTATGGTGTAGAACAAGATGCAACAAAAGCGCAGGATTATTTTAATGATATTGTCAAGTATCGCGCACATAATGCTGCATCAAGATTAGCATATGGTTATATGCAATCGCTTGGACTGGGAGGAATTCCTGTCAACAAAGAAGAAGCAATGAAAGTAATTCGTGCAAACATAGACCATATCACTGTTAATGATACGGTACAATTCGGTATCTTCTTTCCTCAAATAAAAGCAGAAATAGAACAATTAAAAGAACGTGAAGAAGCTGAAATACAAGCTGCTTTAGCAAAGATAAATGCTGCCGCTCAACAAACCCGTGAACGAGCTATGCAAGAATTACTAGAAGGCGAAAGCAGATCAAGCGCTAAGAAAAACAAAGCTAAAGCAACTGCTACTGCTGCTGGCAAGATAAAAAAGAAACAACCTAGTACAATGAAATCTGTCGCTTGTCTAGCGCAGGCGACATCTTCGCATGCTGATCATGAGAGTTCAGCACCAATAACAGAGCTTGAGACTGGTGAGCTTGATATCAAAGGAATGTTGGGAACAATCGAAGTTTGGAATGATGATTGGTTTCCAACTGATGATGGCAGCACTGTTGAAAAGATTGATTATGATAAAAAGATAGTTGTTGCCAATGATCTCAAGATGGAAGAAAAATTATTATTTATCGTGACGGATGATCTTCATAAAAAGCGCAGGATAATACCTCCTTTTAGATATCATGAGAGAATTGCACTAAGGCAGGGTGATGCAGTACCAATAAAAATGGCCTATAATCATACTTTTGCACAAAAACTTGACTATCTCATGCAGCAATTTGGACATTATGTGCCCATTTTGAATATACGGGGAGAAACGGACGAGGCGCTGACAGGATTAGTGATTCGTCAAAAGAAAGATGGCCAAATAATAGTATGTCGTGCAGAATATACGTTTGGAAAAAAAGGTAATGATGTCTATGTGTATCATCGTCTTTTGCGTCCTATTACGGATCAACAGATAATTTCTGAAATGATAGAAAAATATGTCCAAGGTTAAGTCATCTTGTCTGGTGTTAACGTTACTTACCATAAATTTGACTAAATAATCTAAACGAACTAAAGTTACTAGAAAATATGAAATTGAGAGTACACCCCTTTAAAAGGAAAAAATCTTATGAAAAATAACAAAATTGTATTAAGTCTTTTGGGCTTATCACTAACCGGTATGGCTTCTGTTGATAAGGTAACCAAAGTACCTGAGGCAAAAGTTGCAGACAAACCGGCTGTCAAAGTAGCGTCACCTGACCTTAAGATTCGCGTAGTTGATGCCTTTGAAGTAATGCAAAAATCATTGCTCGGTGCTGAAATTACTAAAGAATTGTCAGACACCAATCAAAAATGGGCAGCTGAAATTACTCTAAAAGGCAAAGAGTTAGAACAAGAATTATTAGCTTTTGATAGTAAAAAAGTGACCATGAGCGAATCAGCACGCGAAAAAGAAGAAAGACGCCTAACAAAAGCAAAAAGAGACTACCAAGTTTCAATCGAAGAAAAAAATCAAGAATTCCAAATGATGCAAGCAAAATCTTCAGAAAGAATGCTTAAAGAAGTGCGCGATAATTCTACTATCATAGCTCGTGCAGAAAATATTGATGTTATCGTTGATAGAACAACCGGCCAAATTCTTTACAGCTCAGAAAGCGCGAATGTAACTAACAAGCTTGTTGATGCTATGAATATTAAGTTTGCAGCTAACCAAAAAGCTACTGCCACACCGGCAACTGTGTTAGCAGATAACAAAAAAACCGGCGCTCATACCGCAGCTGCCTAAATTTAATTGAAATTATAGAGAAGAGTAAAAGCGATCGTTACAACGGTCGCTTTTCTCATTTAAAAGAGTCTTAGCTATGAAATATGATGATATTGTTATAGTAGCAGCGCGTCAGTTGTACCTTGCACAAGCACTGGCAGACCATTATGACAAGCAACTTATTATTCCCAAAATAACTACCTTTGCTGACGGTGAAAAAGAGATTTTTTTTGAAAACCCTGCTCTTTTCTATGATAAAAAGGTGCTGCTTGTTCACCCTACCTGTCCAAGAGTGGCAGAAGAAATTATAGTGCTTACTCTGTTAGCGCGCATAATTAAAGCAGCAGGGTGCAAAGAACTAGTGACACTCATTCCTTACCTAGGTTATTCGCGCCATACCAAGGTTATTATGTCTCATATTCCTTCGGAAGCGCACATGATCATACAATTACTAGAATCGCTACCTATTGATCACTTTGTTACTGTTGAATTGCATGATGAGAAGGATCAAGATTTTTTTGTCATGCCTATGAAGCAGGTTATTCTTGCTCCATTGTTGACTGATTATCTTACAACAAAAATAACCGGTGATTATTGTATTGTAGCGCCCGATGCCGGCGCTTATGAGAGAGCGCAAAAAATAGCACAGTTATTAAATAAACCTGTTATTGCCTATCATAAAAAAAGAATCGGAGTTGACACCATACGTTTAGAAAGTAGCACCGATTTTAGCCTGCATAAAAAAGCTATTATTATTGATGATATTATTGATACCGGTGGTACTGCGCTGCAAGTCGCACGTGATTTAAAAGAAAAGGGTGTGCAGGAGGTGTACGGCTGCTTTATTCACGGTATTTTTTCTAAAAAAGAAAATATACCATTACTTTTTAAACAGTTTACTACCATTTTTGTTTCCAATTCAGTTCCTGTATTATTACAAGATGCTACATCACTAGAAGTATTTGATATCAGCAAAGCAGTTATACCATATTTGTAATAAGGGTAATCAACTATGAATCAAAATATTAAGGCAATTATTGGCCTGGGCAATCCAGGAGCATCATATTATTATCATCGCCATTCGATAGGTTTTCGTGTATTAGATGCGCTCGCAGACAAATATCATGCAACATGGCGCAAGATACAAGATATGGAAATGGCAGAAGTCACATTAGATGGAAACAACATCATTTTGGTCAAGCCGCAGACCTATATGAACACATCAGGAAAAGTTATTCCTTATTTGCAGAAAAAAGGTATCAAAGCAGAAAATATTTTAGTCGTGCATGATGAACTTGAACTTCCTTTTGGGCAAGTAAAAATCAAGCAAGGCGGTAGTGCCAAAGGTCATAATGGACTTAAATCTATTATTGCTGCCTGTGGTGATTCGTTTAGCCGTCTTCGTGTTGGTATTGGCCGTCCTGAAGAACGAGAAAAGGTACCTGATTATGTGCTAGAAAATTTTAATGAGCCAAAAGCTACTGTTGAAGATATGATTACAAAGGCAATTGCTTTAATTGAAGAATAGTTACTTGGATTCTTAATACAATTTTATGTGATCCATTTAAAAATGTAAAAATGAAAAAAGAGTATTGACTATAGTTTGTCATCCTGAACTCGTTTCAGGATCCATGTCAATCAACGCAGTAAAATGTGTTGTGCTTAGCGTTCTTGCAATATTTTGTTAAAGATATGCAAAAGTCCGCTCGTTGGTGAGTGATTTCGTAGAAATCGTATCGAACCATGCGGGCTTTAAAAAAATGTATGCCTGCTATCCTTATGTCATTCTATTTTATCCGCCTAACCCTTCGATACAGCGGCTATAAAGCCGCCACTCAGGGCGAGCGGCGGTAGTATTTTTATGTTGAAGAGTTACAATAGTTATCCTTTTTTCCCCAAAGGATGGCCACCAAAGGCATGACGCAATAGTGCGACAATTTTAGTAGCATAATTGCCACCTGTTTGTTCAGATTCTGCGCGCACTTTTAATGCCGCTTGCAAAACGGGGACAGAAATATTATTCTCTTGAGCATCTTCAGCAGCCCATTGTCCGGTGCCATTTTGACCTATATAACCTGATATTGATCTAAGTTCTTGATCTTGTTCAAAAATAGTATGTGCGAGATCAAGAATATATGATCGTATTATCGCGCCATTGCTCCAAATTCTACTGATCTGTTCAAGGTCGGGGTCATACTTTTTTAAATCCCCTTCTTTGATTAATTGAAAACCTTCTGCATACGCTTGCAATAAGCCGTATTCAATGCCATTGTGCACCATTTTTACATAGTGCCCGGCACCTGACGGCCCAACAAGTCCTAATCCACCCGGAGCGGCTATAGCCTCAAATAATGAATGAATCTTAATATAACTTGCTTCATCACCGCCAACCATTAAAGAAAAGCCAATTTCTCTGCCCTGCAATCCGCCAGAGGTACCGCAATCAAGAAAATAAATACCATGCTGTTCTAGATCTTTTGCGCGTCTAATAGAATCTTTGAAATGGCTGTTGCCACCATCTATAATAATGTCATCTTTGTGTAAATGTGGTTGTAACAGAGAAAGTGTAGCATCAACAATATGACCCGCAGGAATCATAAGCCAGATGATACGTGCATGCTTTGCAACATCAGTGACCGATGGAACAATAGTAACTCCTAATTGTTCTGCCTGTGCGGATGCCTCTTGCGCAGGGTCAAAACCGATAACTTGATGGCCGCCATCAATTGCGCGTTGGGCAATTGCGTTTCCCATCTTTCCCAAACCGATGATTCCCAATTTCATATGTATCACCTATATCGTATTTTTTGTTTAACGCTTCTAATTCAACAGGACCATGTGACCCTTGCTTATATGGGTACAGAGGAAAATGAGCAGCTTTTATGGTATCAGTTATTTTCCAGGCATACTCTATTTCATCAAAGCGCGTAGCTATAGCGTGATCTCCTTTGTACACCGATTCAAGTAATGTCTCGTAAGCCAATGGCAAGATACCATTCTGACAAAATTCCATAGGAATCGGTTCAACTTCTTCAAAGGTACCTACTTTTTTTGCATTAACGAGCATAGCAAAACAGGGTGATGGATCTATTTGTATATTCAAAGAATTTTGTGCTGTTGGGCATTGTCTTGCTAACAAACAGGCAACTTTTTTAAATGTCACATAAATGCCTGTTTGTTTTTTGTCTAGTTTTTTCCCCGTTCTCAAATAAAATGGCACTGAACCCCAACGATCATTATCAATTTGCAGTATAACAGCAGCAAACGTTTCTGTTTTTGAGTTTGGAGCTACATTTTGTTCTTGTGTGTAGCCTTCGTATTGTCCCAAAATACCGTCTACTACTTGTACATGAGTGAGTAATTCTGCACGTGCATTGCGCACATCATCGGGCTGCAGCGTAGCAGGGCTTTCCATCGCAATTAAGGCAAGCATCTCAAGCATATGATTTTGCACTACGTCTGAAAGTGCTCCGGCTTTGTCATAATAGCCACCTCGGCCCTCTATGCCCATCGGCTCATCTAAGATAATCTGTACATGTTCTATGTAATGACTGTTCCACAATGGTTCAAAGAAGATATTGGTAAAGCGTAGGAGTGCGATATTACTGACTAATTCTTTGCTTAAAAAGTGATCAACACGATAAATCTGATGCTCAAAAAAAGATGCATGAATGCAACGATTTATCTCTTGTGCCGATTTTAGATCAGAACCAAATGGCTTTTCGTACACGAGACGATGCCATACCGGAGCATCAGCATCCAAGCGCTGGGCAAGGCCAGAGGAAGCAACGTTGCGCGTTATAGCGCAGAAAAATGGTGATGCGGCTGCAATATAAATAATACGATTTCCGCTCAGCTTATATTTTGTTTCGTATTCTTTTACGCGATAGTTCAAAGTTTGATAATCGCTCTGATGAGTGAAATCAAGCTGATGATAGAAAAATGAATTTTGTAATGTTTGCCACGCAGCGGCGTCAATGGGGCCAATAAATTCTTGCGCTCGCTTTATTATTTCAGCTGCAGCAACTTGTTCGCGTGCGGCGCCCACAATAATACAATTCTTCATGATACCGCGCTCAATCAAGCGATACAGTGCGGGAATAATTTTTTTCTTTGATAAATCACCGGTTGCGCCCAGCAAGATAATGGTACAATCATTCATGAGCCAAAATCTTTCGTGTTGCTTGTTTATACAATTCTACTTCATTTTGATCAAAAGGAGAAATCGAAAGCAATGCTGCAAGATAGATAATTTCAAACATCTTAAACTGCAATAATTGGCCAATGCAATACGCAGATTTTTCTTGCAGAGTAATAGTTGAAAAAGGACGATTTTTTTCTTGGTATGCTTGGAACGCTCCGTGCAAAATAGCGCGCATAATAGTTGCAAGAGACTTATCCTGAATATTATGCACAATTTTTTCAAACTGCTGTTGCGCAGGGATAATCAGGTCTGATTTATTAGTTTCAACTGATAAAAAGGTAGTATACGTACTATTAGGCCCCGCAAGATAAAATTGCACCATTGAGTGCAGATCAGTACTGCCAATTGATGTTGTGGGCAAAATGCCAATCGCTGCTTTTTCTCCTGAGCGCAATTGCGCCTTGCCAATGCTCTCTCCCATAAGTTGCCGATACCATGCACCAATGCCTTGCAAATCAACAGAAAAAATAAAAAAATTGTGAATTGCGATCTGTTGTTTGTAATGCGCATACATATGAGCAGCGCTTAATGCTGCTTTGTTTTCAAAAATATCAGTGGTGAGTGCGTTAGGAATTGCTGATTGTGCACCGCGCAACAATTGATAAATATCAACGCCAATCATAGCCAGTGGAAAAAGCCCTACCGCAGAGAAGACAGAATAGCGACCACCTAATTTTTTAGGAATAGTTAGCGTGGCAAATTGTTCATCTTGAGCCAATTGCCAAAGCGCTGAACCATGATCACTCGTAACAATGATATAATGCTTATATTCATCTTCATAATAGGATTTGAAAAGATTCAAAAAAATTTCAAAGTTAGCAATGCTCTCAGTCGTAGTGCCCGATTTGCTGATAATATTCAGCAATACAGTTTCATCTTTTTCTAATGCTTGTTGCGCTAACAGCAAGATGTCATTAGTGTAATCGCTGTCGACCGTATCAAGATAATAGACTTTAATTTCTGGGTCGTGTTCATTATAAAAAAGACCATAAAGTGCTTGTTGTATTGCCAGCGTGCCCAAATTAGAGCCTCCAATGCCGACAACAAGCATTATAGTTGGCTTTAGCCTTTGCTTTGCGTGCACTAATTCTTTAATTTCATCGAATAACTTCGCGTCATTAACTATGTTAACAAATGCATAATCAGTATCATAACCGAGTGTTTGCGCTTGGTTAATCCGTATAATTTCGCTCAGGAGCCGCGTGCCAAGTTTGGCAATTGTTGCGTCATTGACGTTTGAGTGGCGATGATCAGTTATCAGAGCATTCATATGCATCCTTGCAGATTAAGAAGTTTTTAACGCTCCTTGTATAGTAAATCCAATTATTTAGATTCTGCAAGATACTTGTTCTACTTAGTGCAATTGCTGCTATTGATCAGCGACATCAATATAAATACAAATGGCCCGTAAATTCCTTGGGCAGGATTTGCGGGCCAAATTTTCTTCTATTCTAAGCTATAGCTTAAGGGTTCAATTATACATGATGCTCGGATAGTAATTTTTTATCAAGCTCATCTGCTGCTTGATTAAGCTTTTGTGCGCGCTCATCTGCGCTCGGATGATCAGCAGAAGCAAAAAGGGTTTTCATAAAAAAGTTTGCGTCATCAGAGCGGCATTCCATAACCCAGGTTACAAAAGCATCCCAAAATTCTTGTGTATTTTGTGCAGCGCCATTTCCTGCATATTTTTCATTAATATATTCTTTCAGTAGTTTATTGCGTAGATATGCTTGTCTCATAATACCAATGAGTCCTGTAGATAGAGGTTGGCCGGTTATGAGAACCCATTGCAAATTAAGTTTTTCTTGAGCGCTCAGCCATTGTGCCATTTCTCGTAATGAGCTTGGTGTTTGTGCGTGTTGTATGGCAAACTCATCGGCGCTTCTTTCAATTGATCTCGTGTACCAATTAGATGCTTCATGCGAAAGAGCTGTAAAAGACAGCCAAGATACAAAGAAAGCCATATTATATTTAAGACGATTTACCCCTAAAGCGGCTTCTTCCAATTTATTGGTAAGCCATGGAGCATAACCCATATGTATAATAGCCTGCTGGGTAGCTGCAAATGCACCGGCTATCATTCCCATAAAAGCAAATCGGTTCATCACATCATTGTGCTTCATATGACCTATTTCATGATCAAGTATTGCGCTATAGCGACCTATAATCGCAGCATTTTTTACATCATCCGGATTTGCCAATGCCTGATCAAATTCGATTGCCAAAGAATTACTGAATAGTATCGTATGTGAATAAAGAGCAAGAGC
>JAKAUA010000076.1 GCA_021827875.1 bacterium | reverse complement strand
AGAAAAAAGTGTTTGGATGCAAAGTGCCCAAACAGCTATTTTATCTGACTTGCTTGGTATTGTAGATGACTTTGACCGTGCATTACAAGCCGGTAAACAAAATGAACAAGAATCAACCGCACAACTTTTGTCAGGTTTTGATTTGATAGAGAAAAGCTTGCATAAGCTATTGTCAAAGTACGGTGTAACTCCTATGAAAGATTATCAAACTTTTGATCCGGAAAAGCATGAAGCATTAATGCATGTTGATTCGCCAGAACATACATCAGGGGATATTGTACAGGTGTTGCAAAAAGGATTTATGTTTAAAGATGCGATATTACGTCCTGCAAAAGTAAGCGTCGCTAAGTAAAAAAAAAGAGCCTTTTTTGCGAGGCTCTTTTTTTTTTAGCAAGCATTGCTAAGCACAGCACATTTGTTTATTGAGAGTTATTATCATGATGTTTCTGTAAATACCTTAGCTTATTTGTATCTTATTTAAAGACGCTTGCTATAAATCTACGAATTTTTATAGGGGCTGTCCTAGATAAGAACATATTCAATTTCTAGTTTCAACCCACTGAATCAACATTTTCAGCTGTTTTTTTGGTGATGGAAAGTTGAATCGCCATTCACACTCTTTCAAAAACAACCGAAAGTTCTTTTTTGGCACCCCATTAAACCTGCGCATATGTCTTTTGGCTTGATTCCAAAAATTCTCGATTCCATTGATGTGATTGCGATTCTCAGCAAAAAGCTTGCTGTGGTTAATGCGTAAGTGCTTAAATTCAGAGACATCAAGAGCATTATAGCTTGGCAATGCATCGGTGTAAACAATAGAATCAGGCTTAACTTTTTCCCTGATTATTGGCATTAAAGTCTTCCCTTTTGCGTCGCTTATAATCTCTGCAAAAACCTTGCCGCCTCGCTTTAAAAGACCAAAAACAGGGATTTTGCCAGCCGCACCGCGTCCACGCTTTTCTTTACGGCGACCACCAAAATAACTCTCATCTGCTTCAATTTCTCCTTCAAAAACTATGTTTAGATCTTGCTTTTCAGCTATGATTTCCCGCAGTCTATGGAAGAATAATTGTGCAGTATTTTTGTTAACATCAGCTATTTCTGACGCTGTGCGTGCCGTTGAACCTGCTACAAACAGTTCCATTAATTTCAAACGCTGCTTTTTTGTTAATTTTGATCGTTTAATTTTCATGTTTCCCAGTATAACTTTTCTTAGTTATCTAGGACAGCCCCTTTTTATATGTTATTAATCAACTGCTTACCATTGCCATTCTTCTTTAATGGCCCAATTACAAATTGTGTCTGACAATGATCAGGATCATTCATATCCATACTCATGCCAAAACAGATGATCCTTTGTTTTAATGGATCTAGCTCTGTTTCTTCATTGGTAAGAATAGTGTAACGCCATCCTGTTTTTATGCCATGCTTCTCAAGTTCAGTCACTCGTACTTTAACGGTGTTCAATGGATATCTTTCTTTTTGTGCATGACGTATAAAATTAAAGATGCTTATATGTAAGTCGGTACTAGTGCCATCTTTTGCTTGTAGAAAGGCATTGTTATCAACGCGCTCCTTGTTGTCGGCATTCGAAGCTTTGAATGGCATAACAAGACTGTTAGCTGACGATGTATTCATAGAATGTGTCGATGTACTAGTTGGTAATTCTGCTGCTAGTAAAAATGAACATGACACAACAGATAAAATAACGATGTGCATGATATTATAATTTTGCTCGGTGAGCTTTACGTATTTTTTTGTTTATTCTTTGTGCGATTCTTTTTGCTATTGAAGAAGGTTGGGCTGTTTGGGCAGAAAAATTTTTGTCTAAAACTTGGTCGACGATTTCTTGTCCGGCCATACGATTAGTATCACGGGCAGAGAAAGAAGCAGAAGTGCCATTTTGCTGTACAAATTTGTGTATCAACTGATCTGATGTGAGTTGTCCGTGTATTACATCTACTCGACGCATAGCAATTTGAAGTAATTTTTGTGCATTTGCAACACAGGCTTGGTTGGTATAATTTGACATAGTTTCATCCAGCATAATGTGATTAGGTTCGCTGGCAATAATGGCAGCAGATATGCCCAGAGTTAGCAGTAGAATGATGCGATTAATCATGAAAAAACACTCCAATGAAAATAGATGAGAAATAAGACGCTTAATGGTGACCGGCGGTCGCATAATTAAGAAGCCCGACAACAAGTTCAATAAAAATTAAAATAATAATTAAGACGGTAAGTAAATCTTCACGGATTGCATCTGTTTTATTTTGTAATACAGAACGCACATCCAAAATAATAGACAGTTTTTTGTCTACCGCTTCTTGCCATCCTTTTAAATCAAGTTTATCAACGAGTAGTGCGTATAATTCAGAGAAATAGGGTTCGCCACCAAGCTTAATACTTCCTTCTAAGCGCTCGGTAATTACCGAGATATCAACTTTTAATTTACCTAATTCATCAACAGTACTTTTTGTACTCATACCAATGAATGGCAAATATGATGAAAAGGGTACGCTGCGCACCTTGTCTTCATAAATAATATTTAATTGTTGATCAAGAACGCGGTCGAAATAACGTAACTCAAGTTGTTGAATATTGGCGAATTCAAAGAAATCGAGAATTTCTTCATATTCTGCGTCATATAAAAACGATGCTTCTGTATCAATTACCATGAGGTCGCCACGGAAATACCCAATAGCAGAGGCCAAAATTTCGTTCTTTTGGAACTCAGAAAGATTTTCTGTTTCAAAACGGAGCGTTGATGCAATAAGAGAGCCAAAATTTTCTTTAAGTTGTACCGTGTCGATTACGTTCGGTTCGGGATCAACTTGAATTACCACATACGATGAAGTCATTTGAAAGAATTTTGGGTTAAGGATCATAGAGTTAATGTGTTGGAATATGCTTTGTGCATCCACCACACTTTGCTCTTGAAAGTAATCATCTATTTTTTCAAGATTTTTACGAATATTATTCAAGCTATCGGTGAAGGGTATTTTATAGGTGAGTGAGATAGAGCCGAAGTTATGGATTTTTGCACTAATGCAATGGTTATTAGCAGGGGGATTAGGCAATTCTACTGCTAAGGGAATATGATAGTTTTTAAAATATTTTGGCAAAGAAATAGAACGAGGAGTGATGATGCCGGAATGACGTATTTTTTCAAGGTTGATATCTTCTCCCACATCAAAGGCGTGGAAGATAAAGATATTCCCTGAAAATAAATGATTTTCAGTAATTGATTTGCCTTGCTCTACCATACAAAATCCTCAAGCAAAAACTAGTAGATGAGGATATGATAACAGAATAGGTCTCGGTAAGCAAATTAGTTATCATTATGGGTTATCTGGCTTTTTTTTGATTTTTTAATTCAGCAATTCTTTGTTTAATACGGATAATAGTTTTTTCAGTGGCCTGCTTCATATTTTCATTATCCATGGATTGCCGTAATAAATTCTCCTGCGCAAGTAATGTACGGTATTCAATCTTTATAAGAGCGGCGAGCTCTTTTTCTGAATACTCTGCCTGGGCATATATGCCGCTACTAACCATGAAACATAAGAAATATCGCTTGAGATGCATTTGGCTTCCTTCTCTCTCCATTTATAAACAATTATTGTCACTTTTTATTGTAATGGAAGCAGAAGAGGGTAAACAATGGTTTTTATCTATTTTGTATAGTATCAAAATAACGAGATGTTTTATTATAGGTGGGCATTTTGCCATCTGCTTAGAACTTCAGGATTATCACGAACATATTCTTCAGGATCTCTATGAGGCATGTTATGACGTCTGGCTAAATGTTCATCAGTTTCGCTATGGGCTATCGCATCAGGACCATTGATAAAGTGTAAGTTGCAAAAGGGACAATATAAGCCGTTTTTTGTAGTAGGTTGATTTTCTTTTTGATCAGTAATTAAAGTAATCGATACGTTAGTGGGTGGCTGTTGTTCTGTCGTATCTTGTGCAGGTTGAGTTATAAAAAGTCGCTTTAGTGGCGCAGTTTTTACTCTTCGTTGATGCTTAAGAGAAGATTGTTTTGGTATCATAAATTCAACGCTTTTGCTTTCTCGCGGTACTGCTTGCATCTTGTAAGTGTTTTGTGCACTGACTAATATTTGGACTTCTTGATCAATATCGTGGCCATATTCTGAAATCTCAGAACTATTGTTTACATATGCAGGAGATGGAGAGGGTAATGCTTGAGTAAGTCGTATAGCCTCGGGTGCAACTTTGCTGTTTTGTGGCATAAATTGCGCTTGATGAATAGTTTTTATTGTAGATAAAAAGGGTAATGCTTGGGTGAATCGTATGGGAGTTGGCATGGCAACTAGTTGGGTGCCAGGGGCAGCGTTTATGTGCATTGGCACGGTAATCATACCATAAAATTCGGCACTAAAAATTGATGTTGTAATCATAAGAACTAATAATAATATTTTTTTCACAAGAACGTTATTCGAATAAATAAGGGTTAAAAGAATTTATAGTATCTCTTTTTCATCTTCACGCTGTATTTCTTTAAGAATAGCAGCGACATAAGAATATTTCCAGTTGAGTTTTTTGGCTAATGCCTCGATAGACACAGGTTTATTTTCTACTGCAGCGCATATAATTGCACGCGCCCAAAGTTTTTTTTGTACTCTTTGTTGATGAAGATACGCTATAACTCCGCGTTGTGGTGCAAAAATAAAGGCAAGCATAAAAAGAATACCATTGGTTGTGGCGATGCTGCCGGCAATAGAAATATCTGCTAGGTGAGCGATAGTATAACCAACTATAGAAGACAAACAGTCAACACTGAGTGCAGTTATAATCAAGGGATACACACGATGACACAAAAGCAGCGCAGTAGCCGGCGGAACAATCATAAGAGCTATGGTTACCATCGAGCCGACAATATCAAAGGCGCCGACAGCAACAATACTGGTAATAGTCATCAGCAGATAAAAGAGGAATGTGGGAGAAAATCCTGCGACGCGTGCATATTCTTGATCAAAAGAGATCAGTACGAATTCTTTGAAAAGCAAAATAATAACAGCAAGTGCAATTATGCCTATTGCTCCTAAGGACCAAAAAGCGACCGGGCCAACATCATAGCCTACAAAAGTAGCGCGGTTGAAAGGAGCAAATGCTACCTCGCCCAGCAATACCATATCAGCATCTATATGTACATTGCGCGCATACAGGCTAATAAGGGTGACACCAATGGAAAAGAAAAGAGGAAAAACCAGTCCGATAGCGGCATCTTTTTTGGTGCGCTGACTACTTATAAGTAACTGAGTAAGCAGCACGCTCAACAACCCTGCAAGGGTGGCGCCGAAGAGCAAGAGTGGCGAATTAAGATTTTTAATAAATAAAAACATAATAACAATGCCCGGCAATATAGCATGGCTAATGGCATCACTCATGAGCGCACTATTTTGTAATACAAGAAAAGTGCCGGGTAGTACGGTAATAAAGCAGGTCAGGCATGCAATAAGTATGATTTGTATTTGTAATAGAGATACCATATCCTACTCACCACTTAATGCTGATTTTTTACGAATTGCAATAAGTAGCCCTCTGTTTGTCGCAAAAAGAAGAGAACATGCCACTATACTACTCAAGATAATGACGATTGTTGGACCGGTAGGAGTATGCAGATAGTTGCTTATTAAGGTGCCTAAGGTAGCGGCAGATGAACCAAAGAATGCAGCAAGGCTCGTAGTGGTACCTATATGCGTAGTCCATTGGCGTGCGGCGGCGGCCGGGGCAATAAGCAACGAGCTCATTAAAATAACGCCGACGCATTGCAAGCACATGATAATAACCATGAGAAGTAAGAGCAATAGTAGGTTATTAGTAAAGAATGAAACATGCGGAATAGTTAAACAAAATTCCGGATCAAAGCTCTGCATTTTTAATTCTTTCCAGAACAAGATGATAGCGATAATTACACAGCTTCCTATGATAATAATAGGCGCAAGATCGCTCATGAGCAGAATAGAGATGTTGCCGAATAAAAATTTATTTAATACTGCCTGATCGGCACGAGGATATTTTTGCAGTATAGATATTAAGACAAGCCCGAAACCAAAAAACACTGATAAAATAATGCCGAGTATAGTGTCATTATGAATATTGGACACCCGCCTGATAAGTTCAGTGAGTATAATGCCAAGGGCTCCGGAAAGAGCACCGCCCAAAAGTAAGAGTGTAGGTGATGTGTTGGCAGTAATAATTAATGCAAGCACAATGCCGGGCAGTGCGGCATGCGAAACGGCATCGCCCAATAAGCTCTGTTTGCGTAGATAGACAAAAGATCCTAACATGCCGGCAATTAATCCGATGAATGAACTTCCTACTAAAATAAGGTACAGGTGATAATAGTGGGTAAAAATCATAGACGATACCCTGAAATGTCTGATGGTGAAGCGTAGTTAAATGTTTTTTGTACATTTTCAGGAGTGAAGCTCATCTGGAGAGGCCCATATGCGATGGCGCTTTTATTTATTAATAATGCCGCATCAAAATAGGATGCTACCGTATGCAGATCATGGTGTACTATCAAGATGGTTTTACCTTTTTCCTGCTCTTTTTTTAATAAAGAGCTTATTATCTGCTCGGTTGTTTTATCTATGCCAATAAAAGGCTCATCAAGCATATACATCTGCGCATTTTGTACTAATGCACGTGCAACAAATACGCGCTGTTGTTGCCCTCCTGAAAGTTGCCCAATGGGTTGATGCGCATAATCATGCATGCCAACAGCGGCTATTGCTGCATATGTAGCATCATATTCTTTTTTTCCCGGTCTCTTAAACCAGCCTAATGATTTGTAGGTACCCATAAGCACTACATCAAGTACGGTTACCGGAAAATCCGAATCAACCAATGATCGTTGCGGTACATAAGCGATAGTATGTAATAATTTTTTGTGTGAATACCCTAAAAGATTAATAGTCCCGGCAATCGGATGCACAAGACTCAGCATAGTTTTAAGTAATGTGCTTTTGCCCGCGCCATTTGGCCCAACAATAGCTACCATAGCACCCTGTTCGATAGTGCAATTAACATTCCACAGCACCAGTTTGTTGTGGTAGGCAACGGTAAGGTTGGCTATTTCGACGGCGGGGGTACGCATATTCAAAAAACTTTCTTGTGGGTAATGGGGGGATCGACTGTGAAGTAAAATTAAAAAGAAGTATACCAAAAACAAAAAATGATGTCTTTTTCAGTATAAAAAGAGCAAACGAACCTTACTTATATAGTTTTTATTGAAAATTTAATTTTCAAACTGATAATATTAAATATGATATTATTTAAAAAGTGACTAAATTTATATTATGGGGAGTAATGTAATGAATATCCAAAAACTTATCTATAGCCTGAGCTTGCTTGCAGGGTTGT
>JAKAUA010000081.1 GCA_021827875.1 bacterium | reverse complement strand
TAACTTGGCAAAAAAATATGTTAACCGTGGTCTCCACTTCCTTGATTTGATTCAAGAAGGTAACATCGGTTTGATGAAAGCAGTAGAAAAGTTCGAATTTGAACGTGGTTACAAATTCTCTACCTATGCAACCTGGTGGATTCGTCAAGCTATTACTCGTGCCATTGCGGACCAGTCACGTACTATTCGTGTACCGGTACACATGGTTGAGACGTTGAACAAGATTAATAAGATCAAGCGCACCTTTATACAAGAGCATGGCCGTGAGCCTTCTCATGCTGAATTGGCAAAAGAGTTGAATCTTGATGAAAAGAAGATTAAAAATATTATCAAGATATCCAAAGAGCCAATTTCATTAGAAACACCGGTAGGTGATAGTGAAGATGCATTCATTAAAGATTTCATCGAAAATGAAAATGAATTCTCGCCATCAGATACCGTAACCAATAATGATTTGAAAGAGCGTGTGCGTGAGGTGTTGAAATCATTGACACCGCGTGAAGAAAAAGTGCTCAAAATGCGTTTTGGTATTGACGTTGCTTCTGAGCATACTTTAGAAGAAGTTGGTAAAGACTTCTCGGTAACCAGAGAGCGTATTCGTCAGATCGAAGTAAAAGCATTGCGTAAGTTGCGCCATCCTTCTCGCAGCAAAAAATTACGCACATTCTTTGACAAAGAATTTGAAGATTTGGTATTGCAAGAAGATGAAGAAACCATTGATGATGAGTCAATGGAGTAATAGGATTGAAGCATATAATTGATAATAAAGGACACTGTTTATGTTAGACGATAGCCCGAGTTCGCTTACTGCATATATAATCTTTTTTGTTATCTGTCTCTTCTGTCGTGCCGTTTTTTCATTTTTAGAAACAAGTATCGCCGCATTGCGTTTATTTAAGCTGAAAGAAATGGCTGCGGCATCATCAGAGCACTATCATACGCTTTTCCAAAGCTTGGAGAGACACCCTCATCGTGTGCTGATCACGATCCTTATTGCAAGTAACTTGGCCGATGTTATTTTATCGGCCATTTCCACTAATATTACCCAGATAATATTTAGCCGTTTGCATCTTTCTCATGGCCTTGGCTTTTGGGCAGGTATTGTGCTGGCTACGGTAACAATCCTGTTATTTGGAGAAATTATTCCAAAAAACTTAGCGCGTGGCAGGGGTGAAGGGCTATTCCGCTCGAGCCTGTGGATCACTAATATCATCTTTTATCTATTCTATCCGATCGTTAGCTTCTTAATTGGATTTACTGATTTTATTACTGCAAAAATCAGCGGCTCTAGTGAGACGGAAACCGGCAGTGAATGGGTATCCTCAGAACATGAGATTCAGTTTTTGATCGATTACATTTTTGAAAAAGGATTGATTGAGAGAGAAAAGACTGACATGTTGCAAAATATCTTTGAGCTTGGTCGCACAAGAGTAAAAGATATTATGATTGCGGCTTCAGATATTGTATCTATTCCGGTGACACTTACTGCCAAAGAAGCACTGGATCTATTTATTGAGCATCAATTTAGCCGTCTTCCCGCATGGCTTGATAACAAAGATAATATGGTAGGCATGGTGCATCTCAAAGATGTGGTGGCTGCCATTGCTACTGATCCAAGCAAACAGCTCAAAGAGTTGTTGCGTCCTATCTTGCTTGTGCCGGAGAGCGTAAAGGTAAATCAGTTGCTGCGTGAATTCAGATATCAGCATGTGCACATTGCCTTGGTGATTAATGAGTATGGTGAGATTGCCGGTCTTATTACACTCGAGGACGTGCTGGAAGAAATTGTGGGTGAGATCAGTGATGAGCACGAAGAACCAATTCATGAAAAAATTTCTCCCGTGCGTCAGGGTAGCTGGCTGGTGGATGCGACCATATCGTTGACTGAAATGACCGATCTGCTCAAAATCTCTTTTGATGATACGCAGGAAGAGACCTTAGGTGGCTTTATTACTGAGCGCTTGCACCATTTGCCAAAAAAAGGTGAATCATTGTTGTACAAAGATTATTGGTTCCAAGTACAACGTGCGACGGAAAAACGTATTATGCAGATTTTGGTCACGCGTGATACAAAGACGATCAATACTTTTAACGATTAATTAATCACACATCTTCTCTTGTTTTATGCACACACTGCGCGCTATAGTCAGATAAAAAATATATTCTGATTTGTTCTGGGAGAGCGTATGAAAGTAATGCAACAGCTTGTGCTATGCAGCTTATTGGTAGCAACTGGTTTGATTTTTGCTAAAAAAGAATCCGCCGTCGCGCAAGGCTCCAGCCTTCGCAATGACGCTATGGCTGGGCAAGCTGGCGTGACAGGGAAGGAGCAATTCGTTGTCGTGGCGCCATCAACTCTCGCTTCAGAAGAAAACAATCAAATAGTTGATGAGGACGAAAAAGAGACCAAACGCATTCTTACTACTTTTTTGAATATGCTCGGTAATTTTGCAACATTGTTGAGCGACCCAAAAAATCCTGCGGTAGTTGGCACACAAATTGCACAGATCTTCGCAATCGCGATGGAAGCATTTAACAAGTCGCACATGACAGAAGGCAAGCATGATCTTGAGCAACCTATAGAACTGGATGATGCTTTTATCGAGCATTTAAAAAAAGAATTTATTGCCTATGCTGATAAACTCAAATTGGCTCTTGATTGTTAAAATAGGCCTTACGGCATTATTACTATCATCACATTTTGCTTTTGCCACTTCTGTTTTAACAGACGCGCAATTAAATAAGTTCGCAGAACGCTTGTGGCAACGCGAAGCGGGCAAATCTGTAGCCAAACTTACCTCATGGAATGAGGGGGAGGCTTTCCCTTCGTTGGGTATTGGTCATTTTATTTGGTATCCGGCTGGTACGACGGGATCATACAAAGAGACATTTCCTGAATTGCTCGATTTTTTGCAACAGCATAAAGTAACGTTACCATCTTGGCTCGTGCAAGCACGCATTAATGGTTGCCCATGGCATACGCGGCAAGAATTTTTGGCAGCACAAAATAGTGCGCAGATGAATGAGCTACGTAGTTTGCTCGCAAATACAATAAAGCTACAGGCAGAGTTTGTCGTAGAGCGCTTTTTAAAAACACGGGATGTGTTGCTGGCCGCAGCACAAAGAAATGAGCGTGGTCATATCGCGCGCCAGTTTGATAAGTTGGCACAATCGCCTCAAGGGCTTTTTGCGCTGATTGATTATGTACATTTTAAGGGAGAAGGCACGCAGCCGACCGAGCGACATGCAGGCAAGGGCTGGGGGCTGCTGCAGGTCTTGCAGGCAATGGATGACAAGGCAGCTGATCCTCTCAAAGAATTTATTACACAAGCAAAAAAGATATTAGAGCAGCGTGTAACGCTCAGCCCGGTAGAAAAAGGTGAAAAACGATGGTTGACCGGTTGGCTTAATCGTGTTGCTGGCTATGCAGATGCATTATGATGCAGCATCCAATTCTGCTTTGATCTTCTTAAGCAATGCTATACGGTCTTCATCTTTTGGGTGATGAGGTGAATCGTGGCCCATATACTTTTCAAAAAAAGTGATAAGTCCTTGGCCATGATCGACACTATTCACTGCAGAGTAAATATCAGCACGCGTCTCGCATGCTTTTTGAAAAGCGTAATTATTTTGTTCAATATTTTCGTTGGTATCATCTGACGAGTAAAAGGCGAGACATTGCAGTAGATTTGAAATCAAGGGATCTGCATGTACAATGTGACTTTTTTCATGTAGTAATATACCTTCAATAACGGTAGGGTCTTCTTGAGCTAATGTATCACAATTGGCAGTCACAAATATTTTTTGATCTGTGTAATGTGGCGTAACGCCAATGTCTTTCAACTCTTTGTTATGCACTATTTCTAATTTTTGATGTGGATTCCCGAGAAAAATTTTTGATGCTATTGCATAAATGGCTGATTTAGATGTCGATTCTTCATTTGTACATCCGCTAAGCTCTTTTTCAACAGCTTGATCATAATCAGCTATAAATTGGCCCATCATTTCATTTGGATTAAAATGAGCGATATTTATTTTATACAGATCAAAAAAATTATCACGTTGTTGATCTACGTTATCATTGGCCCACTTCATCCATTTATCTTTGACAGCTTGTTTGGTAGGCGTATCGTACGCAGTTATGCCGATTGAGCATGAGGTAAGTAAAGCTGCTGCAATGAGACTAATGTATCGCTTCATAGTAGTTCTCCTTTTTTATTCGTAACACTGAGCGTCAAAAACATTAATCAATTTTTGTTAATAAATCAAATGAGTTGATTATCGCTCATGGTTTGCATAGCGGTAGCCATGTATCGCTTTTCTTGTTCTGCACCTTGGAGTTCGGATTTAATTTTTTTGAGTAGCATGATGCGATCTTTATGATGTGGATGCCTTTTATAAGAAAGAGAAATACGTCCTTCAAATTCCTGTTGCAAATCTTTTTGAAAGGATGTAGTAAGACCATCACCTTTTTGTGAAGAGGCAATTACAGCATAGACATCAGCGCGGGTTTCTTTTGCTTTTCTATAGGGGGCCATATTTTTTGGTGCATTTTGTCTGAATTCTAGATATTCTAAGCGACTTTCTTTTAATTTTAGGCCTATTTCTTTATAGACATCATCTTCAAAAAATTGTTTCTTACTTTTTTTACGATTCTTCCTCCATTTATCAAGATATTCCTGTTCTTCTGTATTATATTTTTCTTGTAAGGCAGCAAGCCTTGTTGCGGTGGGTGAATATTCAAGAATAAACGCTAATATTTGACATCTCTCTTCACTATCATGATATATAACATGACTTTTTTCGTGCAGTAGTATGTCTATGATCTCATTTTTATTGTTATCCTTATGCTCTTTTGGGTGCATAGAAATGCAACAGGTAGCAGTTGCAGCATCTCTTGCGATGCACACTGAGGCATTTGGACTATGTTCATATTTTACCTTGATATTTTTGCATTCATCACAAGCTAAAATTGATTTTGCTAATTGGAGAAGTGGATCTCTAGGGTCTTCTTCTAAATGTAAAAAATCACTTTGAGGCGACGGATACATTTCACGTAATTGCTCTTGAATATCTTTATCATTAAGCAATTCTGATGAGATCTCGTAATAATCAAACAATTTTGCTTTTTCTTTCTCAACATTGTAATTTGCCCAGTTCATCCATTTTGCTTTGACTTCTTCTACCGGGTCGCAAGCGATAATTGGTGCAACTATAAGAGTTGATAATACATATATTAATTTTTTCATGGTTATCCTTAACAATCAAACAAGTTGATCATCGCTCATGGCTTGCATCGCAGTTGTCATATATCGCTTTTCTTGTTCCGCGTCTTGAAGTTCTGATTTAATTTGTTGTAATAGAGCTATGCGGTCTTTAGGGTGTGGATGATTGGATCCAAATATAGGAACAGTAGAAACTCTAAAAATTCCAAAATCTATTATTACTTCCTTACCGAATTCCTGAAAGGAATGACATAGATTATCACCATATTGTGGGGATATTATTGTAGCATACACATCAGCTCTTGTTTCTTGCGCTTTAAGGTATGATGATATCAGTTCTGAATGATTAGCGCTTTGTATCTTATTTTTAAAAAGACCTGATTTTTGAGACAAAATCCCCATTTTTTCATGATTTAGTGAATCTTCGTATATGATATGCGCTTTTTCATGAAGCAATGATTCTGAATGGTCTATTTTCTTATCAAGCTCAGATAGAGGTACATATAGATTACATGTATTAGTATCATAATTGCGACTAATTCCAAAGTCAACGGATAAATCGTTATGGATTAGTACTTTGATACTCTCACAGGCAGGACATGTCAGAATATTTTTCGCTAATTCAACGATAGGGTCTGTATTTTGTGCGATTTCAGTGGGGCCTTTAATTGTTGCAAAACGCCCCTTAGTCGTACCATTACGAAAATTGTGTAATGCAGCCTTACGTACGTCAGGATCATCAAAGTGATCAGTCATCTTAATAGATTCTAAGCAGCGTGCTTTTTCTTGCTCAACATTCTCATTTGCCCATTTCATCCATTTTGCTTTGACATCTTCTACAGGGTCGGAGGCGATAATTGGAACAACTATAAGAATTGATAATAAAAATATTAATTTTTTCATGATTATTTCCTTATAACGGTTTATGATACGTACAAGAATAGGTCTGTTTTTTCTCTAGCTCGCGGGCTATTGCATCTGTTTCGTGCTGTGTTAAGTACCCCATATCATTTTTGTTGTATTTACTAATATGATGGCCATAGCTATTTACACAGTTTGCGCATTGCGTTGCATAACATGCAGCGGTATCAGCACGACGCTCAGCAAATTGTTTGAATTTTGTATTCATAAGATAGGATAAGGTGAATGTTGTGGCAGCAAATGGATATGAAAATAAACGAGCATGCTTTTTGATGAATGCATTCTTATGCATACGTGTGAGCAGAGCTGCTGTTATACCAAAAGCACATATGTTGTGCAGAGCTTGCATTGAGTCATCATTATATTTCACGTGTGCAGCTTCATGTAACATGAGGGTACGCCACGCATCTTTGGGCAGCTGATGTAATACATAGTCGTCCACATAAATAGCATCAGCGGTTGCTATAGCTGTTTCAGTACGTGGGAGAAAGCTACGGAACGTTTTGTACCTTACATCCACGAGATCTTTTTCAGGAATTCCTAGTGCAAATTGAGCTTGCCTACCTAGTTTTTGGTATTCTTTATTTGCTTTTTTGGTTCCAAGATAAGGAGAGAGTAGCGCTTTTGTTATGGGCGCGTGGACGTTCTTTCGGAATAAAGTAATGGCTTTGCTTTGGCCAATGGCGCTCCATAGTTTACCTGCAGTACTCATATAATCTTGTTCACCACCTATGATAGTTAATGTACTTGTGATGATAAGTGTGCAGAGTGCTTTTGTTAAATAGTTCATTTAAATAAACCTCGTAAAAAAGATAAAAGACAGAAGCACTATTAAAGTGCTCTGCCTCATTACATTAACTAATAAATATTTGTCTTCTGCGATTCATTAGAACAATGCTTGCTACACAAATTAATACTAAGACGCATAACACGAGAACGATCAAGCTACCTACCCCAAAATAGGATGGCGTTGTAGTAATTATCTCATGATTGCCGTAGAATGCATCTAATGTTTGTGTCATTTCAAGCGCATCCGGTTCTACACCATCGCTAAGGTACTCAGTACCTTTATAGTTTATACCGGCAAATCCCATTTCTTCTAATGCAGGCTTAATACGATTTATATGATTAGCACCTGCGCATAGAATGATGTGACCTTGCGTTTGCGCAATTGCGTGGACTATTTTAAGGTCTAAAAGACGCGATTCATATCCGATGATTATATGATTTACTTTATCATATAAAGTATCAAAATCATCAGTGCCCCAGAAATATTCTAATACTTTATCATATGCAGAATTATCTTCTATTTTTTCACAGACAGATCGGA
>JAKAUA010000073.1 GCA_021827875.1 bacterium | reverse complement strand
TTGCTTTAATAGAATTTTTTAAAGATTTTCATCAAGAAGAGCGCCGCCCCATGCTTAAAGAAGTTGATCTCAATGGTCGCTTTGGTTTTAATATACCAACCGGCAAGCGCCAAAATGAAAATCTTGTCATGGCAGTACCTTTTGGCTATGACGGCGCATACGGCGTCTTTGGTGGCGGAGGGATTGATATTATTCTATCCTACATCATGAAGTTAGGGCTCGATGTTGAATTACTTCACTTATTTGGAAACACACGACTGCGACGCATTAAAACTGATATTGATCAAACAGAATTATTACTTTTGCAAAAAGTATATGCATATCGAGATTGGGGATTGTATCAACGTTTTAACTTATATGCAAAAGTATACAATTTTTGTCGCGGTGGCGGATTGAAGCTTGGATATCAGTTCTTTAAGCATGATGCTGATACTTTGTCATTTGATACCTGCACATTTTCGACCAATGTCGCAAATACAGCGCCGGATCTACAAGAATGGGTCATGCATCATATGTACCTAGTAGCTGACTATGATTTTTCTAAGCACATGAGTGAAGACAGACGAGTAACTCCTTATATATCCGCCTATGCGCGCATCCCCTTTAAAGGAAAAAATATTGCGCTCATACCGGTCATTGGTGCTAATATCAGTGTCAGTTTTTAAATAACTATATCTGCTTATCAAAGGGGAACTTACATGAGAGTAGTGATTCTAGCGGTGTTCCTATTGAATATTAGTAATGCAATGAATAATGATGATTTATTGCCGTATGAAAAAGAAATTTTAAAACAAGGTATTGATGACATGAAAACAACCGATAAATCAACACAACAACCGGTATTCAAAAAAATACTTTCTAACGGTTTAACGGTACTTGTCCGCCCCACTCATGCTATCCCAAAAGTATCATTACAAATCTGGTATAACGTGGGATCAAAAGATGAAAAAACAGGAGAAAAAGGGTTAGCTCATCTTCTTGAGCATATGGTTTTCAAAGGTACCAAAACATTATCCGAATCTGATATTAATGATTTGACCCACAAATTGTCCGGTGTGGCAAATGCGTTTACTTCGTACGATTACACCGGCTATCGCTTTGATATGCCAACGCAAAACTGGAAGGATATGTTACCAATCTTTGCCGATTGCATGGTTAATTGCACCTTTAAAGAAGATCATCTCAATTCTGAAATGAAAGCAGTTATTCAAGAATTAAAAATGGGGCGTGATAATTACACCGGTACAATTATAAAAGATTTATTCGCTGCGATCTTTCCCGATCATCCTTATCATTATCCGGTAATAGGCTACAAGCAAGATCTTTGGCATATACATTCAGAAGACTTGCACAAGTTTTATAAAAAACATTATCTGCCAAATAATGCAACACTTGTTATTGTAGGTGATGTAGATGCAGATGATGCATTTGCTGCAGCAGAAGATGCTTTTGGTAAAATAGAGCCAAATACGAATTATCAAAAAGAACCATTTTATTGGAATGATGATATTGTTGCAAAATCGGTGACGCTCTATCGTGATGTTGCACAACCGGCATGTCTTTTTGCATGGGTGGTTCCCGGCGCAACAACAAAAAATTATGCCGTACTTGATTTGCTCAATTTTATTATTGGTAGCGGAAAAGCATCACGCCTTTATCGTAGAATTGTTGATGAAGAGCAGCTTGCAACATCACTTGAATCATTCGTCTGGAATTTGTTCGATCATAGTTTATTTTTTATTTATGTTGAACCGTCTGATCTTGAATCTATTGATCAAATCAAAGCTATCATACATGAAGAACTGGAATCTATTAGTAAAAATGGTATCGACGACGCAGAGTTGGAACGTGCTCTCAGCCTGGCACAAATGCAATTTTACAGCTTGTTAGAAAACTCACAACAACAAGCATATGCACTTGGCGAAACCTACCTGGCAACTCAATCAGAAGATTATATCTTCAATATGTTCAAAGAATCTAATGAATATTACAAGCAACAAATACAAGAGCTTTGCGCAACATATCTACGCAAAACGCAGATGAATTCGGGTTATTTACATTCACTACCTGAAGCAGAACGTAAACATTGGAACATTATGCAACAACGTTCTGATGAGCAAGATAGAGAGTTTTTAGCAAAACGCCCGCGCACAACGCCTGTTGAGCCTGCACAGTACGCAAATACCATTACACCCGGCAAGCCACTCAATTTTGATTACCCAAAAGCAAATACACAAACGTTATCCAATGGATTAGCGCTGCTCTCTTATCAAGATGATACATTGCCTAAAATAAATATTTCGCTCTCTTTTAAAGGCAAATCATTTTATGACCCTATAGACAAGCAAGGCCTTTGTTCTATGACCATGGCGCTGTTATCTGAGGGAACAAAAAAATATAATGCCGCAGAATTTGCACAAGAACTTGAATCCAAGGGCATAGAATTTCAGGCTTATCCCGGCGGAATATCTATGAGTTTCTTAAAACAACATGCGTCTGTTGGGTTTGAAGTTTTGCACGAGGTTCTCATGAATGCAACATTCGACACAGAAGAAATTGAAAAAATTCGCGCACAGATGTTTGCAGAAATAAAAAGCTTCTGGGACGAACCAAATCAGTTTGCAGGCCAGTTACTCAGAGAGCAATTATATCAAGGGCACCCTTATAGCAAAAATAGTATAGGTACCTTTGAATCAGTGCAATCAATAACGCGCGATGACATTGTTGCATTTTATAAAAAATATATAAACCCTTATGGCACAACAATGGCCATTACCGGAGACATTGATATAAAAACATTATCGCAACAACTTGAAGATGCCTTGAAGGATTGGAAGCAACATACCAATGAAGATATTGCATTTCCCCCACTCAATGAAACGGTAAAAACTGAAGTTATTTATCCTATTAACCGTGATCAAGTCGTACTTTGTATGGCTGCATTATCAGTAAACCGCAAGAATCCTGACTATGATAAGTTGTTGCTTTTTGATCAGATTTTTGGCGGTGGCGTACTGGGCTCTATGGCTTCAAAATTATTTCAATTACGTGAAGCAACCGGATTGTTTTATACTATAAAAGGTTCTCTTGTTACTCAAGCAACAGAGCAACCCGGCATGGTATTAATAAAAACAATAGTATCACTTGATAGATTGGCTGAAGCAGAAAAAGCCATTCTACAAACCATTGATACAGTTATAGATTCTATAACTGTCGCCGAACTGGAAGAGGCAAAATTGGCGCTTATTAACAGCTTTGTAAATAATTTTGAATCGGGAACTCAAGCTGCGCAAACATTCTTGTTTTTACATAAATACAAATTTCCGGCCAACTACTTTGATACGCGCGCAGACGCTATAAATAAAATCACGCTGGAAGAAGTAAAAGAAGCAGCTCGACGCATTTTAGTGCGCGATAAATTGTTGACTCTAAAAATTGGACGTACATCAGCACAATAATCATGAATAAACAACAAATACACGACGCAACATTGACTTCTTTTATCAAGACAATTTGGGATTTTTATCAGCAACATGGGCGCTCTTTTGCATGGCGGCATGTTGCTGATCCTTATAAAATAGTTGTTTCAGAAATTATGTTACAGCAAACACAAACTCATCGTGTTGCACAAAAATATCTCTCTTTTGTTACACACTTTCCTTCTTTTGAAAGCTTGGCGCAAGCGCCCTTGCGTGATGTCCTCCTGCATTGGCAAGGCCTTGGTTATAATAGAAGAGGAAAATTTCTTCATGAAATCGCACAAAAAGTGGTTAATGAACACAAAGGATCTCTACCCCCTTCGCCCGAAGTCCTTGAGACTTTTCCCGGTATAGGAAGCGCAACAGCATCTTCTATTTGTGCTTTTGCATTCAATATGCCTACCGTGTTCATAGAAACAAACATAAGAACAGTCTTTATACACCATTTTTTTAAGGGAAAAATTAATATAAAAGATATTGAGCTTATTCCCTTGATACAAGCGACTGTTGATAAAACAAAGGCACGTGATTGGTATTATGCGCTTATGGATTATGGGGTAATGTTGAAAAAAAGCATGCCCAATCCCAATCGAAGAAGTGCTCACCATACAAAACAAAGCAAGTTTGAAGGTTCGGATAGACAAATAAGAGGAATAGTGCTTAGATTATTAACAGAATTTCCGTCGCTTTATTTGTCAGAACTTTTATCATTAATTGATAGAGATGCGCAGCGAATAGAAAAAGTTCTCTTCGACCTCTGTTCTGAAAAATTAATTCTTAGAACGGAAGACCATTTTTCAATTCAATAACTATATTTTATGTTGCACAGACTAATTCTTCCCTCCATTCATCCTCTTTTTTTTGCAAACGTAGCGCTTATGCTGGGCATATACGGCGCTTTTTTAGGTTATAGCTTAACAACTTCTTTTATTTTAGGATCATTGTTTTGCGGTATATTATTAATGTGCAACAACACAAAGCAACATGCATTTCTATTGGTAATCCCTTTCTGTTTTATTATAGGGGCATGGCGCTATCATCACCAAATAAATGATTTTGATTATTTTCAACAAAATTTTACTGCGCAAATATGCACCGTCACCGGTAAAATAAAATCTATAGAAAACGCCGAAAATCAACATTTTAAATACAAAGTCACCGTTGCGCTACATCACATTCTAAAAAAAGAGCAAAAACAATATGTAAACGCTACTATTTTTATATACACCAACAAACCGACAGATCTAGAAGTAAGCGATATTGTCACCGTGCACGATATAAAACTCAATAAAAGCAACAATAATTCTTTTGCGCGTTATCTACTAAAAGAAGGAGCTAGTGCAACATGCTTTATGCCACAATTACATTGCACAATAGAACATCGTCCCCACATCTCTTTTGCACGATTTATTCACAAACTTAAAACACAACTCTATAAAGCATTACAAAACAAAATATCTCACACAACATTTTCTCTTTTTTCTTCGCTCTTTTTTGGAAAACAAACGCAACGCGCCACTAATCTTTCTATGCGTGACGAATGTATGGAGTGGGGCATTTCTCACTATCTTGCTCGTTCCGGACTGCACTTGGTAATTTGCATTATGTTGTGGCAATTCTTTTTAAATATGATTCCCTTGCGTCTTTTTTACAAAAACAACCTACTCATGATTGTTATCATAATCTATGCATTGCTAAGCTGGAACAGCGTATCCTTTAATCGTGCATTATGGTTGTTTTTAGTCTCAAAATGGAGCACTCTTTTGCGGCTACCAACACAAGGGATACATTCTATTATATGTATCAGTTTATGTTTTATTGCTTACAATCCGGCACAACTTCTTTTCATTGATTTTCAATTGAGCTTCCTCCTAACATTCGCCTTAATGTTACATAATGCAATACAGCATACCATGCGCACGCTACCGCCTGTTGCTGCGCACGCATAACACCACTTCTTTACTTATCATCGTTCCAACATACTTTTGACAAAGCTATTGCTTATTATCTCGTCAAATATTTATGATACATAAAAGGACACATCTAAAAAAGTAGTGAAAATAAAAAGGGGGGCTCATGGCGCATTGTATACAAACTATTATTCTTTTAATAACCACTACACATCTTGTTGCGCATGCCCAAAATCAATCACTTCTTCTCGCTCTTGCAACACACAACACGTCAGCATACGAACGTTTTATGCTAGAAGAAAATACCTCTTTTATAGATAAAGAGTTTGTTGCAGACAGAGTTGAAGGCAACGACGTTGCAATTCAAAGAAAAAGACCATCATTGCAACAAGCGACCTCATACCTAGGAGACCCTCACGCAGAAAAAGAGTGGACCTTGCTTGTGTATATGGCAGCGGATAATGATTTAAGAGGGTTTGGAGTACGCAACTTGCAACAACTGTGCTCTATCGGATCAACGCAACATATTAATATAATTGTTGAATGTCATACACGTATCTCAAACAACAAAAAGATTACACGCCGTTATCTCATAGAAAAAGATAAAATGCTTCAGATTACTGACTACAAAGAAGCTGATCAACCTCTTGATAGCGGCACTGCAAATACACTCATATCATTCTGCAATTGGGGCATTGCCTCTTTTCCGGCAAAAAAATACGGTCTTGTGCTGTGGAACCATGGGTCAGGCATAGTTGACCCCATTGGAGCTCGCATTACAAACCCATCGACGCTTTTTACTTACAATCCAGTTACCAATAAACTAGAACTTGATCGCTCCATAGGTTTCTTAGATTTTATAAATCGTTGCGATTCTTCACTAAAAGAGCGTGGTATCTGTTGGGATGATGAAACCGGCCATTATCTCACCAACCAAGATCTTGGCACTGCCCTCAATACGATACAGACCAACTCTCTCAATGGTAAAAAATTTGAATTTATAGGATTTGATGCCTGTCTTATGTCTATGCTTGAAATAGCAAGTATAGTTAAAAATCATGCCCATTTTATGATAGCATCGCAAGAGCTGGAATTAGCTGCCGGATGGCGTTATGATACTATTTTAAAACCACTCAAAGAGTCACCCTTTAATACGCTTGAATTTATAACTCATATTGTTGAAACATATGGCGACAACTACAATAAAATTACTGATGACTATACCTTGTCTGCAATACGCCTTGAAACAATAGAATCCGTAGAAAAAAATCTTGACAAAATAGCACAATTACTACTCGAAGCGCTGTCTTTACAAAAAGAACAAAAAATTAAAAACGTCATAAGAGCAAGTAAAAATAAATTTCTTTGCACTCACTTTGATGAGCCAAGCTATATAGACCTGCATCATTTTTACCGCAATTTACAAGCAAGCCTCAAACACTTTGAATTTGCAGACACCAAGGCAGGAGCAATGATTATAGAAAAACTAGAACAACTACTCTCAAAGGGACGTTCGCTCATAGAAGAAGCAGTCATTGCCAATAGAGTAGGAAAAAACCTAAAAGAAGCAACCGGCATATCTATCTATTTTCCCGAAAACAGAGTACACAGCTCTTACAAAAAGACGACCTTTGCGACGAGCAATACATGGCATAACTTTTTAAATAAATACATGACAACATAAAATTGCCGTATAGAAACAATAATAACAAAGCATTCATTATTTCTTTTCTGTTGTGCTGGTGGATAACTTGGTGGATAACTTGGTGGATAACTGGTGGATAACTAATTTTCAATAAAATTTTAACATTTGCATGAATAGATCAGGTCAATGCAATCAGAGTTATCCACCAGCGATATACCGATGCAATCATGTGTTACAGAGTTTTCAACAAAGTTATCCACCATTTTTTAAAGTTATCCACAAGTTATCCACCAGCGCCAAAACAGTAAAAAATCCTTTATTCTAGCATGTTTTTTAATATTTTTAGCAGAGTTATCCACCAAAAATCGCTCCGCCTATTATTATTAGTTATATAAACTATATATATAAAATATAATAATAAGCTCCGGAAGGTAGTCAAAAACGAGTCCTCCTTTCATTTAGAGACACCCTCACATAGAACTTACTTAATGGGTAAAGATCTTTTTCTACAAGAAAAAAGGGCGACAAAGAAAAGTCTCTTGCGGGAAAGGGTCGTTTATATTACAATAAACACATACTCCCCGAAATGCATGCTTTCTATACCCCATGCTAAGTAGAGATCTATAGAGGCCAAAAAT
>JAKAUA010000078.1 GCA_021827875.1 bacterium | reverse complement strand
TGCCCACCAGCCCCACCGCTTACACCACTCTTTAGTTGATTCTTTTTCGAGTGCGATAGAATCCTTCATCGCTTGAAGTGCATCTTCAAAGTCTTTTTGATTAATCTTTTTACGATTGTCATCGGCCGCATTACGTTTTGCTGTATTAACAATGCCCTCTAAGTCCCTGATAGACATACCGTCGGTGAGCTTAGCAGCCCATTTAGGCCAGACCTCGCTATACCACCAAGAACCAGCGTAAAAAGAGAGAATTTTTTCGCGAGCTTCTTGATTGGGCATTACACATTTTATTTTACCATCACGGAAGCGCGTTTGCAGCGGCGCGGGAATGTCTTTGATATCATTGGCAGTAGCAACAAAAATTAGTCTTTTTCCTCTGTTGCGATCCATGGCACCTTGTAAGGTAACAGCGGGATCCATATCCTTGCTGTCTTTTTGTTTGGTATGATCCGTCAATTTGTGCATTTCATCAATGGCAACTACATGAGTTCCTTCGGTCGCCTCGGCCTCATTTAAGAATAGCTCAAGATTATGTGCTTCAGAATTTTTGTATTCGGTCGCTAACTTTGATGTTTCTATAAACGTTAAACCGGCCTTTAATTTTTTTGCTATTGCTTGTGCCGCTAGACTTTTGCCAATTCCCGGTTCGCCCATCAATAGAATCGCAGTTATTTTGAGAGTATCATCATTGAGTTCAGCGGCGTTCTTGTGTGAACTAACGATCTTTTGTAACTGGGGATTCAGGTCAAACACGATGTCGATAATTTGGTCGTCAATATCATCGAGAGATATGTTTCGCTTTGGAATTGGTCGTGGCAGATTAAGTTGTTGTTGCGTCACCCTATCTGTCGCATTGTTTACATCATTTCCTGAGCCGAGGATATCTTGTAGCCATGCTCTATCATGCGGAGATAAATTGTTTTGTGGATCATTGAGTGGAAAATTAGGAATGTGTGGTTGATTGGTCGCAATAATAGAACTTATTGTGAATGACACCAGCAACATGATGTATAAAAAGTACATAAAACCTCTTATGTGAAATATATAAAATGTTTATAAATTAGAGCTCTGCTTGAGCATTAGTTGTACTTGTTCATTAAATGTTTGTCAAATGTGATTTTGTGGGTATTGCGGTAATCGCTGTTTGCAATTTTACTGACTGTAACGATTGTTTGAGGTATTGATGATGAATTAGTGTTGGATTCTATTATGGTTTTTTCAATTTTGTGGTGGTTTTTGAAATGTTTAAATGGTATTTTTTTCTGGAAAAATATTTTTAAGGTTCATTAATGAGAGTGACTTCCGGATCATCGAATGCGGCCACATCGATTACCATATTAGCAGTGATGAATGAAAAATGGATAATTTTACCGGTACCAGCATCATAGAATTGGTGACTCATCCATTGCAAAAGGGGTGAATCAGCTCTTTTAAAAAAAATATGTTCATCATCAAAAGAATTACCTAATTCTTGTTTAAGCGAGGAGATCGTTTCATTATCTTGCGATCTTGGCATCATTCTATTCGCGAAGCATCCATATTTGAAATAAATATCAATTTTTTTTGCGTCATTATTGATATGTGACAATGTTATGCGAAGATCTACCTCTTGCCAAGAGCGTTCTTTGATTGCTGTTAAAACATAGTTACTTGCTTTTTCATTTGAGAGAGGTTCCCATTTTATTAATTGGTCAGTCATTTTTTATTACTCCAATATCAGTCTAGATCTATTTCTTGCACGAAAGGCTCTTTTGAAGCGATTACGTCCATCATTCTTTCTTCTGTATAAAATCCGTAATGGCGCCATGATTCTTGTGACTGTGCTAATGATTTTAAATATAAAGAGTTGTTTATGGTATAAAATGTCCAACTCTTGTCTTTAAGTCGCACATTTTGTTCATATAAATAATCGGTGAGTCTCATGCGATACCATTCATCAAAAACACGGTATGTAATAACGGATTGCTCAAAAGTTACTTGTAGTGCCTGTAGATTATTTTTTCCTGCTATTATGACCGATAAATTCCCATTATTATAATCAGAGGAATAAATGCAGTAATCTATGGAAGAAAGTATTAAATCTAGCGGCTTCCAACGAATCCATTCTTCTATCACTTTAATCCTTTCTGTTTTATAATTCGCTATATCTAACTTTGGTGACTGTTCCGTCGCCGTTTGGAATTTTTTGGAATTCTAGGGTAGGCCAATTTTCTTTACCACTAGAGTGAGAACGGACTACTACATTTTGACCGACCATTGGGCATTTCTCCCATATACTTTGTCCCCTTATGGTCACTAATATCTTTTACATTTTTCAATGCCAATGAATCAAAATCTTTTTTAGCAGTATCAAACGTGCCTTTCTTTTGATACTGCTTGAGCATCTTGCTAGGACGCATTGATTTTAATTTTTTTTTAATGTCATCAAATATCTTTTTCAAGGCGATACCCCGAGCTAGTTCTTTAGCTGGATCAGGATCTTTTGGATTTTGTGGCGGTTGTGGCGGCTCTTCAAGCTCTTCTATTGTGTAATCACCTTGATTTCCATTTTGTCCCGCATCTTTCATCAGAACGGTTGGTATGGTCGGTGTTGCAATTTCATTATATATAAATTGCGCATAGGTAATGCCCAGTTCATAAGCCCCTACTATTTCTAAGAATGGTCTTATTTTTTCATTATAAAATATACTTAATAAACTTTGCTTATCTTTATGGAGGGTGAGCAATTTTTTGCGCGTTATTTCAACCATGCAGAGTTTTTTTCTATAATCTTCGCGCATTTCTTCGCTGATGTCCGGTTGATTAATTTTTTCACACAGCATGACTGCGTCGCGCATGAGGGAGGGGCGCTCCAAGCGTTGGATTTCTGTTTGCCCAAGTTCGATAAAGTCGCCCAGTTGCAAAATTGTTTTATCTGATTCTTGCATAATCATGGCATCGCATATTGCTTGAGCCAGCGCGGTATATTCATCTTTTAGAGATTCATCGATGCATGCTTGTTGAATATAGTTGAGCGCTGTTTTAAAATGACGTGCTGAATTTACATCGGGAAGCTTGATTTTGAGCAGCGTATTTAAAGCAATACGTGTTTTGACGTGTGATGTGTTGTTTATGCATTCAGGAAGAGTGACCCCCTCTAACCTTTTCGGATTATAATTCAACCGACGATAAATACCTTGTTCGTTGAAAAACACATTGTAAGCATCACGTACCGCTGAATCAGAATGATCTTTTGATAGGCCAGAGAGTGCCTTATTTACTGCGACAGGATCATAAAATATGGAAGATAAATGATAAGCAATTTTATCCACGAGTGGCGGGGCACGTGTTACGTTTACTTGTTGTAAGATTATATCTTTGATGACATGTTCTTCTTCTAATTTCTTATTAACTGCTTCATCAGCTCGTAAGTGCGGATATGGGCGTTGCAAAAGGTGGTGATACAGCGGGTGATGTTGATATTTTTTAAAGACCCCATTTTCATAGGCAAGTTGATAAAATAAAGTTTGTGATGCATTTACATTGCTTTGTATGGCGTTATCCCATAGATCGTTAGCACGCATTGTCGCAAATTCCGCTTGATAACGATCGGCGATTGCTTTTGCCACATCCCATTTTTCTGCCTTACAGGCGTGCATGAGTGTGAACATATCTTTATTAAACGGATGAGATAAAAATTTTTCTGTTATTGAAGCATAGGTTTCTTTTCTTTCAAAAAGATCTATGAATTGGAAAACATATGGTTGAACATAATATCGTGTAAGTTCGTCTTCTAATAAGCGAGCTCCCGTAATCTGTGCTTTGACCATTTCATTTACTACATGGGTGTACACACTTGCGGGTCCGTTGAATGGCATGTGGAATGTAGCAATCGCACGCGCTATCTCTAACGGATGGCCTACAATGCCGCCAGCCCTCAATGAGCCATCTTCATTCAAGCATAAGTGATGAACCATGCCGAGTGATTCTTCAAATCGTTCTGCCAGGTAAGGGACTCTCTTTAAAACATTAAAATTTTCAGGATTTGAAAGATAGTTTAGATTTTCTAGAACCAGAGCCTTGTTGTTTTGATATGCGCATAGCTCTAAAGCATTCACAAAAGCATTGTATTGCTCATCAAGTTGTGCCGATAACTGTGGATTGTTTCTGATTGTGGCTAGTGCTAGAGTGTTGCGCTGCAACTCTGACATGCGGCCGCCCTGGTGATGCACTGCTTGGTCAAGAGCAACACTATTTTTGTGTGCGTCTTGCAAAATCTGTTGATGTGGTTTGCTGCATGAATCGGTTGATTTGGTATATTTTGTCTTATGTGTTTCTTGTGCATGGTGCGATGCATAATTTTGCGTTGCGCCGGTTAATTCAATGGTGCCTGCTTTGTCTTTGTCTAGATTAAGTGATCGCAGTTGAGAAGTGCTATCTACTTCCGTGTATATCATTGGCCTTAATGTGCTGCGTGTTGTAGGGCGTACTCTATCAGACGATGTTTTTGCCGGAGTAGCTTTTGTCTCTTGTGCCGTTTGTGATACATCCATGACATATTGTTGTTCTATCGACGCGGTAAGGGTATTGGTTGTTTGATCCAAAGAGACTTTGTTGTTCAGAGATTGTGGGGTATAGCTAATCGTAATATTTGAATCATGTGGTTGAGTGACGCTTGAGGCTTTTGATGCTTGTAGGCAATTATAGATATCAAGGCAGTCAAGCGGTTTATTGTCTGTTAGAAACCGACACGCGATGACTGATAAGGTCATCATGATTTTATCTGCATGTACCTCAAGAGCGCTCATTATTGAGATTGCCATATCCGCATAAGGATAGCAGAGGAGAGATAAACAGAGGCTAAGGCTGAGAAGAAGTTTTTTTAAAAAAGGTCGTTTCATAGATGAATTATCTTTTCATAGTTAAAGGCCGGTAAAAAACCGGCCTTTAGTGTCTTGTGTTAATTGCACGCCAAGTATTTGTAATAAATGTAAATCGCGATCAATTTTTGCCTTAATATCGTCTTCATAGGTGTAGCTTTTGTTGATATTATGTATCCCATTGGCAAGAAAACCTGTAGAAAGTAGTCCCGAGATTGCAGAGAAAATATAACAATATTTGGCGCATCTACTTTCATTTGCTTCGTATACATTACCAATGCTGCAAGCAGAATAAGCTATTAAGGCCGTGAGTATGCTTGATTCAATCTCCAAAAATCCCTTATTAAACTTATAATTACTCAGTTCGTTGCAGATCGGTAGTTTAATGACTAAGCGATAAAGATGTTCTTGCACAAGATGGGTATAGTACATGCGATTATATACCAATTCAGGATGGTCAATTCCTTCAGGGGAATATTGCAGGCACCAAGTAAGCCATTCATACGTCATTCTTTGGGGTTCTATATATGGTGAAATATGCTTAGCATTCGAGTCCATATGTAGGCTGGCGCCCAAACTTAAGATTATGCTTAAGATTATCATTTTAATGTTCATTGTTGGCCTCTTGTTGCATTTTTGTTTCAATGTCTTGTAGGCGAGCAAGAATGCTTCTTGTGATAATAAGTCGATCTTTGAGTCGTGATTTGAGGTCAATAACGGAATGATAATTTGATAGGCCTGCGATACTCAAAAAAACTATGGGTGCACTTGAGATACCGGCACATGCAACCAACATCTCCGCTTCCATATCTGAAGGGTGATAACGGCCTGCTTTGCAAAAAAAAATAAATACCAGTGTTGCACAACAGGCTATAGCGAGAAATTTTTTTAATGGTTTTGCGGTGTGGTTAAATTGTAGTTTATCTTTGAAAACATACAATTCTTCTAAAGTCCTGAGTTGTTCTTTAGTCATATTGATATAATAATCTAGGTTGTTTCTAACTTCCGGAATATCAAGAGAGTATGAAGAATATGACGCCACTTTGTAAAGCCATTCCATTGAAAGATTATGGTGGTTAGTTGGTTTTGCCAGTGGCGTAGCAGTTATCTTCGGCGTAACGGAAAAAAATAATAGTAAAAAATATACGCATTGTTTCATGTCTTGCTCCTTATGCTACTCGGGTTTCTTGTGATCCTGTAGAGTATTGGTGTTCTACTTGTTGTTTAGCAAAATCTAATCTATCTTGTTCGATTTGATTTGCTTTATATCCATTCCAAGCTTGGGGCGGCGCTGACAGCAAATCGTGCTATCTCAAATGTAGTATAAGTAACGCTTTTGGTTGTCTCCCACGATGGCACCCATGATGTCATCCAAGATTTATTTTGTTCATGATTCATAGATTTTTTTTCATCAGCAATACCGGCGTCCATGTCCTGCTGAGATACGGTGTCTGACTCCCGTTTAATGGCATTAAAGCGTGCCCATGTTGTTACATTTTGAAAATTTCTGATAGACATATAGTCAGGAGTTTTTTTGGCAGCATAGGCAGTCATTTCTTCTGATAAGTCGTCTTTGCCAAAAAAGGCAAATAATTTCTTTTTAGTTGCGGTATCAAATTTGTTAAATTGAACGGTAAGTTGATCAAAGCGATTTCGTAATGATTTTGGCAATTTTGTAATATCATTTGCAGTGCCGATGAAGATACATTTCTTTTTTATGTCATTATCCATGATTATATTTAATGCCAAGCCAGGGTCAGAGTCAGCACGATGCTCTTGTTTTTCGGCATTGATAAGCCCATTTATTTCATCGAGCAAAATAACAAGATGTTCTTTTTTTGATCTTTGTTGTGCGCATTTGATTTGGCGCTCTAAGTTGTTTGATGCTGAATTTTGAAAAGGTGTTCCCGCATTGGGCGTTGCAATAAATTCAAAGTCAGCATCAAGTTTTTTTGCAACTGCTCGTGCAGCAAAAGTTTTACCCGTTCCCGGTTCTCCAACGAATAAGATAGCGGCAAGTTTAAATGCGTTATCATTGCGCTGTTTGGCAACTTTAAATCTTTCTATGATCTTATTAAGATCAGGATTGGCTTCAAAAATAATATTTATCAGTTCGTCATCAATCTCTTCTGATTTAGTATCTTCAATCTCTTTTTGTTCTGTACCACTATTTGCCGCATTGTTTACATCATTTTCTGAGCCGATAATCTCTTGTAGCCATGCTATATCATGTGTAGATAAACTGCTTTGTGGATCATTATGGGGAAGATTAGGAATATGCATTTGTGTGGTTGCAGCAATGGAATTTAGTGTGAATGATAACAGTAACATGATGTATAAAAAATACATAAATCCTCTTATGTGAAATATAAAAAAATGTTTTAAATTAGAGCTCTGCTTGAGCATTAGTTGTACTTGGTCATAAAACATTTGTCAAATGTGATCTTGTGGGTATTGCGGTAATCGCTGTTTGCAATTTTACTGATTGTAACGATTGTTTGAGTTGTTGATGATGAATTAATATCGAATTCTATTATGTTTTTTAATTTTTTTGTGCAGCGGCTCTGGGCAGTGTTTAAGATGATCATTTTTGTTAAAAATTATTTTATAAAAATAAGATTTAGCTTAATTTTGTTTATAATGAATCAAAAAAGTTAGTAAGATCTTGTTCTACTATATAGCGTTGGCGAAGTATCATTAAAAGGTCATTTGTTGCTATGCTATCTAGCATATGAATAGTTTTTTTTCTTAGAGCTTATCCGAAAATTAAATAGATAAGAGCGCCACTTTGATTTATTCGCTAAAATAGCGAG
>JAKAUA010000038.1 GCA_021827875.1 bacterium | reverse complement strand
GCAAGGAGTGAGAAAAATATGTCATATTTTGTTGATTTATTAGTTGTACTACTTATTCATGTAGGTTTATCATTACTCGCCCTTGGTTTTTTAATGATAATTAGATGGTGCTTATCTATGGTGATACGCTTCATCGTGAAAAAATGGACTAAGAAATCACCTACTACTGTTGATTTAATTTTCAGAGCAGTATACTGGTCTGCAGTCGATATTGTATTACTGTATAATGTTGCAAAAGATGCAATACGCTTGTTCAAAACAAACTTTCCTATAGAGCTATTTTCAGGCGGCTACTTCGGCTTTGCGTATGATATAGCATTATGCACAATAATTATTTTTGCTCTATTATATGTCTGGTATAGAATTATGCGCTATTATCGCGATTCTCATTACCGCGTGTTGATAACTGCAAAATTAAAACGAACTTGGTTACAAAGATAGTTTTTACTTGCCGCTAAGAAAGTAACGGATGCATATCAAAGCCAAGTAAGCGACATTCTGCTTGTGGAACAATACCAAATTGTTCGAAAACCATTTGCTGCATAGTACGCGCAAGTTGAATAATATCTGCTGTTGTTGCATTACCAACATTCACAATCATATTTGCATGTTGGTGTGAGACAAGCGCATCGCCAACACGTAGTTGTCCTTTAACACCTATTTTGTCTAGATAATAAGCGACATAAATCATTTTTTTGTTATTGCTGACAAGCGTAACTTCATGCTCATGAAAATTTCTGAAAAAGCTGCCACAGGTATTTTTGGTTGGATACCGCTTTGCACGATGACGCATAATTTCAATACGTCTGCCTTGCGCATAAGTTGTTTGCAATGCATCTGCTTTTTTTAATTTAAACGTAGCTAACACCAGATAATGAGCGTTCTGATGGAGCGTTGAATAGTTATAACCAAAATTAAACCAGCCATTATCTACTTCATGCATGAGGCCAGTTGCCTTTTCTATCACTTGAGCAGAAAGCAAGAATTGTGAAATCAGAAATTCGAAGTAATGCAGATTAATATAAACAGATCCGCCAACGCTGCCGGGGATGCCGCTAAATTCTTCGAGCCCGAGTAGATTATGCTCAAGACAATAGACAATAAGATCATGCATAGAGACACCGGCACCGGCATGCAAGAGCATATGTTCATGATCATAAGGACTGATAGTTATATTTTTTAGCGCAGGTCGTATGACAAGGCCGGCAATGCCTGCATCGCTAATAAGAACATTTGCACCTTCGCCAATTAAGGTGATAGGCAGATTATGAGTTTTGGCGAATTGTAAAGCCTCTTGGAATTCTTGTCCAGTAGATGGCTCGGCAAAAAATTCTGCATTGCCGCCGGTACGGAACCAATTTTTGTCTTTTAGAGAAACATTATGCGTAATAAAAGGAGGTAGTGCAGAAATATGTTCTATTATTGGTTGCAATTTTTCCATTAGAGATCACACGCTTGTGTTACTGATTGGTCCTCAACCTTAATGCGTGACGGTCGCGGTGCTACCTGTCCAGATGCAAGTAAGTCAACGCACGTCGTGCTGCAGCATTTTTTGTATTCAACAAGGCATGTCGCGCAGCAAATAAAGTGTTTGTTACAGCTTGCATTCAGGCAGTTAACATACTCATCGCACGGTTTTTGACACAAAGCACATGATCCTAATACGTCTTCATTTACTTTTACGCTGACACGCGCATCAAACACATAATTTTTACCACGGAAAAAGCCATCAGGAAATTGCTCGATGTAGCGGTGAATGCCACCCTCAATCTGATACACTTCTTGTGCTACACCTTTAGATTTTAGATACGCAGAGGCACGTTCGCAGCGAATGCCACCGGTACAGAACATAAGCACCTGTTTATCTTTGAACAAATCAGCATTATTATCTACGTATCCGGGAAATTCTCTAAAATATTGGGTAGGTGGCTTGATAGAATCAACAAAGGTACCAATAGAGGTTTCGTACGTGTTGCGGCAATCTAGAATTACCAGATTTTCATCTTTTTCAGCCATCATTTTATGGGCGAGTTCCGGACTCACATGGGTACCGCCATCCTCAGCTCTGATTTTTTCAGGGTCGAGACCCAAATAGACAATTTCGTTCTTGACTACAATGCGCAAGCGGGGGAAATAGTTCTCGTCCCCGGCACTCTCTTTAAAATCTATACCGCCAAACAGAGGATGTTGTTCCATAGCAAGCTTATAGCGCTCACAATTTTCAGCATTCCCCCCCAGGGTAGCATTAATTCCTTCATGAGCAAGGATAATGCGTCCTTTTAGGCCAAGCTCGGTACAGAGACTCTCTTGCCATTTAAGGATCTGTTTTGGGTATTGGATAGAGACATATTTGTAAAAAAGTAGAATTTTTCCCATGGGAGAAGATATCATTTTTCGAGGTTTTTCTTTCATTTCAGCATAAAATGATATCAGAAAAAATCTATTTCGTCGAAGGAGGATTTAGCCTTTCTTATGTATTATCATAATAAAGGCTATTTTTATTCAGTATTTGCGGTATGTATTGCCAATTTAAAAATCCTAGTATGATGTGCTAATACAATAGTAGCAACTCTTATAGTATCATCAGTAATTTGTTCGTTAGAGGGCCGTATCACGTTGTTGAATCGCGGGTCTAGCTTTATGGGATGAAAAACTTGCCCGTCAACCGGTAAAGGCATGTCTTCAGTATCATGATTTTTGTGAATAAATTCTTTGAGCTGTTTTAAGGTGATATCATAGCTACATACTATATTGAGGCATTGGTGACTGGGCAACCGTACTTGAATATTAAACAAATCTATTTTTTTTTCATCCATGGCATTATTAGTAACTAGTATGATAAATAGTAGCAGTATAGATCTTTTCATATGTTTCACCCTATCACTATATGATTTAGTTTTTTTGTGTGGTCTTATTATTTGCAATAAGAGCTGCTATTTTTTTATTAAAATCTATTGAAAGCGGACGTAATGGACCAAATACCATAAAGGTGTTTGTGTTGTGTTCGTTCATAATGCCAAACAGACTTTTTTTGTTATCACTAGCTCTTAGCGGATAACTCGTTACCATTACTGTATCGGTTGAATATCTAAATGGGTAAAAAACTTGTCCTTCTATTGGCAGCGGCATGGGTTTGTTATGATAATGCGCATAAAGATGCTGTTTTATCATCTCTAACGTTGCTCCATTAAAGCAGGCCATTCTTATTCTTTTTATACCGGGTAATATTAGGACAAATTCTTCTTCTATTAGATCGGACATCTCTTCATGCTTAGCTTCTAGTGATGCATTTTTTTCTTCTGTTGTCTGCTGATACGGTTGTTCTTCCATGGCATTATTTGCAAGCATTGCAGAAAATATTAATACTATAAGTTTTTTCATTAGTATCCCCCCCATTTTTTATTGTGATGATAAGTTATTTTTCTGTTATGTATTCCTTATTAGATGAAATCAATATCAATTCAAAATCGTGAGTGTCATAATCATTAATGATGGCCGTTAATTGTTGATCATCAGATAAGGTAGGACCAATTTTTTTAAAGAAAAGCCATTGTCTCCATATGGGTGCAATTGCTTGTAGAGTTGGATCTATTCCTTCCCGATTTTCGAAGATCTCTTTTAAAGAGCGAACTGTTTGACAGGGATTAATACGAATATCTAAATCGTCTTTACAGGTATGCAGATGAATTACTTGTTTGTTTTGTTCCATGGCGTGCATGTATATTGTGAGTATGCTGCTTAGTAATAAACAGTTTTTAAACATTTCCTTACTCCCCCATAAATGATATAAGCCTTTTTTTCGTAAGCTTATCATCTCTAGTGTATAAGAAAATAAATTATTGATTCAATCATTATGGTAAAAAGAGGAAATGATTTAAGAAGCATAACTAACTATTATGGCAGGCACATGAGGTGGTGCGGTAGTGCTTGTAATCGGCATAGAAGCAGTTCTCTTAGTGTTATAAGAAGTATCAGAGTCAGCTGATTTTATCTTTTTATGATGTGTGGGAATGGGCGGTGATTCGGTTCGATATGGACTCACAATAATATGTACAGTTTTTCTTTTAGATTTCTCATATGCTTTTAACCATGCATCATAACCATCAGAATGATTTCTTTTTAGCCAACCTCCATAGAGAATTGAAACTTTTCCTTGATCATAGAGCTCAATCTCCTCTTTGGCCAAAGGAAGAATAAATCCGTCTGCCGTATCATAACAAGTAGCAAATTCGCTTGCCGTTAGACCGTCATTGTTTGTTTTTTTGAATGATATACCCGCATATAAAAGCGTACAGATTACGCCCATATGTTCATAACGCATTGCATGATGTGCAGTGAAACCACGACGCATGGCATAATGCAATTCTGTATTGCCAAATTCATCAATATGTGTCTCTGGAATGTTTTCAGATGCGCTCACGAATAGAATACTGCCACATACAATAAAGGCTATATATCTAATGATCATCAAAGAAATTCCTCAATCAAATATGGTCAACACGTCTTTTAAAAAACCATAACGCAGCGCACGTAAAAATAATAGTAAAACATACAAGAACAAACGCACATTGTCCAAAGGGCATGAATATGGGGGAGTTAAGTACCGCTTGGCGCATTCCCTCGGTTACATATAAGAAGGGATTTACTAATGCAATGGTGCCCAGCAGAGGAGAAAATTGTTTGATCACATAAAATGGCACCCAAAAGCCGCCGAGCATAAATAGTGGCGTATTTACACGGCGCCAGAAACGGCTGATGCCATCAGAATTAGGCAATAAGCAAGATACTAGATGATTATATGCAGCGCACATTAGACTACTTGCATACAAAATAATGAGTGCCTTAGGAATTGAAAGTGACGACGTTAAGAAAAAGGAGCCAAGCAACAACTTTGCTACCGGATAATAGGGTAATAAAATGAAGAAGGTAAATAATGAGGTAAAGAATATCTTTTCTATAATAATAAGACGTGCCGGCATAATAGTCATGAGATAATCAGTAGTATGCTCATGCTCTAGGTCAAAAAGTAATTCAAGACCCAAGCTGAATGACACATTAATAACTACTAATAAAAAGTTGCCTACAAAGAGCGTAGTGCCACGTAGCGGGTCGGCTCCATTAAAAAAGAGGTTTGCCTGTAAGTATCCGAATGAAAAAGCGTAGATTACCGGGTAAATGAGAGCATAATTTAACAAATAATAGCTTACAATGCGATTTCTATATTGATACCAATCACGTTGCATCAAGCGTAAAAAAAGAAGCATCTGATTTTTGCATGATGAAAGATTCATACTTATTACACCATATTGAATGTTTTTTTAATACTATTGATGAGAAATAACACTGCCAATCCATTAAAAACAAAAAGCATACCAAGACATAGTGGCGTAGAGAGTGAAAGCGCAGGATTAAAGAGACTGCCACGCAACCCTTCAGCAATGTACGTTACCGGATTCAAAAGAAATAATCTACCAATAATAGCAGAAAAAGCATTCACTCTATACCAGGGGAACATAGAGCAGCTCGCAATCAAACAAGGAGTAAGTCGGCGGGCCCATATGTTATCAAAGAACCAATCATACTCATAGCGAATGCCAAATGCCAAAAAAGTGATAGAGCAAAAGAGCATGGTAATAGCATAGACCGCGATAAATGAAGGGATGTGCGCCATGCTCAAATCAATTTTTGTACGTAATAAAAAAAGACCGAAGGTGAGTAACGGAGCAGTTGCAAGTACCAATTCAATAAAGAATGAGCAGATATACCATAAAAATATCCAGAAGGGTGTTGTTGGTATCGTAAAAAGATAATCGATAAAGCGTGCATATTTTAAATCAAGCACAATACGTACAGCGAGGCTGTAACTTAAACCGCACAACAGGGTAAGAATAGATCCTATAAATACAGGGCCAACTAATGCCGGGCTCATGCCCATCTGAGGATATAAGTAGCCGAAGAGTAATACGTAAATGCTGGTCAAAAATAAACCATCAAGCAAGGCATTTTTAAGATGCGGAATAACGACAAAAAATGTTCTTCTCAAAAGTGCTAAGAATACCCGTATATTCTGTGAGATAGTGAGCTGCATGCTAAATATGATCCACTTTCTTTTTGAATAAATGACACGCCAGAAAGCTAAAGATACAAGAAAAAATTATTAAAACAAGGGTGCAACATGCAATAGAAAAAAACATAGTTCCGCCCACAATTGCCTGCCTTATTCCTTCTGTCGCATACAAAAAAGGATTTAACAAACTCATCTTACCTATAATAGATGAATATTGATTCATAATATACCACGGAGTAAGGAAGCCACCGAAGGTAATTAAAGGTAAGTTACAACGCATCCAAAAATGAACAATTTGTTTTGAGCTTTTTAATGCACAGGCAATAAACATATGATAAGCAGCGCAACACAAACAGGTTAAGAACAACATAATGAATAATAATGGCCATGAGGTATGTGCACTGTCAAACTGTGTCCTGAGTATGAATGTTGTCAAGGGAAAGAAAGGTGCGAGTAATAAAAATGAGAACAACGTGGTAAATAGAATTTGCTCAAAAAGTATCAGTCGTGGATTAATCAATGTAATGCGATAATCGATGGTGCGCTCGTTTTCGAGATCAAAAAGCAATAAAATAGTACATTCAAAGGCAAGACTCATAATAAGCAAAATTACGTTACCGGCAAAAAATATAGTTGCTTGTGTCACATTCTCTGCGCCAAAATATGCTTTGGCTTGTATGTACGCAAATGAGATTATATAGGTCAACGGATATAAAATAATAAAATTAATAGCATATGTATTAATTCGTTTGAAATAGACATAAAAATCACGACGCAAAAATTCGAAAAAAATGCGTAACGCCTGAAGTTTAGGTGCTGTTGTTTGTTTCATCATACTGGATCCAATGTTTTATTGATGCCATACATAAGTAAGTAACTTAAGGCGATAATAGAAATGCTTATGACAGGAATACATATCCACAGAGAAATAAATGTTTGCCCGCCAATAGCGGCAGCACGCAATCCCTCGCTAATATAGGTCAGCGGATTAAGTAAGCATAATTTTGCAATTGCCGGTGAGAGCTCTTCTACTTTGTTCCAAATAAAAACGGTACATCCAAATGCATAGAGGGGCGACAATATACGTGGCCACACATTATCCATAAACCATTCAAAATGAGTAATGAAGCTTAACAAGAGGAAAAAGAGTCCAAAGAAAATTAAACTTAAGAAGTAGACAATAATAAGTAATAGCCAATGGGGCGAAATAACGGCAAATTTATTTCCCAAAAGAAGCAAACCAAAAATTAAAAGCAAACTACTGATAAGGGCTGTCTGTATAACAAATGATGCAACAAAATGTGCAAAAAGCCAGGGGCGCGATATGGGCAAAATGAGCTGATAATCAATAAAACGCTCGTAGCGCAAATCAAATACATGGCTGATAGATAAATTTTCTCCCAAAAAGAAGAGTATAAAAACAATACTACCAATATACATAGCAGCAATATCGGTTGCCGGCATGCCCATGAGTGGCAGAAATGCGCCATAGGTGAGTGTTTCGGTAAAAATAAGGACAATGCCGTCGATGATGGTATCGATAAGCTCAGAAGAAAAAACTTTTATATCTCTGCGTATGAGCGCACAAAAAATACGAAAATTATCAGAATTGACCAAAGGTACCAAGAGAACTCCTTTTACGCTATTGGTTGAATCCTTCTTTTGTAAGACG
>JAKAUA010000022.1 GCA_021827875.1 bacterium | reverse complement strand
CCAGGCCACCTAAAAAAAGGCGCCAAATAAAGGTGCTTATTTTTTCTATAAATTCATGTAATTTTTTTGTCATAATTTCTGATTCCTTGTTATGAGAGTTGCTTGCTAAATGCATCTGCAAGCGAATGGGCCAAAGATAGGCTATTGTCATGGGTGCTATCTTCAACCATAATACGTAATATATTTTCTGTACCGGAATAACGCACTATAATGCGTCCCCCTTTCAACAGCTGTTCATGCATGGCGAATATCTGTTGTATTTCGGGCTTTGTTAAATCTTTTTTTTCAGTTACCGGCATATTTATTATCACTTGTGGATAATGGGTAAATGAGTGCATGGCCCAATTATAAGTTACTTGCAAGGCTTGCACCAAACGGAGTGCGGTATAAATGCCATCACTGGAATCTAAATAATCAGTCATAATAATATGGCCGGACGGCTCGCCACCCAAAATACAATTATGTTTTTTCATATAACGGACAACATGCTTATCACCAACGTTGGTGCACGCAAGGTGTTTATCATTCTGTGCAGCAAAATTGCTGAGAGCACAATTGCTCATAATGGTCCCTACAATTACTTGTTCTGAGGCATAAGTAGGGTCTGTCATGAGCATTGCAAGAATATCGTCACCATCCTTTATCTCTCCGACAGATGAAACAACCGTTACACGATCGCCATCACCATCAAAGGCAAATCCCATGTCGGCATTATGTGCGAGGACTGCCGCTTGTAGTTGTTGTGGGTCGGTTGCGCCGCAGGTGTCATTAATATTCTGCCCACTGGGTTGTGCATTAATAACGGTCAGATCTGCACCCAATGCTTTGAAAATGAGTGGTGCTATCTGGTATGTTGCGCCATGGGCACAATCAATAATAATTTTTTTTCCGGCTAATAGATTTTTGGGGAATCGTGCAATAAGCATATCTGCGTATGTTTGTTGTGCATGTTCTAGTTGGCGCATTGTGCCGATAGCATCTACTCTCATGATAGCGTTCGTATCATAGTAATACGCGCTTATAAGCGCCTCATCTTCTGCACTTATTTTGCCCGTTTTTGCGTCAATAATTTTTATACCGTTATCATAATAGGGGTTGTGCGACGCTGAAATGACGATGGCACAATGAATGGTAGAATCATTTTTGGCTAAAAGATAGGTTGCTGGGGTGGGTAATACTCCTGCATCTGAGAGCATAATAGTATGAGCTAAAAGGCCGCGTGCTAATCCCATCTTAATCTCATCGCATGATTCGCGGGTATCTTGTGCGATAATAATGTTTACTGCGCTGCCATATTTTTGCTGCGCCCAAAGCCCAGTGGCGTAACCAAGCTGAGGTAACGTGTCGGGCGATAATGGAGCTACCCCTACGCGCTTTCTAATGCCGTCGGTGCCAAAAATGGTGGATGATGAGCTTTGCATCGATAATCCTGAACATAACTAAATGATATTTTTCTCACAAGCGCAGCGTTAACTTAGTTGTTCTTGTGTGTCGATAGTAATTACGGTAGGAGAATAGTTTACCAGCTTAATTATTTCCGGTAAAAATAATTTTTTTTCATTCATGATCAATGGTTGTTCACCAATATGTAACTCTTGTCCATTAATATGGATGGCAAGTTGATCCGGTGCTAAAAGCTTAAGATATTTCTTTTTACCTTCCAATGCGATAGTTACCATTTCCGGTGCATTGATATGATATGATTGAGGAATATTATAAAAATAGAGAGGAACGTCGCGAGAAATAGTAACGGTTTGTTGTTGGCTCACGGTATTCCAGAGTGCATAACCCAACATAATAGAAACAATTTTAAGCGCGATGTTGTTGGTTAATGCCTTTTTGATGATGTGGTACATCTATTCCTCCCTGACTTTGCTTTTTTACAGAGCCCTGATATTTTTTAATCAATTTTATTATCATAGTAGCATTGAGCCGCTCGAATTGTTGTTCTTGGACAACAACATCAAAAAGACGATGCGCAGGAGATGCTTTAAAGATAATTGCATCAGTCTTGCTTGATATAAAAGTAGCTGCATGCTTCCAACTAGTAGTATCTTCTTCAACGTGGGATAGGTTTTGTTTTTCAAGATTCCACTGTGCATTAATAGCACGCAGTGCGCCAGTATGCGTAATCCACAGTAATTTATCTGATTCAATACTATTGTTTTCGAGCAACAAGCCGAGTAATCCCGAATTGAGGGGCGCATCTATAAAAAAGGCACTATCCATCAGGTCTAACAATGAATCTTTTTGCTCAATAACACATAAAAATTCTTTATTGTTATTCATGGCCATTAAACAGCAGCGAATGAGCGCTTCAACCCAATCTTCAGTGTCATGAGTACGAGCAGGTCTGATATTTTTTAAACTGACAAAATTGCGTTGCAAAATTTCTTGGTGGAGCACAATAAAAATCACCAGCATGATGGGCGCACTAACAAATAATAGTGTTGCAATAGTAGGGAAATTGCCATAAAATGCCGCGACAAACGCAATACAATAGCCATAGAAAGAGAAGAGTAGATTTTTTTGTTTGTCATTAATTAACCATCGAGAAAAATAGTAAACGAGCGTAGCAAAAAAGAGTACCTCGATTATATCGTGCCAACCGATAATAAGGTGAATGAGTGACATGCGAGCTCCTTGATACAGGCGCACCACGTACCTTAGTACGAAAAGCGCAATTTTTTGTTGAAGTAGCCTCATGCTAACATTGCCAATACAGCAGAAGTCAATGATTTGCTCGATAGACTTTGTTTTTGCGTGCAATGATTTATACTATCTTTAAGAAAAAATTATTTTATTGAGAAGGAAACTATTTATCCCATGGCACAAGGCATTGTATTAACAGGCGACCGTCCTACCGGCCCACTTCATTTAGGGCACTACGTAGGCTCACTCGCAAATCGCGTTGAATTACAAAATAGTTATAAACAATATGTAATGATTGCAGATGTACAAGCATTAACTGATAATTTTGATAATCCACAAAAAGTGCGCGACAATGTGCTGCAAGTAGGGCTCGATTATTTGGCTGTTGGCATTGATCCCCATAAAACAACTATTTTTATTCAATCAATGATTCCGCAAATTGCTGAATTAGCCATATTTTATCTCAATTTTGTTACCATTAATCGCTTAAAAAGAAATCCTACGATTAAGGCTGAAATTGCACAAAAAGGTTATGGCGAAAATGTTACTGCAGGCTTTTTAATCTATCCGGTGCACCAAGCAGCAGATATTACGGTAGTAAAGGGTGCTATAGTACCCATAGGCGAAGATCAGCTGCCCATGATAGAACAGGCAAATGAGATAGTGCGCACCTTTAATCGTACGTATGGTGTAGATGTATTGGTTGAAGCAAAGCCGCTTATTTCTGAAGTGCCACGCTTACCCGGACTTGATGGCAAAGCAAAAATGAGTAAATCATTGGGCAACGCCATATTTTTATGTGACCCTGCTGATGTAGTAAGCAAAAAAGTAATGACTATGTATACCGACCCTGATCATATTCGTGTCTCTGATCCGGGTAAAGTAGAAGGTAATGTGGTCTTCTCGTACCTTGATATTTTTGACACTAATAAAGATGAAGTCAAAGAGCTCAAAGCACATTATCGCCGCGGTGGCCTTGGTGATGTGGTGATAAAGAAAAGACTTATTGATGTTTTGAATGCTTTCTTAGACCCTATTCGCACACGTCGTGCCGCATTAGAAAAAGATCCCGACTATGTTATGGCAACATTATTGGCCGGCAGTCAGCAAACGCGCGAAGTTGCCGAGCAAACCATGCGTGAGGTTCGTGCGGCAATGCGATTGGACTATGATGTAAGAGATAAACGGTGAATTAAATTTTGAAAGCTAAAGCTACGACGCAATATAAGAATAAAAAAGACTATTGACTACTATTGTCATCTTGAACTTGTTTCAGGATCCATCTATAAAATATTGTTTATATTTACGCGTATTATTCCATGATGGATTATTTTTTTCAATCAAGTTAAATTGCCAGTATCTATGCTATCGCCTCAGTTTTTTACCATGAGGGTACAAACACTGGATCCTGAAACAAGTTCAGGATGACATGAGGATATTACCTCCTTTTAGTTTTGTTCACAAAATTTAGAACTTATTGCAATAATAACTTCTATTTTCTTAAGATCATGAAGAAGCACTCATTAAACTGGGTGCTTTTTTATAATAATAAAATCAAGGGGGAAAAAATATGAAGCAGATTTTGTTTTTAATGTCACTACTGTAAGTTGTATCAATTCATCCCTACGCATTTGTGCATGGCAGCAAAAGTGATGTGGGAAATGTACTTGTAAGTGTTGACCCAATGGGAATCGGCCGATTTCACAGGGGTGAAGTGGCAACACATTGGGCGATGCGCGGTAATCATGGTAGAGGAGCCGAATATAACTGGGCAGAGATTGCGAAGAAAACAAGATTTAAACGGGGTGATAAAATTCCATTTGATATAGCTATAGCTACTGGGCGTAATAGGAATGTGATTTATACGGGAGAAATAGCGTCTGATGGTCTCTTTGGATTTGTAGTCAAACATTCAAAAGATCCGCGTACTAATTTTGATGTATACACCGTTGTTCCTGAGCAGGAAGCGGCGAATGAATATAGACCGGCGTAATTTTTTATAAGGAGAAAGTATGAAGAAAATATTATTTTTCATGACGTTATTATTGTCAGTGATATCAATTCATCCCTATGCATTTGTTTTTGGCAGCAATAGTCAGTGGCAGGGAGAAGTAGCTATAAAAGTGTCCACAAAAGTTGGTTCGTTACAGAAAACCATCAAAGAACATAAGATTAAGCCTGGTAATAAGGGTAGAGGAGCAGAATGGAATTGGAGCGATATTGAAAAGAGGTATGGCATAAAAAAAGGTGATAACCTTTTATTCAGTATATATATGATTGATAATAAAAATGATAATGCACCGTTTGAATACAAAAAAATTTATGGCGGAAAAATAAAATCAGATGGCCGTTTTGGTTTTGTAATTAACAAAGACATGAAGGGCAAATACGTTGTGAATGAGGATCCGGCTGCTTGGGATGAATATACGCCAGCATAAAAAATCTACTTTTTAAAAAAGGGTACATAAATTAAGAAACTATTATTTCTGGCATCGTTATTATCAGTGGTATCAATTCATCCTTATGCATTTGTCTTTGGCTCAAAAAGTGAAATTAGTGATACGGGCGTAAATATCACTGTTTATTGGCCGGTAGTAATAAAGTTGCAGCGCGACATAAAGGAATTAAGCCGGGGAACCGTGGCAGAAATGCCGAATGGAATTCACAAGACATTGAAAGAGAAGGCGGAGTGAAACCGGGAACTAAGATGCCTTTTCTTATATCCAAAGGGATGTATGGCGACCTCGATCGTAGAGGAGACTTGTATCGCGGAGAGATTGCTTCTAATGGCCGCTTTGGTTTTATAACCAAAAAAGAGGACGATAGATATGTGGTTGTTCCTGATCAAAATGCTTCAAATGAATATGATTCTGCGCGCTAATAATCTATATTGTTGATACAAAAGCAGCGGATATCTTCTTTGTGCCCGTTTTAAAAGAAATGGTCAGATAGATGGTATCCGCGCCTTTCATTTCTATATCTTTGATAATACCGATGCCAAAGGTTGCGTGTTTAACCGGCTGGTTTTTTTTCCACACCACGTCTTCGCTTACAGAGCTACGTCGGGCTGTCGTCGCATTTGCGGCGTGTTCAGTTTTTTCTAAATTTTCAGCAGTACCGGTCTTCCATAGTTTTTGGCCGACAGTGGAAGCAGGTGAAAAAGAAGCCGCAGTATAAACCGGCGTAGCGGTAGCTTGTTGAATGCGCACATTGCCCAACCATTCATTAAAAAACGTAGTCATTTGATCTGCACGCCAGTGTGAAGCATCTTGCAAATATTGCAAATGAGTTGGAATTTCTCGTAAAAAGCGTGATGGGCGTTGATCATTCATGGTACCAAAGGTGTAGCGATAGCGGCTATGCGTGATCAGCAAATATTCACGCGCACGCGTAATGCCGACATAGAGCAAACGCCGTTCTTCTTCAATCGCATCTTCATCACTCAGAGAGCGTGTGCTTGGCAATAACCCTTCTTCAAACCCGGGAATTACCACCAGATCAAATTCAAGTCCCTTGGCAGCGTGTAATGTCATTAATAATACCGGATTGACCTGTTCTGACTCATTTGATTTATAATGCTCTTGCATAAGGGCAATCTCATCAAGGAGTTGTGCAATGGTATTGGTACCTTGCTCTTCAAAATGGAGCATTGCATTGATTAATTCTTTAATGTTATCAAGGCGCGAGAGTGATTCTTCTTGATCATATTCTTCTTTTAAATAGGCACGATACTGTGTTACGCTCACAATATGAGCAACAGCTTGGGAGGGCAGCATCTTTTGATTAACGTCAGCAAATATTTTAATAAAAGCAACTACTGTTTCTTTCTTTGCCTTAGGTAGTTCGCCATTTTCTAATAGTTTATGTGCAACATCAGTAAAGGTAAGAAATGGTTCATTGGCCCACAATTCATTAAATTGCTCTTCAAACTTTGCACCAAGGCCCCGTGCAGGAGTATTAATAACGCGGAAGAATGATGAGCGATCAAAAGGATTAATAATCAAGCGTAAATAGGCCAACAGATCTTTAATTTCTTTGCGCTCATAGAATTGTACGCCACCAATAATTTTGTAAGGGATAGAATTTTTGATCAATCCTTCTTCCAACGTACGTGATTGAAAGTGTGTACGATAGAGCAGAGCAATGGTTTGCTCTTTATGTTTTTTGCGCTGTGCTTTAACCAGCTGTGCAATAACTTCAGCCTCATGATAATCAGACATACAGGTGACGGTGCGAATTCTGTTTGAGGCAACTTTTTCAGACCATAATTTTTTTGGATTACGATTTTTGTTGTGCGCAATTACGGTGTTGGCAACTTCTAGAATAGGCTGCGCAGAACGGTAATTCTGTTCAATTTTTATCAACTGTGCCTGAGGGAAGTCTTGTTTAAAGTTAATAATATTTGCTACCGTAGCACCGCGCCAAGAATAAATAGATTGGTCCTCATCACCAACTACACAGATCGAATCGCTGTTAGCTTTGTTCTGTTCATTAATGCTCATTTGTTTGAGTAGTTCATGCTGTACCACGTTAGTATCTTGGTACTCATCAACTAATAGGTGGGTAATAGTTTGTTGGAATTCTTTTTTAAATGCCGAATTTTTTTTAAATAATGCAACGGTTTCTAACAGTAGATCATCAAAGTCAAGTGCTTTGCTTAATCGTTTTTCATGCTCATATGCTTGATAGATAGAAGTAAAAAGCTGATTATTAAAAGTCTCATAATCATCAGCAGACACTGCCTGATTTTTTATTTGAGAGATTTGATAGGAGAGCTGTTTTGCAGTAATTTTTTTTACTAAATTATTGCGCGCAATAATTCCCTGTAATATTTTTTGCTGATCATCTTCATCAAGTATAGATAAGAATGGTGTATCTAATTTATTGCTGTGCTGTTTTAACAAGCGTAAACAATAGGAATGGAACGTACCAATGAAAGGTAACGGCTTGTTGGTGCCCAGAAATAATTCAATACGTTCGCGCATTTCTCGTGCTGCTTTATTAGTAAAAGTAAGTGCAAGAATAGAAGATGCGTCAACGTGCTCATTAATAATAAGATGTGCAATACGTGCAGTAATAACGCGTGTTTTACCTGATCCTGCGCCGGCAATAACTAACAAAACGCCATCTTTTTGCAAAACGGCTTTGCGCTGTTCGTCATTTAATTGTTGAGCAATAAAAGTATTAAAATTTTCTCTGACATCGTGCATAGTAATTTCCGTGTAATTAATAGTGAGTTCACTTTAGTGTAACGGAAAAAATAAAAAAGGCATCACAATGTCTTGGTTCAATACATATGAGAAAAATTCAGGCCTCCGATAGCGAAGTATAGTATTGCTGAGGAGTGAGGTATTGTAAAGCCTGGTGAGGGCGGTAAGTATTC
>JAKAUA010000001.1 GCA_021827875.1 bacterium | reverse complement strand
AAAGCCTTCTTTTTAACCTTACCAATGGTGGAGTCAAACTTGAAAACAGTATCAACGAAACTTATCTGAATGACGCAATACAACAATGCAAGGATTGTGATTTCCGTTATCTAGAAGAAGTTGCCCTTATGGCACGGCTGATTAATCGCCAAAATAACCTCGACAGTCATGATATTGTACTTAACAAGACGGACTTAGAACAAGCATTTAAAGAATGTGCCGATGCTAGAATTGCCATGCATTATTACGATAAAGAAGAAACGGAAACAGAACGGCAGGAACGCCATTTTGTTCAACGTATAGTCGTCGAAAATTTAGTTCGGCAATGTCAAGAAACTCATTATCAAAATGTTCCTCATGCAAGCGGCTATTATGTAAAAAAAACTTGGCAAACTATGTCTCCGGAATGTATTGCGGCTCTAGGAGGATTATTATCAGAATCTCAGCAGCGACTAGCCCATGCATTTAGCACCAAATCTGAAGAAGCAAAAGAAAACAAAAAACGTGAATTAGAAGAACAAGAGGCCGCAGAAAAGAAAAAATGGCACCAGCGTCCTTGGTATAGAAAAATACTATGAAGGCAAGCAACGTGATATTTCAAGTCAAAAACCTCTATCTTATCCTACTACTTTCTTTCGGTGGTTATATATGTGCCGGAGATATGCCTGACAATGGAGATGCTACACCAACACCAGATAATATAAATCAGACCATACTTCTTGAGCCAACTCGCGAAGAAAATGATCAACTCCCTCTCTTAAAGCTTCCTGATTGGCTAGTATATAGCGCCATAGAGAATGCACCAACATTGGTACAGGGCATGGTAAAATATTGGATGTTACCAATGCACGATATGAACACACCTGCTGCTCATAGATTAATTTTAGTTGGTGAACCGGGAACAGGAAAAACTACACTGGCATACGCTATTGGACGAATGCTTGATTGTCGTACTACCTATATACCTGCAAGTAGCTTTGTAGGCTCTCATCGCAATGAAACTGCGGTAAGAATAAAGAATTTTTTTAATAAATGTAAAAAGGAAAAAGTTCAAAAACGTATCATAATAATTGATGAGCTACACAAAATTCTGGAGCATTACGATAACGAGCACTATGATACATCAGAAACAGCAGCCGCATTGTGGCTTGCATTAGATGAATTAGAAAATTATTATCCGCATATTATTGTTATCGCGACAATGAATAGCGCAATCGGTATACCTCCGGAAATTAAAAGTCGCTTTCATGGTAAAATAGCAACTATTGCTATGCCGATAAAAAAACAAAAGTTGGATTACTTCAGACAAATGCTTGAATGTGATTATGATCTAAAGCTCGATAAATCAGTCAATAATAAATTTATTAAACAGCTCGCTACCAATGCGGATAATTTCTCTTTAAGAGATTTTCAAGCACTCATAGATACCGCACAAATGTTTGCATTCTCGCGCGCTAATACACTCGATGATTTGCAAAACGTAGTGATAACTGCTGACGATTTTACTCTTGCCATGATACAACTGACAAACGAGACACGCGACCACGACCAACAACTATTTGAAAAATGGTATCCTGCAGCAAAAAAAATAGCTTGTTTCACCGGAGCGGCACTTAATGCATACGCTGTCGCGAAAATAATAATAAAAACGACATTCATTAGCACGCCAAGATTATTATACAAAATAGGAATAATAGAATGAAATTACATTTAAGAGTAACTGCTCTAATTTTTGTCCTTTGCATCCCCACAAACCAAAGCTGCCGTATAGACGATGTTACCTGGACAGCAACACTGGCAGAACAAGATCAAGGCTCCAACTCTAACGGGCATGATGAAAATAATACATCTTCTTTGGGCCATAATGATTATGATCATGCAAACCACAACGATACTACTGCCGATGCACGTAGAGAAATAGCGCTAGAAAAAGAAAATGATAAATCTCAATCTACCGATTCACACAATGATTCCAGTGTAGGCGACAATAACAATGAAAATACTATTTCTGTAGAAACTTTTTTAATTCCTGAAATTGAACAACAACCATTCATTACAGATATTATTAAACAATTAGAAAAACTGTGCGCGGACCCTGAAAAACGGACTGAGCTCGAAAAAGAAATGGCATTATGTATCAAAGAAAGTAATACCACATGGCATTTTAATAAAGAAGAGGCAAGAAAAAAGGCAAATTTTATAGGCGAGATTCTTAGTGGGGCTTTAATTGAAAAATTGAGGAATATAGCAAATGGCCAACGAGTAGAATCATTACTAAATGGACAAAGAGCCATCCATCAAATATGGCCTTGGCAACACAAAACATACCAAATTCCTCCCGACAGACGATCACCTGAGCAGGTTTTTAATGAATTGCTTGGTATAAACATAATGGAGCGCGTAGAGCTGGCTGTACACTGCAACCCAAAATATTTGAAACTCCTGCACAAAGAGAGTCAACTAGAAATCAAAAAAATTATCGAAGAATACCGCAATTATATGGCCATGGGCGACAGCGCTAAATTTGAATCTGCCTATACTGAACTAAGGTGGTCTATATACAAAAGTCGGACAATTTTTCCAAGCACTGTAAGTGCAATAGCTGTTGCGACTGCCGTAGCACGCCATCACATACATGATATGCAAAAGAATCACGAACGAACTACTGCTCTTATAGAGCAGCTCACTATCGAAAAAGAAAGTCTGGCGCCTGTACTAGCTGAATACAAAGCACTGACACCAGATAATACAAGTTTACTTGCTGCCAAACAATTAGCTCGCATTCAGCCCTTAGAAAGATTTTTACAAGATCCTAACAGCTGGTGCACCTTAGCATTAAAAAATCATTCTCTCACAGATCAAGGTAAAGATGTATTAACGCTCTATGGAATGGACGCAACTGCACAAAATAAACTGTGCACTTTGTTTGGCAACGATCTGCAACATGCAGCATATGACGAATGCATTACTGCAATTAATGATGTTGCCGCACAACACGCAACATCAACACCTCTTACAGAATTAGAAACATTAATTATTGACCAAGCGCTCATTGGTTGCGAGGCAGTCGCAGCAGGCCACATAAAGCAAGCATATAGTTTTACCGATATATGTTGGACTGCTCTTGAATGCATTAAAGGCACTAATGAGAATGTGATAAATAGTGATCAACAACCAACTTCTACACAACCAGTCGTACCTAATTTATTTGAGCAGCACACAGATATGCTTAGTTCTGTTGCGCAAGAATTTGTTAAGAGCTGCGGCCTTACGCCACTAAATGCACATGAATTTAGCGCGGAACATCAACAATTCTTCCAAAGATCAGATGCGCTGCTTAATGCGGTGGCACAAGCATACCAAGATAAAGAAATAAGTGATATTGCTGCTACGGGTACGGCAGTACTTACGCGCACAGCTCAAGAATTACAAATCACCGGAAATAGTGATAAAGCACAAAAGCTGTTAACTGTTGCCGAAAAAAAATTATTTAATGACGGTTATGATCATACTCATCCTATTGACGGTTATGATGTAATTGAAGACTTGGAGGCAGAATTAAAAGCGCTCCAATTCTATTACAACGTAGGCAAACATGCCGCACAACAAATCTTACACAATATAAAAAATCCGCGCGAGTTTTTCCACCGACAGGTAGACGGTGTTAAAGGGTGTGCAATGATTTCAACTGAAATACTAAACACCTTAGCGCTTCTAAGTTGCGGTGATCCTGACATGAATGCGCCGATTAGAGACCATGATATTGTGCTTCATGCAGCAGAGCAAAAGTTTGATTCTGCCGCGGCAGGAATAAAAGCAGTGGTCGATCATATTAGCAAAATGTCTCAGCCTGAATTTGAGCGATTCATTGGCCATATCTTGGGTGATGCTATAGTCGATACCATAGGAATGAAAGGGCTTGGCAAGCTAAAGGGCATAGTAAAAGATGCGGCTATGCGTAAGTTGTCAGAGATAAAGGGAGCTACTCAAGAGATGGGTACAGCGGCAAGCGAGCTGTCTGCCGCAGAAGCGACAGCCGCCACATCTTCCGCTGGAACAGGACAAGCTGCTGGCGGCAAGACCGGCAGAGGACTTATTGAGCAGGTCGGTGAAGGGGCTGAATTAGCAGAACAAAATGCAGTAAAAAATATTTCTCGAAGCCACCATGCCTTTAATCTCAGTGAATTCGATTCTTCTGTAGGAAATATAGAAAAAATTAACGAACATTTTGAGAGTCTTAAAAAAATAAACGGCGCTTTAGACAAAGACGGTCCGCTAACAAGATTTTTGGAATATGGCAAAAAGTGTCAAAGTTCTGGATCGATAGCGGCAGCCAAAGGAGCAGCATATGAGCTGGAAACGGCACTAGAATTACTACATGAGTTAGAGACATTAGAATTTGCAAAAAAAGTTAGCTTAGTTGACGAAGCAACGCAAAGAATCATCAGAACCTTTGATATTGCTATAGCTACAGCTACCAAATACATTGAATGCAAAAATTGGTATTGGGATAAGGTGTCGCCAAAAAAAATTAACGATCTGCAAAGCTATATTGCTGAATTAGATAAATTAGCAAAACAAAACAGCAAACTTTTTCAATTTTACTCAAAACAGCCGATTCCAGATTTTTTAAAAAATTGGCTACTGAAAAAAAACATATCTTTTATTGAGGGATTATAAAATGAGTTTAGGATATTCAATAGCATCGGAACTTGATCTAGCCTACACTTCCGAAAACATACAAACGATTCTTGAAATCGGCCAAGGGTTAGGAATTTTATATTATAAATCCAATGAAAATTCTGACAATTTTTTTGATATAACGTTATTACCTTCTGTGACAAATGCTGTAAATTATCTATTGTATGAAAAAGAAAATGAATATGATTCCCTTCATTATGTAACAGCTAAACTAGAAGAAACAATTTTTAATTTCCACATTTTGAACGATGCAAAGATAATTATCATGTTTAATGGATTAGGCTTTGCATGGAGTAAAAAATTTATCGGACAGGAAAAGCCTGATCTGGATATTCAACGATATACCAAATTAATGTTGGATATAATCAAAGATTTCAAAATTAAAAGCCTTGTAGTTGAAAAAGGCTAAACTATAAATTATATAGAGCCAGTGGTCTTGCAACTATTGGCTATTGCCCTTGGCTTTGTTACCTACAAAATAGCAGATCTCCTATTCCAGATCTATTCAAAATATGGTTATTGAAAAAAAGTCGAATTGTGAATTAACAATTTAATTCACAATTCGACTCACTGGTATCTATATTTTATTAGAGCTTATCCGAAAATTAAATGAATGAGAGCGTCACTTTAGTTTATTCGCTAAAATAGCGAGTGAATCTAAAAAAAAAGGACACTCTCATGCTTATGGTATCAGATAATTTGTGGAATGAAATCGAAGAAATTTTAATAACAAAGAAAAATGGTGTTGGCAGACCAGCACATGATGCAAAATTGACAACTCAGTGGCATTCTATATATCATGCAAACGGGTGCGCAGTGGCGCAATTTACCGGATTTTTATGGTAAAAAATCAACAATTCATGGACACCTGATGACATGGGTTAGAAATGGAACGTTTCATAGAATTTTTTTGAAATCAATTGGTATTGCAATCAAACATCTTGGTAAACCCACAGCTTTCATCACAGATACTTCATCGAGTAAAGCACCGTTTGCCAGATTCAGCGGTAAAAATTCGACTGATAGAGCAAAACAAGGTGTCAAAAGAGGAATAATTATTGATTGGAACCGCATAATTTTGTCAGTAATTGTTGATTCTGCCAATACACATGATTCAAAACTGCTCTTGCCGCACATGAACAATATAGAACATTTTCTCGATAGTCTAAAAGTTTTGGCCGCTGACTCCGCTTGGGATAGTAAAAAATTGCGTAAACAACTTGCCAAATCAAATCTTGTTCTGCATGCAGCAACCAACGTTAGACGTGCTAAAAATAAGAGAAAAATTAGGCCCAGAGGTCGCTGGCGCGTTGAACAAATTTTTGGAATACAACAATGGAACCGTGGTATAAAATCTTATTGGACAAAAACCAAAGAGGCTTTTCTTGGATTGTGCGAATTTACCTCTTCAATTCACAATTTTAGGCTAGCGGGAATTTTCGGATAAGCTCTTAATTTCACAATTCACTCAAAAAGCTAAATTCATTTATTGATCCAGTCATTGGTGATACCATAGGCGATGCTGTAGGCATGAAAGGGTCTTAGTAAGCTAAAGGGCATAGTAAAAGAGGTAGCTATACGCCACTTGTCAAAGATAAAGGGAGCTACTCAAGAGATAGGTGCTACTGCACCTGGAGCTGTATCAGAAGCTGCTGCCTCGTCATCTGCGGATGCTAGTACATTGACACCTTCTTCAAGCGCAACTCCATTACGAGCACTCGAAGATCTCAAGCCTTTGGGAAGAGGTATTACGGGAAGATCTATACCAGAAAATCTATCCGAGCAACTAGCGCTACAAGAAATTATGTCAAATCCTGCGCTGGGAGAGGTACTTAATAATATAAAAATGGCTGACTTACGGTGGCCTCAAACTGATGGATGGGTCAAAATGGGGTGGAAGTCAGAAAATGTGATAATCGCAATTGATGATTTTAAGTTTAAACCGAAATGACAATATGAAAATTAAATGTATAAAAAAACACTATTAGGACAAGAAATAATTGACGCTACTGGTTACGGCTATACTCAAAAACTTGAGTATCCTGTGACAATTGGTGAGGAATATATTGTAATGGGATTAATGTTGTCAAAGAGAGCAAATTGCATATGTTATCTGATAATAGATGACGGCTTTCCATCCTGGTACCCACAAGTGCTTTTCGAAATTATTGATCCTAAACTGCCTGCTAATTGGTTTGTCAAATCATTTAATGCCAATGAAACCGGCGGAACTATAACATTTTTAAGCGGATTTTATGAACTCTGCATGAATGATGATTTCTATGATGCTCTAATTGAAGGTGAAGAATGGGCAATGAAAATTTATCGCAACAGAAAAAATGAATTGTTAAAACAATCTGAAGTTGCTGAATTTATTAAGCAATTTAAAAGTCGCATAAATATAGAATTTGATAGACATATGCTTTTGGAGTTATTTGATGAAGAAAATTTTAATGCATCTGAAAGTCAAGCAATTGATTATATACTTCGTACCGATGATAACAGCATATTAACCCTATACATAGCACCATTCGATGGGTATGCCATCATAACATTCAAAAGGGCAGATACTTCAGAAGTTATTTTTGAAATTGAAATAGATAATCTCTGTAAAATTGATTGCACTAAAGCAGCGTTATTGTTCTATAAGAGGCTCGACAGACAAGAAAACGACCCTGCAGATGTTGTTGTTAGCATCAAGCCAAAAGTTCATATTAGCCTAAATCAAAAGTAAGGGCAACATGATCAAAATTGAATTGAATAAAAAAATAGAAACATTGGCAAAAGAACGATTTTATGCAGAATTATCAGAGAAAAATAAGATTGTACAAAAAATAGCTGATTTGTGCGAGCCATATCTTAAAGAGCACCCACGTGACACCGATATATGGATCAAATTAGCATTAGATGTATATACAACCCCTTATGCTGACGATATAATGGCGGAGGAATGTCTGAACACCGTATTATCATATGACTCAACAAATCCGCATGCATTACTCGTGCTGTCGTATATACAATCACACTGGAAATACATAAGCCATGAAACATTTGAAAAACTGTTTTTGGTTAAAGACAACGACAATGAAATTATGTCTATGATTGAGTACGTAAAATCATGGTATTATTTAGAGCAAAAGGATGATATCCTCTATCAAAAAGCTTTAGAAGACTCTGTTGCCTTATGTCAGAAACACGTAAGAAATTGTGGTGATTTAAGTGGATTATATATCGAGCAGGGTAGAATAGAAGAAGGTGAAAAATTAAAAGCTATCTGGCTTGCTAATAGGGAACAGATTCCAGATTATCCTTCACCTGGAACATTTGATCGTCTCACT
>JAKAUA010000064.1 GCA_021827875.1 bacterium | reverse complement strand
TTATATTGCTGCATATTTAAAAAGGCCTCCCTAAAATTGGTTTGTTTTGGAGGCCTTTTATTTTACCATTTTTTTCTCAAATGTGTTTGAACCTGGTCATGGGTATGTGGGAACTGATTAAGTCTTTACAAAAAGACACATTTGAGGAATACTAGAGTCTATATAATTTTATTTTCCCCTCTTTTTATATAGCAATTTTACAAAAAATGAAGGATTCTCTATGAAAGCTACTATTCATCCGGAAGTTTACAATATAACAGCTCGTTGTGCGTGCGGTAATGCGTTCCCAACAACATCTACTCTTGAAGATCTCAGAGTTACTATTTGTTCAGCATGCCATCCATTCTATACCGGCGCACAAAAATTTCTTGACACTGCTGGCCGTATCGAAAAATTTGAAAAACGTTACAACAAAAAAAATAGCAAAAATTAATAGCTTCGCAGGCTATCATGGCTATTTCTTGGGAACAATTAAAGGAGCGGCAACAGGCAATTACTAACCAGTTGCTTGAAAGCACATTGGAAAGTAATAAGCGTAATACCTTGCAAAAGGAGCTGTCACGCTTAACCAATCTATTAAATGGCCATGAGGAGCTTATTTCTCTTGAGCGCGAGCTAGAAAATACTAAAGCGCAGGCTTCTGACAATAAAGATCAGGAGCTTGCGCCTTTGTTTGAAGAAGAAATTACCCATCTTCAGCAACAACGCACCCAAAAACAACAAGAATTGGACGATTATATGTTCCCCCCTGATGAGCGGGATGATCGTTCTGTCTTTCTTGAAATTCGTGCCGGCACCGGCGGGCAGGAGGCAGCACTATTTGCCTCAAATCTTGCCACTATGTATAGCAACTATGGCCTAAAAAAAGGCTGGAAAATCTCCGTTGAAGGTCTGAGCAGTACCGATCTTGGTGGCTGCCGTGAAGTAATTTTGCATATTCAAGGCAAAGGGGTCTTTGGACTTCTCAAGCAAGAGTCCGGCGTGCATCGTGTGCAGCGTGTACCAAAGACCGAAACCCAAGGCCGTATTCATACCTCCACTGCGACAGTCGCAGTAATGGCTGAAGCAGAAGAAGTTGAAGTTTCTATTAATCCTGCCGATTTGCGTATAGACGTATATCGTTCGAGTGGAGCGGGCGGACAGCACGTTAATACTACCGACTCTGCGGTGCGCATTACGCACATACCCACCGGCGTGGTAGTTGCCTGTCAGGACGAACGCTCTCAGCATAAGAACAAAGCTAAGGCGATGAAGGTATTGCAATCGCGTATTTTAGCGGCTCAAGTAGAAAAACAGCATCAAGAACAAAGTAAGCAACGCAAAGAACAAGTGGGTACCGGTATGCGTTCTGAAAAAGTACGTACCTATAATTTCCCTCAAAATCGTGTGACTGATCACCAAGCAGATATTACCTTAAACAAACTGGATATGGTTATCGAAGGTGACATGGAAGAAATTTTGCAAGCCTTACGTGCAAAAGAGCGTGAAGAACGCAAAAAGACCATGCAATTTTAAAGAGAATCGTTATCGATTTTCGGGATAATAATATTCAGTGCTTGATGAGTCTGAATTATTTAATTCAGCGCTTTCTTTTTTTAGATTTTCCTCTAATTCTTCTCGCGCTAGTTGAGCGCCCCATGATTTGCCTTCGCGATATTTATTCAGCCACGCAATAATTTGTTTCAGCATGGCAGGATCTTTATAATTATATAAGGCTCTTTGACCTTGCACGTAGAGTGTCTCAAATTGGCTTTTGCGCATTAATTTTTTTTGTGCCGGAGTTATATCCTGATTTATTTGTAGTCTATCTAAAAAATGAGCCTCAAGAATTCTTGCTCTTTTTATATCACCCAATGATGCAAGCCACATTATAATATCATTACTATGTACAAAATCATTTTGTTGTATTGCGAGTATGCCAGCGTCATATATTGTTTCAAAATTTTCTTGCATAAGGTCGTCTTTATTTTCTTTAGAGAGATCGGCAGTACGTATAACTTGGTAATAGTAGCTGTTTCTTAATAAGACAGCATCATTTATGTGGCCTGCTGCAAGTAAATCAGATAGCACTTTATTTGCGGTAGTAAAATGGTCTTTTTTTAATGCCGTTGTGCCTTTTTTGTAGAGAGAATCTTTTTTTTGTTTAATAACCTGAAAGTGTGTTAAATCCATGCTTTGAACATAAGATAATGATAAAAATAAGAATGCTAATATATGCATTATCAGATTCATGAAAGCTTTCGGGTAGATTCTCATTAAGATCATATTGTTTACACTATATCTGTTTTAAAAATAGTCCATTAAAATATTTCTCCTGCGCTGAACCAAGACACTCTATCTTTTTTAAAACAAATAGTTTTATAATTATTCCATATAGCAAAATAAATAAACATACAGAAAATATCTGACTTATCATGCGAAGAGAAAAACTGATTTTGTAGGGGGAAAGTATAGATATGAAGCATTTGATTGCGAGGTCGCTTATATTTTTTGTTAGTTTCTTGTCATGTCCTATGGATACCCCCAGAAAAAAATTAAAAACAGCACAAGAGACGTATGATGCAATTGATGCGTTGGCTATGGGAGGCGGTGGAGACGGTGTTTTGGTTATTTATAGGGATGCACTACGACATTTACATGAAAAGCTTTTACGTAAAACATACATAATACCAAAAACGTATCTTGTTGTTTTAATTAACAAGGGATTGATTGAAGAAAAAAGTTGTGGTGGTTGTTTAAAGTCTGAGACAAAGAAATATGTTGTATGTAAATATGTAACATCAGATATGATTGATACCAGTCTTTCTAATAATGATCCTTTGCCCGATAGTAATTCTAGTTCCAGTTCCAGTTCTACACAACCCTGACATTTGATGAATGATATGAGGGTAGAAACCTGTTTTGATTGCGCGAATTCTATGATACACTTTCATCTTGTTTTGTAAGAAAGTTAATGATGTGTGCAATAAAAAGGGTATATATGACGCGGTTTATTTTTGTGGCAGGCGGGGTTATTTCAGGCGTTGGTAAGGGTGTTGCAACCGCTTCTTTAGGCAAGATTATCAAAGAACATGGTTATACTACCACGTTGATTAAAATTGACCCTTATATCAATTACGATGCAGGGACATTACGGCCAACAGAACATGGCGAAGTATGGGTTACTGATGATGGTGGCGAGATAGATCAGGACCTTGGCACGTATGAACGATTTCTTGACCAAGATATTCCTAAGCAGAATAACATAACGACCGGCCAAATTTACAAAGCAGTTATTGATCGCGAACGACGTGGTGATTATTTGGGCCAAACCGTACAATTTGTTCCTCATATTGTTGACGAAGTAAAGCAACGCATTATTAAAGCAGCAGCAGGCTACGATATTGCCATTATTGAAATGGGTGGCACCGTAGGTGATTATGAAAATGTGCCCTACATGTTTGCTATGAAGGCGATTGAACGTGAATTGGGTAAAGATTCGGTCGCTTATATTTTAGTGACCTATCTACCGATTCCCGGTCATATACATGAAATGAAAACAAAACCAACACAACAAGCTATACGTCTTATGGGACAAGAAGGAATTTATCCTGATTTTATTCTCTGCCGTTCTCAACAAGCGCTGGATGAAGTGCGTAAAAAAAAGATAGAAGTATTTGCCAATATCAATGTAGATCGTATTATTTCCGCTCCTGATCTTGCCTCTATTTATCAAATGCCGCTCAATTTAGAAAAAGAAAAATTGGGAGAAAAAATACTCGCGCATTTTGGGCTGACGTCATTAAAAGCTCCTAATTTAACTGCGTGGCAAAAGTTGGTAACCGCTATTACCACGCCTGCACAAAAAGTATCTATTGCGATTGTGGGCAAATATCTTGATCTTGGTGATTATAGTCTTATTGATAGTTATGTAAGTATTTATCAGGCAATTGCACATGCCGGCGCGCAATTAAACGTTGGTATAGATATCACCTGGATTAATGCAGTAGAGTTTGAAAAAAATCCCGAACAGTTGCACAAACTAGCACAATTTAGCGGCATTATTGTACCCGGTGGCTTTGGCCAAGTTGGCGTAGAAGGGAAGATTGCAGCAATTGAGTATGCACGCACAAATAATATTCCTTATTTAGGACTCTGTTATGGCATGCAATTAGCTGTGGTTGAATTTGCGCGCCATGTGGTAGGCTTGCAAGGTGCTCATACTACCGAAGTTGATAAACAAGCAAATCATCCCGTGATTGATCTATTGCCTGAGCAACGGCAGACCATGGCTTCCGGCGATTTGGGCGGCACCATGCGCCTTGGTTCATATAAAGCAACGGTAAAATTAGATTCTCATGTGGCAAAATTGTATGAAGAGTGCGGACGCATTTCATCTGATGAGGGAGTTATGACGGTCCATGAGCGTCATCGCCATCGCTATGAAGTAAATCCCTTGTATGTGCAGCAGATCGAAACTCATGGGGCATCATTTTCGGGTTACCATGAACGTGCCGATGGTACGACATTAATGGAATTTTTTGAGCTTCCTGAGCATCGCTTTTTTGTGTCAACGCAGGCACATCCGGAGTTTAAAAGTAGATTGGGTAATCCAAGCCCACTGTTCTTTGGATTTATGAGAGCAGTGCGCGATTATGCAGTTGAATGCAAACAAAAACAAAATGTTGAAGAGGCTATGCCGATTAGAGCGGATAAAATTACAGAATTATCATTATAAAAAAAGCCCTCTGACTATCAGATGATACCAGAGGGCTTTTTTATTTGTTAGATAAGCTTGTGGAATTAGTTATTCTCAGGCTTATTTTTGTTTTTCTGTTGCATTATGCAATAAGGCTTTTATTCCTTCATAACGCTGTAATTCTTCAGTAAATTGTGGCCATGAAGTTATGTTATCAAGTAACAGAGTCAAATCTTGCACCATAGCTTGTACTTGGGTACGTTGCTCGGAGCCTAAGTTAAAGATTTGTAAGAACCATAGACCATTTATATAAAAATTAAGGTCGTTTTGATAACGAATGAGAGGGAAAGCTTTTAGTGGATCATTGTTGCTCGTGAAAAATGAATTCAATCTTTGGTTATAATAAGCATTAATCGATTGATACAATCCCATGGTTGTACCGTAGCCTTGTAATGCGCATTTCAATAGATGTATATCAGCATTAAATCTTTTTTGGGCTCTGCTTAGCATTAAATAGCTGCTACCTTTACCGATGTAATAAGAGACTCCGAGTAAACCGGCGCAAATAGCGGTATTTTTAACTAATGCGATACTTTCTGAAAGAGTATCGTTTGTTGCATGTATACCATGTATTGATAACATAAGTGCCATGCTTAACGTTATAGATTTGAATAATTTCATAAAAAACCTTCTATTTATTATTTAAGAACTCTTCTTGATATTTATAATAGCACTAAAATGATAGTAAGTAAAAAGCGGGTAATGAGGAAATCCCTCATTACCCGCACATTTTCTTTGGTTTAGGGGCAGATATATTCTTATCTGGCAGAGCCAAACGGCCTGTGTTTTCTCTGATGTTTATATTGTTCAAATGCTTGGCGACTAAAGTCTTGATTGCCGGTAACCTTTTCGCGCAATTTTTCTAATTCTGCATTCATATGCTGCATTTCGGAGCATCGCTGCGTATTGTCGATATTAAAAATCTGTAAAAATGAGAGTCCTATGATATAACGTTCAAGCTTATTCTTGTATTCTATTAGTGGGAAAAATTTAGCGGGAAGATTGTTATCAATCTGTAAGGTGTTTATCTCTTTATTACTACGATTATTGATCGACTCAATAAGATGAGCATCATTTCCATCTTTTAATCGTTGAATATCTTTATCAAATTCATCATGAGCCGCTGCTAATGTTAGTATGCTAGCGCCTTTGCCTACTAAGTAGGTAGCCGCGGCTACCACTACGCTTATTACTCCCATTCCGACAATAGTAATTGCTAGATCATTGTCGTTGGATTTGCCTGCATGAGCAATGCCCGGGCATGCCAGTGCAAGTGATAACATGAGTCCACTATGTTTGAATAGCTTCATAAAAACCCTCTTACTTTGGAAATGTTGTAATACATGTTGCAACTAATCATACCAATGGGTTTTATGCAAAGTAAATTGTAGGATGTTTAAGATCGTCAAAAAAGTTCGGTCTCAATAATGAGGCCGAGCTTTTTTTTTTGAATTATCTATCGCTGTTCTTATTTACTATTTCTTTGTTCATCAGCGAAGTCTTTTGTGCCCGCAATAATGCCCCGTATTGTTTTTAAATTTTCTATTAATGTTTGTATTTCTGCACGTTTGCCGGTACCTAAGAAAAAGACTTGCAACCACCAAAGTTTATTAATATACCAAGTAAGATCATCGCTATAACGCGTAAGTGGGATTCCTGTACGTGTATTTGAGGGGATATTATATTTTTGTCTAACGAGTGTTAAAATTTTAGCGACTATATCTTTATTGGGACCTTCTACTAATTCTCTTTCAAGAGCAGGGATTGTATTAAATATAAGTGTATTAAGAGCTGATTGTCTCGTGCGATTACTACTTGATAATGTTATGATACCTGTAGATGCCCTTATATCAGAATAAGGCTGTGTTGAGGTGACTGCCATATTATTGATTGCGTTATCAAATTCACTGTTGGCATCTTCAATAGTTTTAGTTCTTTCAGTAATAGTTTTTATATATTGGTTTGTACTCTTGTTTTTATTAAGCTCATCACGAAGAATTTTTGTATTTTTCGTAATCTTATCATTCAATTCAGCAGTAGCATTCCACCATGGCATAAAACTTTGTACAACATTTTCCTTGAATGCAGGATCAATTTTATTATTGGGTAGAGCTTCTTTTATTTTTTCAAATATCTCCTTAGTATCATTGTCTATAGAATGCGCGGCCGTGTTTATTGTTTTGATATCTATCGGTGGTTGAATAAGCCCGATTGCATCATCAAACTTTGCATGCGCGCGATACATAAGAATCCAGGTGGTGATATAGGGCGTAGCGACAGCTGTTAGTCCGACGGCAACTTTTTGTGCAGCAGGATTAGTTGCAAGAGTTGAAGCTACCGGCTTTAAATACGATGCGGTACCTGTTACGAGTGAACCTGCATAAGATGCGCCGCCAGTGGCTGCATTTGTTGCCAAGGAAGACAGATTATTGGCAATATAAGGCGCAGAGAAAAGACTTGCAACTCCTGAGGTTAATGAACTCCAGCCAAACGAACCCCACCAGCCATTTGATTGTGATGCGGGTTGTGTGTTTGATTCGCCGGTATGGGCTGAACCTACGGCAATTAATAACGCAAAAACTATTGTTTTAATAATATTCTTCATAGTATTACTCCATTTTTATATTATTTACTATTAGAATATCATTTATTGTATTTGAAAATCAAAGAAAAGAAAAAAAGGCATCAAGAAAAAACCTTAATGCCCTTTTGTGGGTATTTAGAAAAATTATTTAGTTGTTGCCGAAACAACTGTAGCGGCCACAGCGGTCACATCCGCTTTTTTTGCAATTGATTTGAATGTTGGTATGACAGGTAAGAGATCAGCAAGCCAACCAAGGCCTAATGAGCGTAATCCACTGTCCACTTTCATAAATCCTTTTTCTGTTAGAACAACAGCGCCAGTTAAAGGTAATACATTTTCTTTAAAAGACTTGACCCCGAGGCCGGCAAGACCGGTGGCTGGTTTGTCATTTTTAGCGTCTTCGTATTGCCCAAGAACTGTTTCATCAACCAAACGCACGCATGCATCTAACGGTGATTTTTCATCCATGATAGAGCGTTTTGTATCGAGTTGATCTTGGTTTAAGCTTTTTTTGCAATGTAGTCTCAGCGCGCCTAATCCCAAAATTGTTACACCTATTGTGTTGTAATTACACCATGATGGCATAGAAAGCCATGTTGCCGATGCAGAAGAACTAATAAGCGCAAAAGAAAGTATTAAAGATGTGGATAACTTCATTGAGACATCCTTTCTGATGTATGTAAATAAAAAACTATTAATAAACTGGGCATAATAGTATACCAGCATTGTCGGAGTGTCAACTTCTTAAAAGCAGCTATATAAGCTTATTTGAAGAAGATACAAATATGCTAAGGTGTTTCCAGAAACATTATGAGAATAACTCTCAATAAACAAATGAGCTGTGCTTAGCAATGTTTGCGGTAGTGGCCTTTATTAAGCTGCGCACATTACATTGATTTTTTAGAGGCCGCATGGTTCGATACGATTTCTACGAAATCACTCACTGATTGTGATCAAAGTCAATAAAAAATTAACCAAATTCCTAAAAATGGAAGGGCATAAATTTTTGCTAAAAACAAAAGCCTATGCCTGAT
>JAKAUA010000089.1 GCA_021827875.1 bacterium | reverse complement strand
TAAAACCGCCCAATGTTTGTGTGGTTAAGTCTATAAAAGATTGTACACCGGAAAAGACCAAATAACGCACTATACCGGCTTCGTTTTTTAGCATGATGTGTATTAAAAGACCAATAATCAAAAGAAGGGCGAGCACTATCCAGGTATTTATAATGGTTTCGCGATTGAGCGTAAAAAATGGATGCGAAGTGAACGGTGCAAAAGGTTGCCAGGTATGAGTTTGGAGAAAATTAGTTTCTTGCATTAAATCAGTTCCTGCACACTTGCCTTTTTTATTCGTTCTGTATGTTTTGTAACATTAAGAACGAGTATCAATAAACAAAAAAAATAAACACGTCATAAAAAATAATGATGTTACGATTATAAAATGGTTTGGTGCTGATAGCAATAGATATCTGAATACAATCACGATAAAACTAATGCGCAATGCAGTAAAAAAAAGGGAAGTAAGAATAGTATCTTTATAGGTAGACGGTGTGTTGGAATGATGAGTAGACGTGGTAGCTAAAGAAAAGAGTCTTCTTCTTTGTAACAAGAAGAAGACTCTATAACATATGCTGATTGCTATACCGCCAAGAATTGCCAAGAAGCTAGATATGACGGTCATAGGTAATTACAGTTTTTTAATGTCTTTATGTTGCCAATATTCAGTGATAATTGCAGATGACCCGGTTATTACCACAAGACCATTGCGTTCATCAACAGACTTTTGTGCAGCTTCAAAGGCTTCAGCAAAGTTCTTCGCAGATTTTGCTTTGATTTTCATGCCTTTGATTTCGTTAGTTACTTTTTCAGCGTCCCAAGATTCTGCGCCATGTTGGCCAACAACCAGTTGGGTTGGGCATACAATAACTTGTCCGGATGTTTTCTTGAAGAAGTAACGTAATGCTTTAAGGAAATCAAGCATATTAAGATCGGCATTATTGCAGCCAATGATCAACGTTAAGCCTTTTAGTGGACGTTGGTAATAGAGCAAGCGAATACCAAGAAGAAGATTTTCAAATGCATCAAGATTGCTTGCATTGTCTAACAAAATGGTTGGCTTTTCTTTATCAAGAAGTTGGAAGCGTGCAGGAAGAGTAGCTTCTGTTTCTTTCCAGAATTGCTCAATAGTTTTGCGAGGATTTAATTCTTGTTGGCGTTTTGCTTCCAAGGTTGGTCTGCCACGTTGACCTTTTTGCTTGGTCAAGAGGGAGCCGGATACTACAACAGAATCTTTTGCAAGAATAGTGTTTACATAAATTTGTGCAATGCGTTCTGCCAATGCTGCGCAGCGGCCATGTAATTGCTCAAAAGGATAGTTTAATTGAGCTAATTTACGGATTGGCATTTCCCAAGTTGCGCCTTTTGATTCTACGATAGTAAGCATGGTTTGCAGGCTCAATTTGCTTTGGTCAGCAGAAATTACATGAGTGCCCGGTTTTACCAATTCAAGCATATCGGCAATAGCAAGTTCTGTTTTGCTTGCATCATCAGTAGTAATACGGGTAATTGCCGTGATTTTTGCATTGCAGATGGTAGGAGCATTGTAGAGTTTGCTTACTTCTAATAGAGCAACATCAACGTTGTTAGCTTGGAAATAAACCAAAGCCATCATTGTTAATATTTCAAAGCTGTTAAACTCGATATTAAGATCTTTTGCCGCATTTAAAACTTCATTACCAAAGTCGGTAAATGCTTTGTTTGAGATATGTTCTTTATTGATTGCGAAGCGTTCGTTATAGGTAAGCAAGTGTGGCATATAGAATGCGCCTACGGTTAAACCTTCTGCTTGTAAAAGAGGTGCAGTAAAGTTAACAGTTAAGCTTTTGCCATTGCTGCCGGCAACTAAGATAGTATTTGTTTTTTGAGATACTGATCCTAATGCCTTATCAAGCTGCTTAAGGTTGTTTAGTTGCACATCTTGTCTATTGGTTTGCCAATGAGCATCAAGAAATTCAACAATTTCATTATAACTCCGTTGTTTCTCGGGAGTAACGGCAGAGCTGCTGCCTACCTGCTTATTTATTTTCATCTATTTCTCCGGCTCTTGCAGTAAATGATGTTTTAGGTTAATTTTTTCAAAATTTTTTGGAACATTTAATAGAATAAGGTATTCTAATAAATTGTCAAACAAGAAATTATAAATCAGTCCATAAGGCTTAATTTACAAACGATAAAAATGAAAAGTAACACTTTAAGTTGGCATGAAAAAAATACGATTTCTAGGCTCATTAATGCATTTTCCGATAATCATCTTGTCGTCGGCACATCCGATACTGTTCTGGGATTTTTAGCACCCCTTACGCAGCTCGGGTTTCTCGCCCTTAACCGCCTCAAAGGTCGACAAGAAAAACCCTACATTATTCTTGTAGGAAACCGTGATGCACTAGGGTCATTAGTCGAAATAAAATCGTTACAAATAGAAAAGTTGATAGGGTGCTGGCCGGCGCCATTAACCCTGATTTTTAAGGCAAAAGAATCTGTTCCTGCCTATATGAAATCAAAGGATGGCACCATAGCCATACGTATGCCAAATCATGCAGGTTTGTTGAGCCTATTGCAGCAGGTACCTGGACTATTTTCTACCAGTGCCAACAAGGCTGGCCAGCCGGTGCCACTATCTATACAAGATCTCGACCCTGAGATTATCGCAGCGGTTGATTATTTGGTAGTAGATGAACAGGCAGAGTCATCCACTTTACCATCAACTATTCTCGATTGTACCGGTGAGCAGATCAAATTAGTTCGAGAAGGTGCATATTCGCTTGAGCAATTGGAAGCAGCCGGCATCACTATTATGAAATAACGCAGTTGTCCCGCTTTTTACCCAATGGCTGCACATCATGATCGATCGATATCATAAAATTTCGATAATATGATTTTTCATTCGTCTCATCCTTGTTTAGAATAGCCATTATATCTTCTTTATCTTGTTCGCTCATATGTTTGGTCATATGTTTTGCAACGAAGAAAATGTTTTTGCCAAAGAGAGAACCTTTTTTAACTATTGGATAAGGCAGTGGTGCGTTGGCAGGGTATGTTATGTAAGGGTTGGCGCCATAATGCATGAGCCAGCAGAGCTTATCCTTAAGAATACGATCGGTATGAATGAGAGTGTCGTGGCTACTAAGGAAAAATTTTTGACGAATATAAAGTAGCATGCCATGTAAGGGATATGCGATTTCACGTGGCGAGACAATCATCAGGCTATTAACGGTTTGTTCTGCATTTTTATCAGCTTCTAAAATAATTTTAAAAGAATCCATATCTGTCGGGTGGCACATAGCGAGTGCGGGAGCCAGTGTGCGATCATCAATAGTGTCCTCATAAATCCAGGTGTTAGTTAAATCAGCGTTGTGAAACAATAAGAGGCGCACTATTTCAGGTTGTGCGGCAACAAGAGCAGATCCTAGTAATGTTCGGGTTGTACCTAACTTTGTATTGATATATTCTTTATGGGTGGCGATTGTTTTTTCAATTTGCGCCATTTTTTCGTCTGATAAGCGTGTACCGGCATGCTTTCTCATGAAAGTGCTAAGTTCGTTGAATGCCTCGACTGCTTCAGCCTCGGTAGGTTGTGTATCCATCGCAAAGGCTGTAATAGTACTGAATAGTGTCAGTAATAAGAGTGATTTGAATAAATTGGGTATCATGTTGTTCCTCATATTTTGTTATTTTCGCTATGAAATGATGGAGGTTTGTAGGCGTTGTATTTAAATTTTAGCTATAGTATCGGTAGCTTTGGCATTCATGGCGCGTAAAAGCTTATTTAAAGTCTCTTTTTCCGTGTATGTTGCATCTGATTGAGGTCTTTGGTGATGTTGTGATGGGGCATAAATTGCTTTATGGTCCGTATATGTAGCTACATTGACACCTTTAGTCATAGTACATAAAAGATGACTTACGAATTTTTGATAATAAGAGTTTTCTTTTCTATCGTGATTCAATTTCTCGCCCTGATGCAATATGTCGAGAAAATCTTGCTGATCGACAGGATTATCAAAAGATGCTTCATCTTCAACAATGGTAATAGCTGTCGCATCATCATCATCTGCCAAATTAGGATTTGCACCATACCACATGAGCCAACAGGTTTTCTGTTTAATAGTTTCGATATTAGCAGTCCCATCATCGATTGCTCGCAATAAATCATGCAGAACAGTATCTCCGTCATTATCTTTCTTATTGATAGTAGCAGGAGCGTCTATATCTGCTGCTAAAAGAGTAATGAACATGTCAAGATTGTTGAGCGGGCACAATCTAATAGCATCTTTTAAATTGTTACCTTGGGCAGCGACAGATGTTAGCTTGGCGCCATGGTTTCGAAGTAGTTCAACTATAGGGAGTTGCTCATGTTGGATCGCAATGGCAAGATTGTTTTTATTACAGCCATCAGTGGAGGCAATATGAATATTTATATGGTCTTTGTAGAGACGAATGAAATCGCCTATGTCTCTCAATTCTTTTTCTGAATAAGAAATATTCTTATGTTGTTGTATGATGCTTGCAAGACTCATCATTGCACTTGCAGGGCTTTGAATTGGCCGGATGATAGCCCTTGTTTGCTCACCGGCTTGCGAGGTGAGAAAAGAGAAGATAATCGCTAGTGAACAAAGTACATTACACCTAGATAAATACATAAAAATACCCCATTTTATTACTATATTATTAATCAAAATATTAGTGTCTATTAGAATAATTTAGCACAGGTTTTTCTTATTTTGAAGAAAAACCTGTGTTTTAAAGGCTTTTTTAAATATTTTGTCTCACATTATTACTCAGTAATAGTAAACATGCTAAAGCGGGGATATTCAGGGCAACTGTCAGAACGGTTCACATTTCTTGCGTTAGGTTTATATAATCCTGTTTTAAACTCTTCAGATAGGGTAAGGTGATCCTCAAAGCGTTGCGCTTGATCTTCTTTTTCACCGGCTTCATACTGCTCAAGATCTTCGAGCCATTGTTTATAGGATTCTGATTGAATTCCTTCAGTGAGCAGGTGTTTAATAGTATCAATTTTGCCAGCACTTTCTTCTGATAGATTAAGTTTTTCCAATAATTCATTTGGGTTTTGGCCATCGTCATTGACCATTGTTAAAGAGATACCTGCGCGCAATAAATGGCATGTTTTGTCGGTCACTTTTTGTCGAGATGCTCCTTTTCTCAACGAAAGTACCAGAAGGTGTAATGCTGTGTTGCCATTAACGCCTTGATAATTAACATAGGACCCTTTTTGCAAAATGAGACCCATGAGGGATGGGTCGACATGGGCTTTACATGCGAGCAGTAGCGGAGTTTTATTGTCTTGAATGCGATTTACATGCGCGCCGGCATTGAGCAAATAAGCAGTGGGTGCTTCTTGATTATAGCGCACCACATCATGCAACGGGTAAAAATTGCCGCTATTCAATAACGCGCCTTGGGTTATCAGAGAGCGGAATCTGTTAATATCATCAGCAGTATAGGCACTATCTTCTTTATCGTATATAAAGGTGGCCAAATCACGCGTTGCTTGTTCTATAACATTTAAAGGCATACTTGATTCTTGAGGGGTATCCATACTAGATAGATGAGAGGTGATAATGCAGAAGAAAACGAACAGTGATGCAATGAATGATTGTTGCATGGCATTAGCCCTTTCAGCAATGACATTTTGTAAAAAAATATTGCGTGAAATGATACCAGAAAAAATAATTGACTGCTACTTTTCTTGTATTTAATTATACTTTTTTGCAATACTTCAAAAAAAGAATATCGATGGAAAAAAGGAGTTACATGGAAAATCTTAAAAAAGGGTTTTCTTTAATCGAGTTGATGGTAGTAGTCGCACTTATTAGTCTCTTGGCTATGATTGCGGTACCCAGCTTTGGCAGATACCTTGCTAAAGCAAAACGGGCCGAAGCATATCTTAATTTAAATTCTATCTATGCCGCAGAAAAAGCGCACTGGGCCGAGCATGGCGCCTATGCTAAAGCACTAATGGGCCAAGGCGGCCTGGGTTGGCAGCCGGAACAACGTGGCAATCAATCACCTTTTTATACCTATACGCTTTCGCAGAGTGAAAATGGATTTGTTGCACTGGCAACCGGTGATATTGATGGAGATGGCAAGATGGATGTGCTCTCTATTGATCACACGAATGCAATCACTATTGTGGAAGATGATTTGGCCTAACGTAATTTGCCCCTCCGCGGGGCACAGCGCCAGAATGGGTGCTCGCCCACTCTTTTGGAAAACGGGCGTTTAAGACTCCGTCTTAAAAATCTGTTCTTCCGTTTCAAACGCTCACACACGCAATTTTAAAAAATTGCTACGGCTCGCAGAAACTACCTGACTTTTCTATTTTATTGACTGAAATATGGCTCTAAGTTTGGATAAATAAAGCTCAATTAAGATAGAATCTGATTATTCTGTTTTAGTACATTTGCAAGTCGTTTTGCTTGCGCATAATTTTTGTTGAAAGTCCGGTAGTTTTTGGCGGCCCGTAGCAATTTCTTTTGGAAATTGTGTGTGGCCGACATTAAAACGGGAGAAGGAATTATTAAGACCTTGGTCTTAATTGTCCGGGTTGCAAGGGTGGTGACAATACCACCGCTTGCCGCATGTCCTGCGTAAGGACAAGATAAAAATTTTTTAAGCGTGCGAATTCCAAAAGAGGTCACGAAACCTCTTTTGGCGCCTTACCCCGCGCAGGGGTTTAAAAAATAGGGACTATTTTTTGAGAGAAGAGAACGTACACTATCCCGCCAATGGCCAAGAAGGGGCCAAAAGGAATCTTTTTATCCAAGGGCCTTTTTATTGCTAAATAGAGTATGCCCATGCATGAGCCAAGCAGCGAGCCGGCAAGCAGAGTTACCCAGCAGCCAAGTGGACCAACAAAAGCACCAATGCATGCCAATAGATCTAAATCACCTTGTCCAAGTCCATCTTTGCCACTACAACGCTGAAAAATAAGGGCGGTTAAGTATAAAACAAGATACCCCAACATACAGCCCAGCATGCTTTCGCGCATGGTTATCGGGAGCATACCAAGAAAGCTACCTACTACCCCGACAGGTATCAGACAAATAGTTACATATCGAGATATAAGCATGGTTTCTATATCTGAGCGTATGGTGACAATAAGCGCAGAAAAAAATGTAAAATAGAGGGGAAAGTAGTGCATTGGTACGCTAAACCATAACGCGGTAAGGCTTATGGCGGTAAAAATTTCTATAAAGGGATATAAATAAGAAATGGGCTGCTTGCAGCGGCGACATTTGCCGCACAAAAATAGCCAGGAAAATACGGGAATATTATCATACCACGCAATCAGCTTTCTGCATTGTGGACAGCTTGATCGAGGAAAAACAATGCTTTCTTCTCTAATGAGCCGGTAAGCAACTACATTTAAAAATGAGCCCCAGCACAAAAAGATAATAATAAGAAGTAAGAGCATTATTCTTGTTCTTCTGTGATTGCTTTATCGATCAGATTTTGGATTTTTTGCTGTTTTTCAAACAAAGCGTCAAAGGTAAAAGTTAAGTCCGGTGTATAACGCCCAGGAATTAGTTGAGAGATTGCTTTGCGCATAGATGCTTTGTAGAGCACCAACGTTGGCCGCTTTTCTTCAAATTCAGCAAGGCCACCGGGAGCATAAAAGTAGACCGTTACGTGACTTTTATCACGTGACAAACTCACGCGACTTACCATAAGACCACGCAAAGCTTCATTATCCAAGACAATCAAATGAAAGATCTTGGATATCTCCTGGTACATATGAGATTCTTTTTGAGCCTTTTTACGGTCTCTGAGGGTATGTATTGCCATGAATGAAAACCTAAATCGCCTGTACAGATTCTTATACGGACCTGTCACGCCATAGTAAGCGAGCTATGCGAGACACGACGGCGAATTAGCCTTTTTGTGCAATTAAGCGGAGCATATTTTGTTTGATTGCGCGGACTAAACGTTTACGACGTTTTTGTGTAGGAGATTCAAAGTAAACGACGCGTTTCATATCACGAACAACGCCTTCGCGTTCAATTTTCTTCTTGAGTTGACGTAATGAGCGTTCGATATTTCCGCTAACATGTACCGCGATATTTGCTTTACGTGACATGAAATTCACTTCCTTTGGATAATAGATAAAGTTTTACTAATAGCTAAATTATAGAAAATCAGAGACAACTTGTCCAGGGCTTATTAAAAAAATACCTTCATTGCCTGTGGCTAAGTTAGGTTAGTACGTTGAGCACCACAATAGGTAAGATGTCCATAGTCTTTTCAAAGAAAAGGGTGCTCTTGTTTCAAGAGGGTTCAATTTTTTAATTGCACTGTTAATATGCAACGGCATAGGGTCAATATAGGTATTTGCGACTTTATCAAAACCAAGTTTAGTCCCTTGTGTAGCCTCAGGTACAAATCCAGTGGCATACAAAGCTTCACGAATATTCCAAGTATGAAGTCCGCCGATGCAGACAAAAATATTTTTATTAGTGGATTGTGTTATTGCATGTAAAATTTCAAGATCTAGCCAGCGAGCGCAATATCTAGTAAAAATTAATAGATCGGA
>JAKAUA010000010.1 GCA_021827875.1 bacterium | reverse complement strand
CTCACATCCAGACTAGCGGATGGCCATTCATCCCCGGCTTTGAAAAGCCAGGGTTTTCTGGCCATTGGAATAATTATCATCTCTTTAGCATTATTAGGAATATCCTCATTTCCAGCAGAAGATAATAAGCAAGAAATACGTAAGAACATTAATCACTTAACAGAAAAAATTAATAATCTAACTGATCAACTAAGATCCATTCATGCAGAGATAGCAGACAATATTGGTGATTTAACGGAATTTCTTGATACAAAGTTCACATTTGGCCCAATAAACAATGTAACCCCAGCTACTATCGCTTATTGGTTTGAGTTAGCCAAAGACGAAGCTGAGCGAGGTAATACCTCTGCAATAGAGATAGTAAATCGTCGACAGGCTTTGACTGAAAATAGGAACAATATTAGATCGAAAATTGATGCAATTAATGAGCACATCAGACAGTTAAAAAGACAACTATGATAACAAAACCTATTGCTATCATTACATACCATTTTTGAAACATATAATCAGGGGATGATGCTTTATATTTCCGGTAAAACATCATCCCGCGTCCTGCAACCACCATGTGATACAACCTTTTTATGTTAGAGTCCCTGCCATCTCTCTACTACACCGTAAGTAAGTATCATAAAAAAATAAGCAACTCAATAGTTTTCTCACCTTTCAAAAATTTTGTTACATTACGCTATCTTATTTGTGTTATTTCGCTATTTTAGAGGTATCGGTTACCACGATACGGTGTACCAAAAAATTATCCCTAAATGAGCGAGAAAAATATGATTACCAGCCCTCTGCAACAGACTGACCCCATTTTGAATGCTATCATAGAAAAAGAACAAGCACGGCAAGAGCATGAGATTGATCTTATTGCATCAGAGAATTATGCGTCTGTCGCAGTCATGCAAGCAACCGGTTCTGTACTCACTAACAAATATGCTGAAGGTTATCCCGGCAAAAGATATTATGGTGGCTGCCAATTTGTTGATGAAGCTGAAACACTCGCTATTGAACGCTGCAAAGAATTATTTGGTGCAGAGCATGTTAATGTGCAGCCACATGCAGGGTCGCCGGCAAATATGGCCGTTTATTTTTCTATATTAAACCCGGGCGATACTTTGATGGGCATGAGTTTGTCAGAAGGTGGCCATCTTACCCATGGCCATGGAGTTAATTTCTCCGGACGTTTTTTTAAAAGCATACAATATGGTGTTAACAGAGAAACAGAACAGCTTGATTATGATGCAATAGAACAATTAGCACTCGAGCACAGACCAAAATTAATCGTAGTTGGCGCATCTGCCTATTCACGCGTTATTGATTTTGAACGCTTTGGTGCAATTGCAAAAAAATCTGGCGCCTACTTAATGGCCGACATTGCACACATCGCAGGCCTTATCGCCGCAAAATTACATCCTAATCCTTTTCCTCATGCTGATTTTGTTACCAGTACTACGCACAAAACATTGCGTGGCCCTCGTGGTGGTCTGATTATGTGCAAAAAAGAATTTGCACAGCAAATTGATAAAACGATTATTCCCGGTGTACAGGGCGGCCCTTTTATGAATGTTATTGCGGCAAAAGCAGTCGCTTTTCAAGAAGCATTGCAGTCGGATTTTATTACCTATCAACAACAAGTTATTCGTAATTCGCAGGCAATGGCACAAGAATTTATCGCGCGCGATTATCGCATTGTAGCCGGCGGCACTGATAATCATCTTTTCATTGTGGATCTCAGCTCAAAGGGCATCACCGGACGTGCAGCAGAACTAGTATTAGAAAAAGTCGGCATTACCGTAAGCCGCAGCACTATACCGTTTGATACAGAAAAGCCATGGATTACGAGCGGCATCCGCATTGGCTCCCCTGCTATCTCAACGCGTGGCATACAGGAAAACGATGCAAAAAATATCGTTGCCCTTATTGATGAAGCATTGCTGAATCACACCAATGAGCAACGATTAATAGAAATTAAAGAAAAGACAAAACAGTTAGCACAGCAATTTCCTATTTATTCAGAAAAATAAGAATTTTTAGTAGGTAACATCAATAGCTGCATTTAAGCGATCGGATGCAGTTTCATCATACTCCATGGAAATAGTAATTATATGATTTCCAGCAATATTCATGCGCATAAGATCAACCATTTGTACTTGACGATTATTATACGTATGCCAATAATAGTGTCTATTTTTTAGATCAGATACGCTCGTCCATTGAGTACAATCATAGAGAACACCTTTTGCGCTGTCCTCTTGTACCAAGCCAATATTAATATTAAAAAGATCCAAGATGCGAAATGCTGTCTTGCATGCCTCATATTCATTCTTTGCTTTTTGTGCGGCCTGACTAAAAAACGCTGCGCGCACAAAACGTGACGGCGGTGTAAAATCTCCCGGCAATCCAAACATTCCCGAACCCTGGCCAAAAGGCGTTAACATAATTCCATCAAGTTGCAATGGCTGAGTATTGCGAGCATTAATAGTTGTATAATTGTTTAAATTAGTCATGTGCCAATCAAAAGAGGGTGAATTAGTTATAACACCTAATGAATTATGATGCATTTTCAGTACACCTTTAACATATTCAATCACTAAGCTATTACCCTGAGCATCATGCACAATAGCATGAATTGGCGGCACACTATTCCACTTTTTAAAGATTATTGGTGCAACAATAATTGTTGGTAATAATTCTTTAACCTCTGCGACGGTTGCACACGTCGTTAAGCATAGTGTCAATAACTCCCACGGCGCAATAACAGGCAATTGATTGTTTGCATCAACCTTCTGATACTCTGCATAACCGGGGAAATAGAACAAACCACCGGCAAGACCTTTTTCGTTAATGCCATCAACAACATGAGCAATGTTAAGCATATTGGCGCCTACGGCGGCATATTTTGATTTCCACGATAAGGCATGCGGAACATCTGCGCTGCTTTGCAAAGAGTATGAACGAGGAATCATAATAATATTAGATGCGACTTCTGTACCAAATTCTAAAGTGCGTCCATATACAAAACTATTATTTTCAGACTTTAAGCGAATTCCCGTACACATACTACTTTTTCCTCATTGCTACAATCTAATTAAAACGAATGCCGCCTTTAAGCCATATGGTCCATTGCGAAGCATTTGCTTGCAGACGGACTTCTTCGTCACAGAAGCCACATAATGAGTTTGGTATAGCATTAGAAGTGCATACTGATGGACAGGTATTTTCAGGTCCGTCGGGTGCAATTTCAACTTTGCCCCCCAATCCTAAATAAGGGGTATACCAACAATGCTCATCTCTCCACACATAATTTATATGAAGGAAAACTCCATAAGACAACCCTTCAGTACTTGCTCGGCAATGCGCAATATTTTTGTTGGCAAGCAATACCGGCTGAAATGAGGTATTAATTTGCTCACTAAAATCACTATCGAGCAACTCTACCGTACCTAGTTGCGCAAATGCTGGCACTGGATTATCTACGCCAGGATTATCTATCGGCGAGATAATAACCTGTGGCGTTTTGATTCGTAGTGCCAAAGATTTAACACTATTAGTTCCTTCATGAATGGTGGCATTAATTTCTGTTGCTGAAAGTGGCACTGCATCATGATTATCTTCACGGAACCCGAACATCTGTGCATCACCTTTTAATGCCCATGTTTGTACCGTAACGGGATTGCCGCATCCTTTTCCCGGCCCTTTTATATGCTCCGGCTGACGAAGCCAATAATCAAGGCCCAAATCAAATTCCCAATTGCATCTTTTATAATTAAACACAACGGCCAAGTCAGCCTTCCATGGGACAGAAATGCGTGCTTTCATCGTTGTAAGGTTTGCAACGGGCGCATAGACATTATTAAATTGAAAATCAGGCTCTTTTCCTGCTTCATTAGACAAGCCATCGATAATATCATCCGTCATGTTCAATGCAAGCATATAGCGGCTATTGTCTCCTAACTTCAAGTCAAATGAGCGAATCTGAGTAGAAACAATCATGTGGGTAAACCAACACTCTAGATAAAATGCCATTTCTTGGGAATCATCAATGTTTTCCCACACTATGCCATGAGCAGAAAGTCCAACACCTGCTTCATAAAAATGACCGTTACCAATAACCGGCTCAAAAAGATGTTTTCCCGTCGGTCGATTGCCGGTGGGAATTACAAAACGGAGATTACCACCAATATGATAATCAACGTCTTGAATAAAATTGTATCCAAGGACAGCCTGAATATCAGCAAAACCTATTTTATGCAGCGGACGATCAGCCATTTTTGCATATCTTAATGGAATAAAAAAAGTAGTATCATCAAGCGTGGGTACTTTGCCTTTTGTGACAAAGTCAGTAAAACTATTTAATAAATTGCCGCGCGGGACACCGGTCGCATTAAAATAGCCGGGAGCATAGCCTAATTCTCCCGCATCTATAACTTCTTCTTTCATCCCCAGGTCCCATTTGGTATATACCAAGGGACCAAAGAAATTTACATAAAGACCGGGAAGCCATTTATCCAGTCCAATATAGATATTAAAATCGAGCATTGCATTTTTGATTTTTGGCTTAAAATAGACTCTGCCCTTAAAATCAGGGGCAAGGCCAAAATAATCAGCGAGCCATTCGGTATTTATATCACGTGATCCGATTGCACTGCCTGAGATAGTGATATATTGAGTTTCAAAACATTTTAAATGAAGGTCACTGCCAAAAAGAGCATCTGCTATATCAAAAGATTTAAATGTTTGGCTGTATACCGGTGTTATTGCAAAAGTGTAATAGTTGCTGCATTCTTCTCTAAACAAATTAACTTGATGGGACCAGCCGGCAAGCCAACGCGCAATATCATCATTTTGGGAACGGGCGTTATAAAATGGGGTAGAATCTCGTTCTGCATAAGCAAAACCGCATACTAATAAAAGAAAAAAGATCGAGCTATAAAAAATGCGCATCACGAATATCCCTTTTTTTGATATACTCTCTACAAAGAACTTTTTTAGATCATACCTCTGCTCTGCAAGGATGACAACTACCGCCTGAAAAAATGACTCTATGAAGATTATAAAAAAACATGAATTATTGCCGCTTATAAAAGAATATCTCCCTGATGCTCCCGTTATTGTAGAAGCGGGCGCATTCAATGGCTCTGACACAAAAAAATTAGCTGCTTTTTGGCCACAGGCCACGATCCATACGTTTGAACCGGTTCCTGAGATATTTGCACTGCTTGAAGAAAATACTGCTGCTATACCGACCGTCAGGCGTTATCCTGTTGCATTAAGCTCTACCATTGGACAACAAACATTTTATGTTTCTCAAAAACCATCACGCCCAGAACGGCCCTTTCAGGCCGGTTCCCTCCATGAGCCGCACGAAAGATTGCACCATTCTGATGCGATATATCCCACAACTATTACGGTACAAACAACAACACTTGATAGCTGGGCCCATGAGCATAAGGTAAATCATATTGATTTTCTTTGGCTGGATGCACAAGGACACGAATTGGCAATAGTACAAGGCGCGACAGAACTATTAAGAACAGTAAAAGTACTCTATACAGAAGTGCATTTTATTCAGGCATATAAAGAGCAACCGCTCTATGAAGAGCTTAAGAAGTGGATTGAATCACAAGGATTTGTGATGATTGCCAAAGATTTTACTGATCAACCGACCTGGTTCTTTGGCAATGCATTATTTGTAAGAAAATAACTAGCATGCATAATCTTTTTAGAGACCGCATGGTTCGATACGATTTCTCCGAAATCACTCACCACGAGCGGTCTTTCTTATATTTCTGTAAAATATTATTTTTAAAAAGTATTATGCATAAAGTCTCTTCAATCTTCAACATAAAAATTATTTACGCCGCTCGCCCTGAGTGGCGGCCTATGGCCGCTGTATCGAAGGGTTAGGCGGATAAAAAAAGAACACTTAGCAAGCGCCACCACCATCACACGGTGCTAACAATGGTATACCTACCTCAGGATCCAATGTTTTGGATATTTCACCTGGATATACAGAAACCATAACTTCTAATGTGGGCCATACGTGTAACTCAAATAAATGACCACTGCTGGTCACGCCATTAGATGCAGAGACCACCGCATGAGCATGCACTACACTTCGATCATTATACACTGCGATATTTCCCATGAGACCGCCGACCTCAACTTGACCAACCGGGCCAATATTTTTGTATCGTTTTTTATCAGGTGAAATCCAGCCAAGCACTATACTATTTGCAGCGCCAATACCGGTAAAAGATGCACTTTTTACCTGATATTTTTCTGCAAATTCGTGTAATCCCGCAAAAGCTTCGTCGCCTTTTTTGAATACGACGAGATAATCTCTGCGTCCATTATATTCACCCAACAGCCTTACTTGCATGCCGGGAGCCTGTCCTTTTTTCACGTCGAATGAGACGACCAGATAACCATCTTGAGTCATATAAAATCCCCCTATTATATTTTTTCTTAATACAAAGAACCAACTACTCTTGCATAACAACAATAGTTGGTTCTTAAACAATCACTAGTAAATATACAATTTAGCTCACGCTTAATAATTCAACATCAAAGATAAGATTTGCATTCGCCGGTATCACCGGAGGGAATCCATGCGCGCCGTATCCTAATGCAGCAGGAATATACAAGCGACGTTTTTCGCCGACTTTCATACCCATCACACCTTCATCCCATCCTGCGATTACTTGCCCAACGCCAATAATAAAGGTAAAAGGACGACCGCGATCTACGCTGCTATCAAATTTTCTACCTTTTTCACCGTTATCATTCAACCAGCCGGTATAATGCACAGTCACATGCTTGCCTTTACTTGGTTGTATCTCGCCGGTTGCTCTATGAATAACTTCGTATTCTAAACCTGACGCTGTTTTAATTCGGCCTGCTTTATCTGATTCCATTTTATTTTCCTTGTGTTGATTGTTGCTATCGCACGTTGGCACACCAAAAGCGATTACTGATGTTGATGATATTAAAAGTATCACCATTAAAAACTTTTTCATTGCTCTTACCCTTCTTGTAACTGTAATTACTACCTTGAGTAAGATTACTATAAATGAGCATACTTGTCACTTCACTAATAATGTTTTAAAAACAGGTACATTTATATTAAAACAACGTGTGACACGGAACATTCACGAAAAAATCGCATTTTTAAAAAGAATAAACCTTAATAAACAAGCTCATTTTTACATTATTTTACATAGATTTTCATGATGCTACACTATAACGATCAGATCGAAAAAATGGAATAGTGTAATGGAGTTGTCACAAATTTCACGACTATAATTTAAAACGATAATTATTATAAAATTGTTGCAACAATAAAAAGGTGCAGCTAGTAGTGCAGCGCAGTGTTATCTAATTATTTTTTCAATTTTTTTAGGAGTTTCTTATATGAAACATCTGTTACTTTTAGCGTGCGCCATGCCACTCGTGGCCATGGATAATGCAGTTATTCCGACATCAAGCAAATTGGGTGCTTTATCGGTGATCAATAAAAATGGTCGTTTAGATTATTCTATCGCAGATCGATCAGTACAACGATGCGACGTGTATGGTCCACTTAAGGAAATAAGCTCCGAAGAGCAATTAAGCGGATTTTTAGCTAATGGTGGCCGAATTAAAGTGTCTCAAATGAGCAATGGCGAATATGTTCTCCGTTCAGGCGTAGATATTAAAGGCGGTGGGCCTATTACTGGATGGATCGCGGGATGGGCTGCTACATCCGCGGGATATGGTGTTCCAGCCGCAATAGCTACTGGTGCAACAGTTGCAACAGGAGGGGCTGCTCTTGCTGCTATTCCTAGTGCTGCTATTACTACTGCAACACTAACTGGTACAGGGATAGCTGTAGGAGGAGGCCTTTCAACTGCAGCCGGCGTTAGTGCGATAGCTACTGCTGGAGGAGCTGCTGCAGGCGCTGCCGCTACTGCTTCTGTTGCAAGTGGCATAGCAATAAGCACCGCAGTAGTATCAACAGGTGCTGCAACCGTAGTCGGTGCTTCTGTTGCAGCAGGCGGTGTTACAATCGCTACTGGCACAGCAACTGTTCTTGGAGCCGCAGGGACGCAAGTAGTTGCTGCAGGAACTGCTGCAGGCACTCTTGCAACATATGGAGCCGCTGTAGAATCAGTTGCTGCTGCCACTCAGGTAGCCGTCACATTAATACCATGGCTACCATAACGTATATAGAATGCTTTAAAATATGTCTTTTAGTGTGGCCCCTTAGCCGTACTCTTTTATTTTCTTTATGGACATTAATAATTGGTTCAATTATTAATCAAAGATTGATGCTCAGCAGTGGTATATGCTGCCTGTTAAGTCAGCTCTTTTTTGCGCCATTTGTGATATATATCTATTTAAAGATTAAATGAAGTGATTTCGATTAATTGAAAAGAAGAAAATTGAGATAAAATATAAGGCTAAGAGCTTATCCGAAAATTCCCACAAGCTTAAAATTATGAATTGAAGAAGCGAATTGGCAAAAGCCGAGAAACGCTTCTTTAGTTTTGGTCCAACAAAACTTGATACCGCGATTCCACTGTTGTATTC
>JAKAUA010000053.1 GCA_021827875.1 bacterium | reverse complement strand
TCAAGCGATATGTTAAAAAATATAATACTTACCGCCCTCACCAGGCTTTACAATACCTCACTCCTCAGCAATACTATACTTCGCTATCGGAGGCCTGAATTTTTCTCATATGTATTGAACCAAGACATTACATTGACATGTTTATCACATAATCGATATGATGTTTTTAATTGGATAACCATTATATTTGTGAGGAATTAATATGAAAATAAAGTCATATATTACACTTTTTACCCTTGGTATTAGTCTAATATGCGCTAGCATTGCGATGGAAGATAAGCCGATGCCAACATCACGCGCTGAGTTAATACAGCTAATCAAAGATACAACACATGAAGAATGTGATATTGAAGCTAGGGAAAATGACGGCAGTACATACAAGACATCGCTGAAAGATTATACGCCGAAACTATCAGTAGCTTTTCATATGCGCATCTGTGATCTAGCTAATCGTATGGGAATCTTGGAACAAAGTTTTAAGTTGATAGTCGAAAAACTCGATACGCAAGGAAATCGTATATCCAAATTAGAAGAACAGAATAAAAAAGACTAATCGGGCAAAAGTTTCTAGACGTTGACTCTTTTACCCACCTATGACGGTGGGTATTTTTTGCCGGAAAAGAATAATCACCCATCGTTAGTTATTACACATTGAATTTTTTATATATAATGATATAGTAATAAATACCTAAATATTAGGCATTTATTAAAAAATAGTGGTTATTATGAAAAATAAATTAAAATCTCTACTATGCATTATATTACTTAGCATTCCTACCCATTCTTCACCCACGATTGGCCAGAGATCGGGTACGCAACAAAAAAGAACAGAAGCACGCGGATCAGCTTTTTCTATAAGCGAAGCGGCGCCGTTTTTATATGTGGCGGCGGGCGTAATTTTTGGTGGCTTCATGGTATGGAAAATGAGCTCATTAGAAAAGCGTTCTAATAGACGGTATAAATCTGTTAAAAAACAGTTAAAGACAATCAAGGCCGAACAGGGTGAGATTAAAAAAGGACAAAATATGCTTGCCGAGCAATTTAAAAAAGACATTGCTACTTTGCATGCAGATATTACTTGTGACATTAAAACCTTAAATGATGACATCATCAAGATCAATTCTGATTTAGTGCAGCAACAAGAAAATAATAATGCAGTGAAAAAGCTGACATTAAACGTGGCTAAACAGCTTAGCTCATATCGTGAAGAAGTAGATGAGAGAATAGGCAATAATTTTTGGTTTAAGGCTGAGACAAAATCTGAAATAAGTAAGATAAAAGTACGTCTCAGTGCATTAGAATCAGAATCTTCAAGGAAATCATCCCTATCATCACACACTGCAAGTACGTCTTCTTCCGGCTCAAGCAGCCCGATACTATAATTCTATAGTAGGGGGCATGTTTTAAATAAGGGTCTCATATGCTATACTCTTTACTTAAGAATTTAATAAAAAGGGGTCCATCTATGAATAGATCATACCCAAATAGTCCCGGTGTCTATTTCTTTAAAGACCAAAATAATCAGATTATCTATGTGGGTAAAGCGGTATCTCTACGCGACCGTATTCGCTCTTATTTCCAAAAAACGAGTCCGCAAGACATAGGCTCTGCCTGGAAGATAAAGTCATTACTGGAAGAATACAAAACCATAGACTTTATTGTAACGCCAACAGAAATGGAAGCCTTATTGCTAGAAGCGGAGTTAATCCGTGAGCATCAGCCCAAATATAATGTTCTGCTCAAAGATGGGCAGCCATTTCTATATATCATGGTAACAAACGATGAATTGCCTGAGTTTAAGATAGTCCGCAATAAAAAAGAAAAAGGGCGCTACTTTGGGCCATTTATTCACAAAATGCAGGCACGTAAAGTGCATAGTTTTTTGGAGCATACCTTTCAATTGAGTTTATGCAATACCAAGATTGCTCAAGGTTGTTTAAAATACCATTTGGGCACCTGTGCCGGTAATTGTCGCGCAGATTTTGAGCCGCGTGATTATCAATTCAGAGTTTCATTGGCCCTGGCTGCATTAACTGATGACCAAGTTGCCTTTAAAAAGCAGATCAAAGAAAAAATAGTCGATTATAATAAGCGGTTTTTGTTTGAACAAGCAAAGAACCTGCATAGTTATTTAACCGATATTGAGCATATTTTTAGAGTATTGCGCATACGCTTCTCTGAAGATAAATTTGCCGAGCAGATTGCCCGAGTGACTGCGCCTCAGCCCATCCCTGCTGACATCAATAAGTTGGGACAAGAATTACAGCAGTTCTTGGGTATAGACAAGCAGATTGTTACTATTGATTGTTTTGATATTTCACACTTTCAAAGTCAGTCAATTGTTGGCTCATGTGTGCGCTTTTCGGGTGGCGTTCCTGATAAGAAAAAGTTTCGCCATTTTAAAATTAAATCATTACAAGAGCAGAATGATTATGCAGCGCTGCGTGAGATTGTATTGCGTCGCTACAAAGAAGGGGTAGATTTGCCTGATCTTATTTTGATCGACGGTGGCAAGGGACAATTAAGTGCAGTAAACTACTTATATCCACAAGCACTCTTTGTTTCTTTAGCAAAAAGAGAAGAGACAATATACGCGCCAACGTTGCCTGAAGGTAAAAAGCTTGATCTTCATACCGGAATTGGACGATTATTAATTGGGTTGCGTGATTATGCACACCATTTTGCAATCACGTATCACAGAAAAAGAAGGAAGATGAACTTTAAAGGAGCAGCATGACACCTGATCAATTCACTAATGCGGTACAAGAATTAATCAATCAGAGTGCGGCCATTGCGCGTGAACGCCATAATGGCCTTCTTACACCATTGCATACGCTGGCTGCAGGATTACAGCAAAATTTTTGTATCGATTTTTTTCATGCACTTAATGTCCCGCTCGATCAACTACAACAACTCGTGCAGTCTGAGCTTGCAAAATTGCCACAAGTCAAAGGAGCAGAGCTTGGCATAGATCAAGCGCTTGATACTTTTTTGCGCGATTGTAAACAAGAAGCAGACGCATTGGGCGATGCCTACATAAGCCTTGACCATTTTATTATGCAATGGGTGAGCAACAAAGGCATGCCGCTCTCAATCTTAGATTTTTTTAAAAAATTAAAAATTACCAAAGCAACGGTTATTGCCCATATGAAAGATCTCAGAAAGGGGAAAAACGTGACAGATAAAAATGCTGAAAACAAATATCAGATGTTAGAAAAATATTGTGTTGATATTACCTCATTGGCACGCGCGGGCAAATTAGATCCGGTAGTTGGGCGCCATGAAGAAATCAGACGTGTGATACAGATTTTGTCACGTCGTACCAAAAACAATCCGGTGCTTATTGGAGAGCCTGGTGTCGGTAAGACAGCAATAGTAGAAGGTATTGCGCAGCGTATTATTAATCATGACATGCCCGAGGGCTTGCAGAATAGAAAAATATTATCTTTAGATTTGGGCTTATTAATCGCCGGAGCCAAATATCAGGGTGAGTTTGAAGATCGTCTTAAAGGCGTACTCAAAGAAATAGAATCGGGCGAAGATCACATAATTCTTTTTATAGATGAATTGCATATGCTCGTGGGCGCCGGTTCTGCCGGCGGTGGCATGGATGCATCCAACTTATTAAAACCGGCATTAGCACGCGGTACGCTCCACTGTATTGGCGCAACAACCTTAAAAGAATATAAAAAATATATAGAAAAAGATGCTGCGCTAGAGCGGCGCTTTCAACCGGTAGTCGTGCAAGAGCCGACAGTGGATGATGCTATCTCTATTTTGCGCGGATTAAAAGAGCGCTATGAATTACACCATGGTATTCATATTACTGATCAGGCATTGGTTGATGCAGTACTACTATCGACCAAATATATACCCGATCGTTTTTTACCAGACAAAGCAATAGATGTGATTGATGAAGCTGCTGCAATGGTAAAAATGTCTATCGACTCGCAACCGGAATCACTCGATAAACTTGAGCGCAAAATTCGTCAGCTTGAGATAGAAAAAGTTGCCCTAACTAAAGAAAAAGAGATTGAAGCTTCTAAAAAAAGATTGGCTGAGCTTGAAAAAGAGTTATCTAATTTAAAAGAAGAACATGCAACGCTGCGTGCGCAATGGCAAGCAGAAAAAGCGCCATTAGAAAAAATTAATAAAATAAAAGAAGACATAGACGCAGCGTCAGTACGTTTTCAAGAAGCAGAGCGTTCGGGCGATTTTGCCAAAGCATCAGAAATTAAATATGGCATTATTGCAAAGTTAGAGCGTGATTTAATTGCCGAACAAAATAAATTAAAGAAAACTGACACACCACTCGTCAAACAACAAGTTGATGTTGATGATGTGGCCAGCGTTCTTGCGCGCTGGACCAAAATCCCTGTCGAAAAACTCAAAGCCAGCGAAGCAGAAAAATTACTTAATATGACTAAGCTGCTTGAACAAAAAGTAATTGGTCAGAATGAAGCGGTAGAAAAAATAGCACAAACCATTCAAATGCACCGTGCCGGGCTGGCTGATCCTGATAGACCAATAGGATCATTCTTATTCCTGGGCCCAACCGGTGTTGGTAAAACAGAAGTTGCCAAAACATTGGCAGAGTTTTTGTTTAATGATGAAAAGCGCATTGTGCGTATTGATATGTCTGAATATATGGAAAAGCATGCAGTAGCACGTCTTATTGGTGCGCCTCCCGGTTATGTTGGTTATGAAGAAGGGGGACAGCTCACTGAGCAAGTACGCAGACACCCTTACAGCGTTGTGCTTTTTGATGAAGTTGAAAAAGCGCATCCTGATGTATTTAATATATTTTTGCAGATTCTTGATGAGGGCCATCTGACTGATAGCCAGGGACGTACTGTATCATTCAGAAATTGTATTATCATCATGACGTCAAATCTTGGGTCAGATATTATTTTGCGTGAAAAAGAGTTGACTGATAAAGTACGCGCAGAAGTTACTGCACGTTTGCATCAAGCATTCCGTCCTGAGTTCTTAAATCGTATCGATAGTATTGTATTCTTCCGTAAATTGACAGAAGATGATGTGCGCAAAATTGCTACACTACACATACGTGAAGTACAACAACGTTTACAGGACAGATCTATACAATGTTCTATTGATGATGCAGTAATTGCTTATATAGCACAAGAAGGATATTCTCCTGAATTTGGTGCGCGGCCATTAAAGCGCGAAGTGCAACAACAAATTATTGTACCGATTTCACGTTATCTATTACAGCATCATGATGTGCGTAATATAGCAGTACGATTGAAAGATGGCGTAATTACTGTCCAATAGTCCAGTTTTTTACATGACGAAGCTCATTAAATCGTGACTGTAGGGTAATGAATGAGTTTCGTGCTATTTCCATCTCAAGCTCTCCGCCATGCCACATGAACGTTACTGGCATATATGTTATTGGTTGGTGAAGTTCATATACGGCTTCCCATAGGTCGCCATTATCTTCATACAGTATAACAAGTGCCACAGAACTATATTTTGCTAAATTCAAAGTTGACCGCAGATGCCCATAATGTATTCCGCTATTTAAAGATGTGCCGGGTATTTTTGTAGGTTTGAATAAGTCAGTAGGACGTTCGATATTTAGCTCTGGATCAAAGTATGTATTAGCAGTATTCACTACTTTTAATAGCACAGGCGTAACATCCATATTAATAAATTCAAATTTCCAATCATAACCGGGAGTTGGACGTTGGGCGGTTTCAGTGCGGTCCGGTTGTGCATGAAGTAGAGCAAAAGATGCTAAGGCGTATACTAAAACGATATATTTTTTCATAATAAAACCTCCAAAAAAATTTTATTTAATTAATATTATCGCGGCCTACCTGAAAGCGCTTCAAGTCGCTACTAGAAACGTTATTTTTTAGTGGCAATCCGGATTGTGTTTCTTTATTAAAAAAGCCTGTGCCTTTTTGTGGGCGCAGCTCATCATTCTCCCAAGTAACATAGATTGTTTTGCCATTGCCTTTCGTTACGTAATGCGTGGCATAAACATCTTCTTGATCTTTGTAAGGATAAATAGTAATTTTTGTTGCCTTCTTTAAATCGAGCCCGGTAGCACGCACAACGCCATAGCTCTCTTCTTTGGTAAGGTCAGGATGTGGTTGTGGTTTGTGTACTTTGAATCTTTTTAAAATAATATGGCCATTATTTTCTATGGTAATGAATATATCCTTAGCCCATTTATTTCTCACTTCAAGGTCCCAGATAGCAGTGCCGAGTGGTCTGGAGGCGGTGAATGTTGTTTCTGTGGCACTGTAAGCATATGTTGCTGACAATGTGCTAATGATACATGCGATTATTCGTATGATTTTCATAACCTGCTCCATTTTTAATTATCTTTTCTGCCTAATTAACTTGAATATCTATATTTTTAGAATCTCTGTTTCTAGAAAACGGATCAATGCCAGCATTTTTCTTAATGAGGCCTTGAATGATATTCATATAATCTTTATTAATAGCGGAATCATTTGAGTATTGTTTTTTTGCGACCGCACGTGCTTCTTTTTCCAACTCCGAAGGAGTCATATTTTCCCAACTTTCAACAAGCTTATGCCGTAATTCTGTTTCATAAGAATCCAACATTTCTTGCTCTTCTTTACTATAAGCTGGTATTTGCTTGTTCAGTCCAAATCTTTCGCTTTCCAATTCTGCTAATGACATGCTCTTCCATTTATTTTGTAGTTCTGACATGTGGGCGGCAATAATTTCTTCTAAATTTTTTTCACTTTCTTGTTTTGATAATGCAGTGATGTCCTCGCCATCAATATTATTTGCTAGACTTAATCCTGATGCAGTTTTGCTCAGTGCCCTATTAAGAAGGCCACCGCCTTTTTGAGGTGCTAGTGTACGTTTATCATAGCTTACATATACTGTTTTTTCATCTGGTGTGATGGCGAATGATTGTATGGCTCCAGATTCGCTTACGACTGTTACAATTATTGGTAGCTTAAGATTGAGTCCACTTAAGCGTAAATAGGTATAGTCTTTATCACGTTTACCCTTTGAAGCAGCCAGTTGATAATCATACAGCGCAATTTTATTCCCGTTTTGTATGCTAATCCAAAAAGTTTGCGGAGTTTTGTTTTTTAATTCAAAAGTCCACGGTTTGCTTGTGGGGATAGGTTTTATCGTATTGCTTTGATCAATCAACACGGTAGCATTACTAGTAACAGATGAAAGCAATAACAATGAAATAATATATTTTTTAATCATGGTTATTGCTTTCATGATAGATATCCTTATTGTTTTTCTTCGGTGATTCTTTCACCATTAAGCTCTAAAAATAGTTGATTTTTGCCTTTAGGTAGGTTGACTGTATAGGTAATCACCGGACGAGGAGTAATAGTAAGGCCTAATAATCTTCCAAATATACCTTTTGACATGGTAACTTTTCCTGGGTTACTGCTCCAAATAGCAAGGGTATTTTCTTTGTTGCCGGTAATGGCAAAGTTTTCCAAAGCGCTCATTCCCGGTTTGTGTAAAGTCGGCTTAGCAGGGACCATTACTACTTCTACTTTAGCCGCGGCACCATTTTTTTCGGTAATGTTAGCCTCTGTTATAAGAGCCGCCCATACAGGCTTGTTATTATTATTGTGTAAGAAGGTATAGCCTTTTGTACCATTACCCTCTATGGTCTCTGCGCCAAAATCATCAGCTACTTCACCAGCGTATGTTACTCCACTCAATGTTAAAGCAACAAGGCTCATTATAATCATACTTTTCTTCATTATTTTTCTCCTTTTTATAAGCTTTTTTCACCACTATATTCAGTTTTGATAATACCAACAAAATATTTCTATTTGCAACAATTTAAAGCTGTTTGCAGCATTGCTATTTGACACACAAGGTTTTTCGCGTTATTCGTAAAGAAAAAATCTAAAAAGATTTGGAGCAGTAGTCCCATGACCCATTTACCTTTTTTATACATCACTAATTGGAAGTTGAACAAGACTCTTGATCAAGGCATGCATTATTTTCATCTGAATCAAGATGCATTGCATGCATTGGCCATGAATCAATTGATAGAAGTTATTATTGCGCCAACATATGTCTCATTAGCACCATTGTGGGTATTTGCATCAAAAATAGGCGTGCATTTAGCAGCCCAAGACTGTTCAGAGCATGAGACAGGGCCTTATAACGGCCAGGTAGATGCCATTAGTTTATTCCAGGTTGGAGTACGTTATGGCATTATTGGCCATTCTCATCCGACTGATGGCGGCAGAGACACTGACCTTGCGGTGGCAAACAAATTACAGCGTTTGCTTACTGTAGGTATTCGACCGATTGTTTGTGTTGGGGAAACAGCCGATGAGCACAAAAAAGGAACTGGTAAACAGGTGGTGTCGAGGCAATTAAAGCTGATTTTTGGAGAATTGGAAGAACGCCTAGAGCCCACTATAGTATGCATAGCCTACGAGCCGGTCTGGGCAGTTGGCGGTGGGGCTAGCGTAGAAAAAGAATATATTGCCACTATGATTGCATGGATCAAAGAGCTTACGGTACTGTTACCGCAACATACGTTTTATCTGGTATATGGTGGCGGCATTGATGAAGATAATGCCGTTGCATTACGATCGATACAAGAATTGAAT
>JAKAUA010000021.1 GCA_021827875.1 bacterium | reverse complement strand
ATAAACCACCAGATATTTTTTATATTTTTTTCTTCGCTTATTCCCTTCTCTGCAATAAGAAAGAAAAATTTTTTTGCTGCCTCATCGGCTTCATCACATATAAACATACGAATAAATGCGATTTGTGTAGCTTTATCCAGCTCATAATCCAGATAAGCCACCTCCTTATCATCTTCTAGATAAAAAGTTAGAATGTTCGCTGTTTTATTAATGTCTATACGAAATGATTCAATATCATGCATATAGCAATCCTCTTTTTTCATAATCGTATCCATTGCTATTACGCGTAATGAGATTGTTACTACAAGGGCAAAAAGTAAATGAATAATAGGAGTCATAGACAAGCCTTTTGCTATTAAATTAGAAGTCATTTAAAAGTTGGCCGCGCCATGCGTAGTTTGCCGAGCCGGAAGGCCCGGATAAACGAAGCATGGTGCCGGGGGTCGGAATTGAACCAACGACGCAGAGCTCTTCAGGCTCTCGCTCTACCACTGAGCTACCCCGGCTTATATATTGCTATATGAGAGATGAGAAATGTCTGAGAAGACTCCTTGTATAGTACTTGTTTGATATTTTTTGTCAAATAAATTATTACGAAAAATGCGACTTTTAAGACATATAAAAATTTGTTTTCTAATTATTTGGCTGCCCATCCCACAGCATGAATGGGCATAAAATTAGATTGCAAAGCAATAGCCTCTTTGATACGATACAGAAAGCCTCACTAATAAAAAATTAACCGTTAACGGAACATAGAAAATATGAAAAGCCTTCAGGATCAAATTCAAGAAGTTATTGCTGCCTGCGATGCAGCTTTGATCAGTACACATACCCAAGCAGATCTTGAAAAAACTAAGGCTGATTTTATAGGTCGTTCCGGACGCATGGTTGATTTAATGGCACAGCTAAAAACACTTTCGTTAGAAGAAAAGCAGCAATTTGGTCCCTTACTCAATGGTCTTAAACAACAACTACAAGAAAAATTTACTGCCAAAGAAGCTGAGTTCGCCAAAAAAACATTAGAACGTGAGCAACAAAAGCTTCAATCATTTGACGTTACTGCCTACAAACCAGGCAAAATACAGGGCAGCTTGCATATATATACGCAACTTATCGCAGAGCTCGAAGATATTTTTATGAGTATGGGCTTTGAAGTTGTCGATGGTCCTGAATTAGAAACTGATTATTATAACTTCCAAGCACTTAATATCCCCGAGACACACCCTGCCCGCGACATGCATGATACCTTTTGGGTAAGTTCACCGGGCATGCTGCTCAGAACTCATACATCAAATGTACAGGCCCATGTGATGCAAACTCATACTTTGCCTTTAGCCGTGTTTGCTCCGGGGCGCTGCTATCGCAATGAAGCAACCGATGCAACGCATGATTTTATGTTTACCCAGGGTGAATGTGTTGTTATTGATAAAAATATATCCATGGGCAACCTGCTTGCGACTGCAAAAACTTTTTTACAACGCCTTTTTGGCAAAACCGATTTAGAAATTAGAGTTCGTCCGGGCTACTTCCCGTTTGTTGAGCCAGGAGTAGAAATTGATGCGTCATGCCCATTCTGCAAAAATGGTTGCTCTTTTTGCAAAAAAACTGGATGGATTGAATTATTGGGCTCCGGGCTTATTCATCCTAATGTATTGCGCGCCAATGGTATTAACCCCGATGAATATCGTGGTTTTGCTTTTGGATTTGGCATAGAACGATTAGCAATGATTAAATATGGGATTAATGATATACGTTTATTCCGTAGTGGAAAAATACGCTTTCTTAATCAGTTTTAGTAGGAAATAAAGAGAGAGTAATAAAGAAAAGTAGGCCTATGAAAATTACCAGCACCGTTATTCCAGCCGCAGGCTATGGTACCCGCTTCCTACCATATACAAAGACAATACCTAAAGAAATGCTTCCACTTCTTAATACTCCCGCTATACATACCATTATCCAAGAATGCATAACTTCTCATGTTACTAATATAACTATTATCAGTAATAGCGAAAAAACAGCGCTCAATGATTACTTTTCGCCTCAAGAACGGCTTGAAGAATTTTTGAAAAAACAGAACAAAAGTTCTCTTTTGAATGAGGTAAACAATCTTATACAAGCAGTGAATGTTACTTTTGTGGAACAACAAGAACAAAAAGGCCTAGGACATGCGGTATTAATGGCGCAAGAAGCAATTAGCGACCCCTATTTTGGCGTCATATTACCCGATGACCTGATATATAATGACACGCCGGCCCTTGCACAATTATTGGCAATCGCTGAGCGAGAAAACGCAAGCGTTATTGCCGTACAAGAGGTACCCTTGCCACTCATCTCATCCTATGGGGTTATTGCAATAAAAAAAGAGATTGCACCGGCATTATATGAAGTAGAAACATTGGTTGAAAAACCTGCGCCGGACCAAGCACCTTCAAACCTAGCTATCATTGGTCGCTATATATTATCTAAAAATATATTCCAATCACTGACCCAAATTACACCAAGTGTAGGCAAAGAACTGCAACTGACTGATGCTATTGCCCATCTGATTCATCATCAAAAACAGCGCGTTCTCGCATATAAAATTACCGGCACCCGCTATGATATTGGCACACCATTGGGCTGGCTCAAAGCAAATATTCATAGCGCCTTACAACATCCTACCTATAGCGCAGAAATCAAAAAATTTCTCCAAGAATTTTTATCATAATTCTCCCTTTTCAATTACATCCAATATTTTTTATAATTAAAAAATTAATTATTGCTATTTGCAAATACAATACTATATCCTACTAATGATATTTGTTTGAGAATAAAATTTTGGGAGAGGTTATGAAGTTGAAAAAAATGTATCTGGCGCTCTGTGCCGTATTTATAGGCGCGCCGGTAATAACTCAGACATGCCCTACCTGCGTGGGACGCGTGCAAGAACATTCTAATACTGCTTTTTTTCATGAAGAAGAAGCGGCAACACAAGAAAACAATAATACTGAAACAGAAAATGTAGGGGGTGCTTCATGAAAGTGCTACGCCTACCATTTATTATTTTAACCATGATAGTAGGCATCAATGCGTATCTTCATATGAACGCTGCTGTAGGATGCCTGGATAATAGCTGGCATTTAAAAAAATACCCTGATAACAAAGAATATCATGAGGTAGAATGCCTCTGCCCCTGCTGGAAATATAAAACTAATGCCGATAGAAACCAATGTACTCGGTGCCTACATTATCACATCGATACACCCGTTGCTGCTGATATACAAAAAAATGAGGCACCTTCTATAATAGAAAGTGCCTCTGAAAAATGTTGTATAACTTATAACAACGTCAATCCAAAACCAATCGGACGCATTATTATAAAGAATAAGTCATCGAATTAGTCCGCCCTTCGCATAAAGCTTCGGCGTGACAAGCTGTTTATTCGAACGATTAGCGACGTGAAAAGCGACGACCTTCACTGCGTCTTTCGCCACGACCTTCTCCTCGCTCACCACCTCGTGATGAACGACGGCCTTCGCCGCGTCCGCCACCAAATGAGCGTGAACCGCCACCGCGAGACTCAAAGCCGCCATTGTCTATGCTTACCGCCGCGCGTACTTTCATACCGCAGAGCGATTTGCCTTTAATAGCTGCAACAACTTGTTCTGCTTGTGCAGGTGGCAACTTTAAGAAGCTACGACGTTTAATAACGCGAACACGAGAGTAATCATGCTCATCAAGCTTGGTATGCTGTTTGAGTAATTCAACTACATCATCTTTTTCAACGCCATCATCGGTACCACAAAAGATAGCGACCTCAGATTGGCCATCTTTTTCTAACTGATTCATATTCATGCCTTCAGTAGATGCAAAGCTGACGCCATCTTGTTCTTTCATATCTTTTAAGAACTTTTCGCTCAATAAAGATACGGCTAATTTTGTTACTTCTTTTACTGAATAGCCTTCAACTAACGATTGTAACTTTTGTGCGGCAACATAGGTTGGCTCGGTTTGCGCGCTTACTGTTTTAATATATTCAGCAGCACTTGCAATACGCAACTGCGCCATTTCTTCAAAGGATGGCACATTAAGAGGAGAAATAGCTAATTTAAACTTCTTTTCTAATGTTTTGATATAGCGTACTTCGTTAGCGCGGATAAATGATATTGCAATACCTTCTTTACCGGCACGGCCTGTTCTACCAATACGGTGCACATAGCTTTCTTGGTCTTCAGGTAATGAATAGTTTACCACGTGGGTAATATCAGGAACGTCAATACCACGAGCTGCAACGTCAGTTGCTACTAAGATGGTAAATTCACGATCTTTAAATTGTTTAATAACACGATTACGTTGTACTTGGCTCATATCACCATGCAATGCATTTGCTGTGTAGCCGGCTTTAATTAATTGCTCTGCAACTTCTGCCGTTAATATTTTGGTTTGGCAGAAAATAAAGCCATAGAATGACGGTGATGCTGCATCAACAAAGCGAGACAATGCTTTTAAGCGATCGCGCATACCAACAACGGTAAAAAATTGCTTGGTGTTAGCAGAACCTACTTGTTCTTTGCTACATTTTACACTGAGCGTATCTTTCATATGCTTACGCATAATGTCGCTGATGCCCGGCTTTACAGTTGCTGAAAAGAGCCAAATTTGTCTATTTTCAGGAGCATATTCCAAAATTTCATCAACTTCTTCTTTAAAGCCCATATCCAACATGATATCAGCTTCATCAAGCACCAAGGTGCGTAATTTGTTTAAAGAGAGAGTTTTTCTGCGCAAGTGGTCATTAAGCCGACCCGGAGTACCCACCACAATATGAGCACCTCTTTTCAAGGCAGAGATTTGTTCCATCATAGAAGCACCGCCATAAATAGGCACAATAGATATGCCCATATGAGCCGCTACTTGACGAATACTTTGGCAAATTTGCACTACCAATTCACGGGTAGGAGCAACAATTAACGCTTGAGGCGCTCTGGTATTAATGTCGATAGTATGAACTAAAGGAATACCAAAAGCGAGTGTTTTACCAGTCCCTGTTTGTGCTTGACCATGAAAGTCAACATTTTCCTGGGAAAGTAATAATGGGATAGCTTTGCGTTGAATCTCGGTCGGTTGGGTAAAGCCCAAGTCATCTAGAGCACGAGTAATTTCTGAACGCAAAGAAAAGTCTTTAAATTGTGTCATAAGAAAAACCTATTAATTTTGGGTTATTGGTCATAACGTTTTATCACAAAATGCACTACTAACATGCGCAGCGCGCCCTACTTATAGGGCCGTTATGCAATACCCTATTAACAGTTCTCTTCTAGGCTAATTCAAACTGAAAATTTTGTCAAATTGTTATGTTATTCTACAAAAATATTTCTCTGCCATTTCATGGCTACATGCAGTATTTAGTCGTAAATGGGTATTGGGGCGTTTTGACGAATTTATTAAAATAATTCATACTGAATACATAGATAATCGGTCAAATTTCGATTAATCAATGTATGGAAGTATTATGTTTATAAAAAATATGATAGGAATCAATATGAATACCATTAAAAAACTTATTATTCTTACTTTGGCTTTCGGCACAATCTGCACTCATGCAGGTGATGGCTGGTTATATCGCGCATATGCGGGCGTATTCGGCCGCCAATCAAAGCAACAATCTAACAAACAAGCATCCTGGAATAAAGTTGCTAGCGTTGCTGCCGGTGTAACAGGCTTTAGTCTACTCACTTGGCTTGGGTGGAAAAAATATTCTTCATCTAAAACCACAGAATGGACAATAGTTGAAATGGATGATGAGCAAGAAATTGTAAAACAACAAAGACTTGCACAAATTGATGCTGCGCTATTGGAAAAAGCACAACAAGCACTTAAAACAGCCAAACAAGAACATAGATGGAAAGCATCAGCAGTTAATGCAACGCAAAGATGGATAGACGAACTAAACATAGAAATAGAAGTAGCTGCTGAAGGCCACTATAACCTTGTCCAACAAAAAAGAGCTGCTTACATTACAGAGCTGGCTAATAATAAAATTGCTGAATTAGATGTAAAAAGCGACTATTTAGTCATGGATTCTGATAGATCGCAATTGCAAACATCTTGGGAAAAGTATTATTCCGATATCATCTCACAAGGCCCTCCGATGAATTCTGAAGCTTCAGAATTCATGAAGAGATTGTTGAATGATACAGAATTAAAAACATACCAAGCAACAAAACAAACACCATTGGATAACCAAAAGGAACAACTTAAAGAGCAGTATCAGACTTTAAAGGGCACATCAGATAAACTAGCAAAAGATGTGAAGCAAGCTCGTTTAGAGAAGTTTTTTGGTGAAGAATCTACTAAGTTTGTCAAAAAAGCATAAATCTGACTCAATCGGTGGTGTAAAGTTGGCTAAAACTATTTGGGGCTCAAACGAGCCCCTTTTTTATTGCTTTGTTTTACACATATAGCGCCCGGTAACAGAACCCTTGGCAATAATGTGTTCATCGAACGATTTTTTAAACTCTGTCACGGTAACTGTCTCCGGCAAGTTTAACTTGCGGTCAAGAGCCCAAACAGTAAAGATATAGTGATGATTTTCTCGCGCCGGCGGACATGGGCCGGTATAGCCAACAGTTCCTGCCGTATTGGTGCCTTCGGACCCGCCATGATACTGTATCTCTGCTTGTTGAGGCAATTGGGTTACATCTGCAGGAATATTAAAAGCGATCCAATGAATATAAGGGCCATTGGATACGTCAGGATCTTCGCAAATTAATGCGTAAGTAACTGTCTTATCTATCTTTTCCCATGAAAGTGGCGGTGAAAAATTTTTGCCATTACAGCTGATGCAGGCAAAATCATCAGGAATAGTTTCACCATCTGCAAAAGCTTCGCTGGCTACTAGCATAGATTTAATTTTAGCTTCTTGCGCATTCATAAAACCAATTACACCTATCAAAGCAGTGATAATGAGTACTGTTTTTTTCATGAATTTTCTCCTCACATTTTCTTTGAGTATAGGCATAGGATGCCCCTCATTTGCAAGAAAATGTGAATCTGCCTATACTACTACATGGACTTCTCCCTTATTTTTTTCATTTTTTCCAAGGAATTTTCCATGGCGCAGCGTTTAAAGGATCTTTCATGAAACAGTTTCTCCAATCACAGGTAGTAACAACCGGACTTGCTATTTTCTCTATGCTTTTTGGCGCGGGCAACTTGCTCTATCCTCTTCTTGTTGGTATGTATTCGGGTAGTCAAACCGTCGTCGGCATTATGGCATTTATGATTACCGCCGTGTTACTTCCGTTGCTTGGTTTAATTGTGATGATTCTTTTTGACGGTGATTATGAGGCATTTTTCAACCGCCTTGGCACATCTACGGGCAAAGCTATAACCATGCTCTGCATGATAATCATTGGTCCCGGCTTGGTAATTCCACGCATTGTTACTCTATCACACGTGATGATGACGCCATTTCTGCCCGGTGAATTTTTGACCACGATTACCCCACTCTCTTCATTGGCATTCGCACTTATATTTCTTGGCATCACTTTTTTGTGCACGTACAGAGAAAGTTCTATCGTTGATCTTTTGGGCAACTTGATTAGTCCGGTATTGCTTATTGCATTAGGCATTGTGATTGTAAAAGGGCTTTTTGGTACTTTTGCTATTGCATACAACGGGCAACCAATGGTGAATATCATCACTGATAATTTGCTACGCGGGTATGAAACACTTGATTTGATCGGTGCGATCTTTTTCTCATCAATCATTGTGAATATATTGCGTAAAACCTTGGGTGACTCTTATGAACAGAAGAAAAGTAAACGTATTGCTTTAGGTTTTAAAGCAGGATTGCTGGGCGTATCGCTCTTGGCACTTGTTTATTGTGGCATGGCGTTTTTAGGCGCTGCTTACAGCGTAGGACTTACACCGGCTGCCAGCACGTTATTCAGAGAAATTTCGTTGCGCATTTTAGGTAATAAAGCAGCAATTATTGTTGGAATTACTGTGTTTATGGCATGTTTATCAACAGCTATTGCGCTCAGCGCCGTAGTTACTGATTATCTTCGTCATGAATTACGCAATAAAATTGCCTATATTCCTGCACTCATACTAGTACTGCTTTCATGCATACCGCTTTCTATCTTCGGACTTGAATCAGTATTAAAAATAACCGGTGGTCCATTGACCTATATCGGCTATCCGGTATTAATTGCTATTACTGCTGCTAATCTTGCGTATAAATTATGGGGTGTTACCACCATAAAAATGCCGGTGTTTATAATATTTCTTATATCGCTAGCAAGTTATTTATATTGGTAAACACATCCCATCACATTGAAGATAATACAAAGGACGCCCTAAAAAGCGTCCTTTTTTAAAATTCCCCTAACCCTTCGATACAGCGACCATGGGTCGCCACTCAGGGCGAGCGGGGAAATATATCTTTTGTATTATATGCGTTAGATCTTATCCGTAATAATTTTTTTAATATCAAAGATATGCAAAAGCCCGCTCGTGGTCGTATGATTAAAAAGTAATTTTCAAAGTTGAAATCTTACCTAAATATGGGACGCTAGATTTAGGTTGCGCCGGTAAGATCCTGTATCGTGGCAGTTTTTTGAAAACGTACT
>JAKAUA010000080.1 GCA_021827875.1 bacterium | reverse complement strand
GATAAAGAATTAGAAATAAGCTCTTTGTTTACGAGGAATTTATGAAAATAAATGGAAAATTAGGTTTTCTCATAGTAATTGCGATGAGCATATCTTCAATCCAAGCTGACAATAAGAATCAATCATGGTTTGGTGGCTGGGGCAAGACAATTGCGGCATGGACCACAGTTTTTGCAGGTGCCGGGATTGGCAGCTGGTACTGGTTTATACAAAGACCGCAAATGCAAGAAAATAGGTTAATTACTGCAAGACGCACGCATCTTATAAAAGCACGTCAAAACCCTCAATTGTCAAGTGCTATGGATGAGAAAATAAGTAACATTGATAAGGGATTGGCTGAAAATCCAAAGGAAATGACGAGAGCCCAATACGCCCAATGGCTAAAAAAACGAGAAGAAGCAGGTAAATTGTAAAAAAAAGGGCACTTTAAAACGTGCCCTTTTCTTTTTATTCTAAAATGTTCTTATCTTGTGGTACAAAGATTTTGCCAAATTCTATCGCAGCAGCTTTGAGCGGTTCTACAATAGCTGATTCTAAATCTTTGCTGTCGGCAATGCTCTCATACAATTCCGGATACAATGATTGCACATAGCTTACAAATTTGGTTGCAAATGGACGTACATCAACGAGAGCCAATGAATCCAAGAAATTTTCTTTTAATAAGAAGAGCATGAGCGTTTGATCAACAAATGAGTAGGTAACAAACAGCGGCTGTTTTAATAGTTCAACCGCGATGGAGCCACGCTTTAATTTTTGTTGAGAAACTTCATCAAGCTCGGTACCAAATTGTGCAAAGTCGAGTAACTCATTATATTGTGCTAATTCAAGACGCAATGCCTTGGTCACTTTTTTAATAGCTGCTGTTTGTGCGGCACCACCAACACGTGATACCGAGAGCTCGATATTTACTGCGGGACGAATACCATTGTTAAACAATTTGGTATCAAGAAAAATTTGTCCATCGGTAATGGAGATCAAATTAGTTGGAATGTAGGCAGTAATATCATCGCTTTGAATTTGTACTATTGGCAGTGCTGTTAATGACCCACCTGCAGCCATTTTACCAGCACGTTCTAGCAAACGGGAGTGCAAGTAGAACACATCACCCGGATACGCTTCACGTCCTGGCGCGCGGCGCATAAGGAGTGACATTTCGCGGTACGCAATTGCATGATTACTTAAATCATCATAAATAATAAGGACATCTTTGCCTTGGTCCCTAAAATGCTCGCCAATGGTGCAGCCAACATAGGGAGCCAAGTATTGATCAAGTACTGCTTCACTCGCGTTAGCGCTGACAATAATAGAATATTCAAGCGCGCCATTTTCTGCCAAGATATTAATGATACGTGCTAAATTTGCCTGGCGTTGCCCGATAGAGACATAAATGCAGAGAACATTTTTGCCTTTTTGGTGCAAAATAGTATCAATAATTAAAGAAGTTTTTCCCGTATTACGATTACCAATTATTAACTCACGTTGGCCTTTACCTATGGGGATCAAGGTATCAATAGCGATACAGCCGGTTTCTAATGATTCATTAATAGGGCTGCGCTCTATAATCTGCGGTACGCGTTGCTCTACTGCACGCCATTGCGCTGCAGGGATATCGCCAAGCGCATCTATTGGCATACCCAATGCATTTACCGTACGACCCACAAGCGCATCGCTCACGGGAATTTTAAAGACAGCGCCGGTTCTTTTTGCCACTTCAAGTTCTTCAACAGACAGAGTACGATCAAGTACAAATATAGCAACCGCATCTTCGCTCAAGTCAAAGATAATTCCCCGATTGCCACCTTCGAAATCAATTAATTCACCAAATATTGCATTAGAAAGACCGTGTACATAACAGATGCCATCGCCGACTTTTACGACGACACCAATTTCATCAAGTGATTTTTGTGGTTTGTTTTGTAATGATTGTTCGAATAATGAAGCGAGATCAATATTTTTGATATCCATGGTGTGCCTTTATCTGGTTATCGTACGATTGAGCGTACGCAAATATTTTTTTAGCGAGTGTTCCCACAAGTGGGCGTTGCTTTGCACGCGGAGGCCTGCAATTAAATCTTTATTAACTGTATATGTCGGTACAATTGTCTTTGTAGTAGTATGCACAAGAAATTGTTCAAGTTCAGTTTGTTGTTCTTGGGTAAGTGGCTGTGCACTGCTTATAGTAAACGCCTCTATGTTTTTCTCTTTCATCATTAATTCATGCACAATGTGCAAAATAGTCCCCATTAATTGAGTGCGATGATGGGCAATAAGTAGGTTAATCAAAGCTTTGCATGGCTGTGTGGGCAGATGAAATTGTCCGATTAAAATTTTTTCTAAGGCATCTTGTTTAAGCGCTTTGTTGATTGTAGGAAGATTAAGGAGATAAGAAAAGCGTTTGTGCGCAACAAAAAATTGGTATGCGTGCGCTATCTGTTCTATATCTTCTTTAGTAAAATCAGCGGCAAAAGAATGAGTAAAGGCCAATGCATATTTGCGTGCCAAGAAGCTTGTATTATTCATCGCCCATCCTTGGTCAGCGCAGAAAGTGCCTGGTTAATAAAATGTTCGGTTTGTTGTACCTGTGCATACTCTTTTTGTAGTTGTTGTTGTGCGAGCGGTAATGCCTGTGCCAATGCTTTTTGCAGTAACATAGACCGGGCCAGTTCGTCGCGTTGCTTTGCCGTGCGTTGCATAAGCTGTTTGTGCAGTTGTACATTCATCACTTGCTGTGCTGCAAGTTCTGCATCATGCTCTGCTTGCCAGCGTTCTATTTTATGCTGGAGCATTACACATTCTTGTTCTTGTTCATAACGCTCTTCCCTGCTCTCTTCTAAGCGTGATTGCAGCATTAACTCTTGCTCATACAAGCCGGTATCATATGCTTCTTGGTCGGCTAATGCATCTTCTAACGAGGAACGCATATATTTTTTGAACATATAGTAAAAGAAATATATCAATACAAAAAGATTAATAAAGCGAAAAACAATGGCAACAACATCAGAAAACATCATAGACTTTCTCCCTTGTCCGTTATGATGGACACTATTTTTGCTGCCTGCTCTTTGATCTGTTGTTCATTAATTTCTTGCGGTTGCAACTCAGGCATACGCATTTTCGCTTTTTTTGATCCAATTATAGGGATATGTGCGGCAAAATAGTTTTTATAGCGCATCAAGGCGTTCAACTTTTCTTGCTCCACTTGTGTGACGCGCTCTTTTGTCTCTTGAATACGTGTAATAAGAGTGTCGCGCAGTCGTTTTTCTTTGAAAATTACCGTAATAATGGGCTTGAGTATTAAAAAGCGAATGATCAAATACGCAATAAAAAAATGAATGAGTTGAAGTACTAATGTACCGTTAATTGCAATCATAGGTCAGTTGCCTAGGTATTAGAGAGAATAACCTACCCACAAAAGAATCCCGGCAATAATTAAGTTATATACCGCGGAGCTTTCAATAATACCCATACCGACAATCATGGCTCGTTGAATAGCGCTTGCACTTGCCGGATATTTTCCGATATTTTCGCATGTTTTCATTCCAACCAATCCTTGTCCGAGGGACGGGCCGGCAGAGCCAATGCTCATTGCAATAGCAGCGCCAATAAATGCGGCAGCTTTAGCATAAAAAATACCGTCAACCATGATTAATCCTTTCGGGGATGAATATTTATGTCTTGTTGTTCTTCGCCCGAAAATTACACATTTTAACGGGCTTCGAGGAACTTCGCGTAGGCTTTTTACCTGTTTTTCACGCTTCGTTTTTATTTAATTTACTCTCTTTTTGTAATGATACAACAATTATCTCATATTCTTCTACTTGTTACGCTATGGTATGTGAACAAAATGTAAAAAAGTGTGCTTTAAAAAGAATTAAACTTCTTTATGTCATTCTATTTTTATCCGCCTAACCCTTCGATACAGCGGCGATAAGCCGCCACTCAGGGCGATCGGCGTAGTCTGTCACGTCGTCGCTCTTCGTTTTTTCGGGCTCTTGATTGCTGAGCCTGAGGAAGCCGTTAGGCGAGGACACGGCCAATGCGCCGTCGCCCATAGGGCTATGGCGGCACTGCCGGCCTGTTCCGCCGAAGTTTGTGCACCTGAAGTTGCACTATTTTAACGAAGGCGAAAAGGCCTGGATAGACGTAGAGGTGGGGCGAGCGGCGGTAATAAACTTTTATGTTGAAGACTGAAGATGATTTGTGCGTAATATTTTATTAAAGATATGCAAAAGCCCGCTCGTGGTGAGCGATTTCGTAGAAATCGTATCGAACCATGCGGGCTCTAAAAAAATTTATGTCTGCTACCCTTTTCTCTTTTGGCAGAAAATATAAAATAGGTTACACTACAAGGACCTTTATTAAGTAGTGAGAGTATTATTAAATTATTGTAGTAGTAGAAGTGATTTTTCATGATATATAACGGTAAATTCTGCCTTATTATTCTTTGTTCATTATTTTTCCCTATTTTTTCTGTACGAAGTTTTGAAGATTTTTCTTGGGATGACCCACGTATTGAATCATTGTTGAATTCGACTAATTTCGAACAGACGCGTGCTCCCGCTGATCCTGTTACTGTTGTTAAGCTTCTTGAGCAATTCGGTATCATTAATCTTTTACAAGAAAATTTATACGATAAATCATATCCGCTTAATGCGCGTTACATACTTGATTTGCCGCTCTTTACTTTTCCTTGGTATCATTCACGTTGCAAAGAAAAAGGATATCAATTTTTCTTTAATTGGATGCCGAAGATGACTTTTCGGAACGAGTGCGACAAAATTAGTTCTTATTTAGCTATTGCCGGGAATGGTTTTGTAGAGAAATTACAGACCTCTCTTGAAGAGATAAGTGCTGTATATCCCTTTAATCCTGAAGTGGCATTAGAATTGTTAACCTTATTTGAGCACTTTACCGTACAAGAACGCTCGTTAGGGGTTATGATTGACGGAGAAAAAAAGATCTGCAATGGAGTACTTCGTTATTTCATTCCTATTTATTGGCATGAAAGAAATCATTTTATAAGTAATGCAGTACAAAAAGCAATTAATAACATTCTTGATCCTATAACGGGCAAACCTGATCCTGAGGCTTCATGGGCATTCGCCGAGCAATATTTAATTGCAGATCAGCTCGGGATTGGCGATTTACGTTTTGAGTATGATATTCCTTTTGTGGAGGGAGAAACTTTTAAAGCCCGCGCCGGCTTTATGCTTGATCTTCCCATTGCTTTTTCTGTTGGATTTGGATTATTAGGGTCCCATTTTAAACCGCCCAAGTGTCGCCCGATGCTTGATCTAGAAGAATTGTTTACCGTTTTGCTCAGTGATGATCCAACTGAGATAGCAAATTTTCAGGGCGCAAGCAACTTTTTAACAGGAGCTCTTAATAACTTGTCAGCAATTTTATTAAATACTGCTACCGGTAACTATGGCCATATAGGTCTTGGTTTTATGGCACGCACGAGAAGCACCCTGACTAAATTTGTTAAGCGGCCATGGGCGGAGCCTATCTATTTTCATAATAGAGTATCTATAGAATATCTCTTGCCGGGGACAGAATTCCGCTCATTTGTGCCAAAAAATAATGCATCGGCATTTGCTTCGCGTAATTTTGAAAGTGATGATCCGGTGATAGCGCGACAAAATCTTGCATTTATTCAGCAAACATTAACCGATCGTTTTTTCCCGCCATTTATTCAGGCAATAGTTTTTCCCGGTTTTGTCATTCGCATGACATCTCGAACGGTGTATGAAGGGCCAGTATGGGGCTTCTTTGTAGGGAGCGATACCTGGCTACGAACAAAAGAGCATATCTCCAGTCTTGAAACATCAGACTGTGGTTTTAATAGTTTAAATATAGCCAGTGCCGAGCGGCCATTGGCATATCAAAGTAAGATGTTTGCGGGGATTATGCATCATATTTGCACATCCGGTGACACGCAATGGGCACTTTCGTTAAATTACGATACAACAGTTCTTCGTTCTGGCATTGGTAAAGATTCTACGTTAACGCTTAATATAGATGTTAATTTTTAAATAAAGGAAGCTGTAATGAAGGAAATGCAAAAAAAGATTTTCATGACACTATTTCTAATGGTACCTCATTTGCACATATGCGCTGCAAATAAAGGTGAAGGTATTGTTCTTGAGTCTCCGGTAATCAGATTGATTGATGGTATGGGTATAGGAATAAACGGAAAACGTATTGGTTCTATGCTGCAAGTCAGGCGCGAAGTGCGCAAAATTCAACAGGGTATTGCGAGTAAAGAAGGCGGGTTTGTAGGACTGTACGAATTATCTGATAAAAAATGTAGCGTTAAAGAGCTGGCAGAAATTGAAAAAATGATGCAAGATACGCATGACGCCGAAGGATTGCGCGTGTTGAGACCGGTACTAAAAAAAGCTAAAGAAGATTTTATACAGTGGGTTATGAAATTCTTGGGTGAATCGCAAGGTGCAAAAATGCAGATGTTCTTGCTTATCGAAGAATCATGTCATAAGAGAAAGCGCTATGACAGTTTGCTGTTGCGTTGGGCGAGTGCTCCTGAAGGAGAAGAAGAACATCAATTTGAAAAAGATATAGCTAATTTCAAGATTTTTGATATTTTTTGTACAGATCTCATTAACTTTCTTGAAGATTTGATGAATAGCTGTCCAAAAGCAAAAGCACAATTCCAAGAAATACTTCGTGAGCAGGGATATAAGGGACATTCTAATTAAAACAGTAATCATATGGAACAACAGCTACATGAGTTGACGGGAACCATTGACCGTTTGCTTTTTAATAATGAGGAGAGCGGTTTTTCTGTATTCGTATTGCAGGTGAATGCAGCTACTCAGATTGTAGTTCGTGGTTCTCTTGCGCAGATTCACCCGGGCGAACAAGTGAGTGTCAGTGGCTCATGGGTAATGCATCCACGCTTTGGTAAGCAATTTGAAGCAAAAATATGCAAAGTGACCGTGCCGAGCAGTATTGGCGGGCTCAAAAAATATTTGGGTTCCGGCTTGATCAAAGGTATAGGCCCTGCTTATGCAGAAAAATTGGTTGATGCTTTTGGATCACAGGTGCTTGAGGTGATTGATAAAGAGCCTGAGCGATTGCGTCGTGTAAATGGCATTGGTGAAAAACGCGTGCAACAAATTATTGCTTCTTGGCATGATCAAAAAGAGATTTCTAGCATCATGGTCTTTTTGCAAGACAAAGGTGTATCGCCTGCCTATGCTATTAAAATTTATAAAAAATATGGACAACAATCGATTGCAGTAGTCAAAGAGAACCCTTATCGCCTGGCAGAGGAAATCTGGGGAATTGGATTTAAAGTTGCAGATCAGATTGCGCAGAATGTAGGCATTCCGCGCGATTCACTCAAGCGGGTAAAAGCAGGATTGTTATATCAGATTTCTCAAGAAGTAAATTTTGGTCATCTCTATGTTGAGATTCCGCAACTCAAAGATAAAACGGCAGAATTACTAGAACTTGATGATGAGCAAAAAGATGGCAAAATTAAACATGCTTTGCATGATCTGTACAATGAAGACAAAATCAAATTAATATCACATCAAGAAAAACATTTTATAACACTGAGTGCATATTATGCAGCAGAAAAAGGTGTCTGTGAGCGCATTCAATTGTTGCTTAACAATAAAAGTAATCTTTCTATCGATGCACAAGGCGTGTATCAAAAATTGCGCGTAGTTGATGAATCTAAGTATGTGCAACTCAATGACGACCAGGTGCATGGCATTATCACTTCACTTGCACACAAAATCAGTATCATTACGGGCGGGCCAGGTACCGGTAAAACTACGTTAATTAAACAGCTGCTTTCTATTTTAGATGAGCATCACGTGAGTTATCGCCTTACTGCGCCAACAGGACGAGCGGCTAAACGTATAACTGAAGGCACCGGGCGACAAGCAACTACGATTCATCGCCTGCTTGAATTCGATTTTGTTACGCGCGGCTTTGTGCGTAATGAGCAAAATGCGCTTAAGCTCGATTTTCTTATCATAGATGAAGCGTCTATGATTGATATATTCTTGGCACATTCGCTACTTAAAGCAGTGCCATTTCATGCACATGTGCTGTTTATCGGTGATGTTGATCAGCTGCCTTCTGTGGGTGCAGGTAATTTTTTAAATGACCTTATTGCAAGTCAAAAAGTAGCGTGCGTACGTTTGACCAAAATTTTTAGACAAGCGCAGGACAGCTTAATTATTATTAATGCGCACAAAGTAAATAGTGGTGAATTTCCCACCAGCATGATGCCTGAGGCAAAAAAAGATTTTATCTATATTAAAGAAGACAATCCTGAAAGCATTAATGCACATATGCGCGAATTGTTCACGCGTCGATTACCTGCATTGGGTATAGCAGCAGAACAGGCTACTGTACTGGTGCCAATGAATAGGGGTATAGTGGGCACGCATGCATTAAATCATACCTTGCAGCAGCTATTGAACGGCGCAACAACAGAAAAGCAGCTTACTCATCATGGCACAGTGTTTAAAATTGGTGACCGTGTTATGCAGATTAGAAACAATTACGATAAAATTGTATTCAATGGTGATTGTGGCGATATAGAAGATATTAATGTATCTGACCGCACCGTCTCTGTTCGCTATACGGATAAAATGGTTGAATATGATGCATCTGATCTGGATGAGTTGGTACTCGCCTATGCGCTTTCTATACACAAAAGTCAGGGCTCAGAATATCCGGCGGTCATTATTCCTATTTTTATGCAGCACTTTACCTTGTTGCAGCGCAATCTGCTCTATACCGCAATTACACGTGCGAAAAAACTATGT
>JAKAUA010000087.1 GCA_021827875.1 bacterium | reverse complement strand
AAGCGACGCCCCCCACTAATTGTGATATATAATGGCGGTTACTCACCAAAAAATTAACCCCTACAAAGGCGCCATAGACGCCGAGCGGAATTCCCCATTTATAGCCAAAACGAGATCCATAGAGTGCTGCCATATAGGTAATCTCTGACATATGACCGGAAGGAAAACCTCCACAGCTGCGCTTGATGCAACTAAAATCTTGGTGCCATGGGCGCTCACAGCCATCAAAAGTAAAGCATTTAGTTATTTTATTACCAAAAATCAAAAATGGCATACCTAAAATAAAAACCCAGCTTGTTTGCCGCAACTCCTCGTCACGAGCAAAAAAAGCTAGGCTACCCAGCCCCACAAAAGGCAATGCCAGTCCAAAACGTGCCGCTGTATTGCACCACCAAGGCATCTGATGGATATTTTTATGATGTTGTGCACAATAAAACTTATTTTGTAATGGTTCATCAACCATACGGGCTGCAACATAGAAAGGAAATATACTGGCGATTATTTTAAAGGTATCAAAACTAAATAAATTATAGTTAAGATAGGCTACATCTTTGAATATATCTTGAAATATTAGCGGTTCTTTAGTTTTACCCGCCTGTACTCGACGTGCACGGACTTCTTTAAAACTAAGGCCTTTTCTGATGCATGGTGTTTGATGCGCTTCCGCGTTCATGACCCCTAATGCAACACTCAAAAGGCAAAATGCTTTTTGAATTGATCGCATAACCCATTTCCCCCCGAATTCCCCCTACTATAGTAGTTTACCCAACTGCCATTTTTAATCTCAAGCGAAAAATAAAAAATTGGGTAGAATAGCGAACGGTAGCCATTTTCAATTTGACATTTTTGTGATAAATGGCAATCTTATAATATACAATGATGGAGGTACATTTCCCATGAAAAAACAATCAATTTCATTATTCTTTTTATCATTTGCGCTTACAATACAGGCAAATCCTACCCATTCATGGTTTGGACAAGCAAAGTCTTATTTTTCATCATTTATTGGCCTCTTTGATCATGCTAAATGTCCCATTTACACAACAAGAGAAGATTTAATCAAACGTAATTTAGAACTTTATGCGCCAACGATTGTTACTTCTCACCACTGGATCAAAGATCATCAAGACAGCTTATTGAGTGAAGAAATTGCAGATGCTCATAATCGCTATGATGCGCTTGCACAAGATGATGACACATTATCCGAATACGCATCAAGATTGCAGAATGAATTAACACTCAATGCAGCAAATTTAAGCTCGTTATATGATAAAAAACGAAATGAATCGGCGGCAATAAGGCCATTACTCAACCATTTATACAACTCAACCACAGAAGATTTTGCAAAAGCATTAAACTTAGAATGTTATTTACAAGAATTAGATGATAACGTGAAAAATCTCAAACACCAGCGTGCCGTTCTTTCGGAAGAATATGCCCGTGCTTCTTCTCTTCAACTTTCTTGGATAGAATCAAGAGTAAAAGTGCTCAGTGATATTAGTGAAACTCGTAGAGAATTGAATACTCTCTTTAGTAAAAAAGATATTAATCTTCCTGACGAACTAAAGAATGTTGAGACTATCGCATCATACAATACCCGTAAAAAATCGCATGCTACTGCGCCGGTAAGCCGCCTCAAAAGAAAACTAAACGTCGGCGATGCTATATTATAAAGAAATATCGGCATAAAATAACCACATCTTTTTGATAAATATTCTACTAAGTAAAGAAAAGAAAAAGGCACGACTTTTAAATCGTGCCTTTTTCTTTTACATTCAACAAATTTCTTTATTCTTCAAATCCCTTAGGGTGCATGCCTGCCCATGGCTGTGAAACTTCATAGGCATGGGCTACTTGGCAAAGCAATTCTTCTGACAAGTGCGGACCAACTAATTGGAAGCCTATTGGCAGATTTTGCTTAGTAAATCCACATGGAATAGAAATTGCCGGGATACCTGCCAAGTTAATCGGACAGGTAAAATAGTCTTGTAAATCCATTTGTAATTTATCAACATCAAATGCACCAAAAGTAAATGCGCTTGCCGGTTGTGTTGGCATTACTAATACATCTACATCTTTAAATGCTTGAATAAACTCATGTCTGATCATGCGCTGTACATTGCGTGCTTTTTCATAATAAGCACCGGCATGTCCGGCAGACAATACATAATTACCGATCAATATTCTGCTTTTTACCTCTGAACCAAAACCATTACGGCGTGTTTCTGTATACATCTGCGCCAATGTTTGTGCAGACTTATCACGCGCACCATAGCGCACTCCATCAAAACGCGCAAGATTAGATGCTGCTTCTGCACGACTAATAATAAAGTATGCAGCTGCACTGTAATCCATGCTTGGTATGCTAATGCGCTTAATAATTGCGCCCAGAGACTCAAGCTGTTTAATTGCTTGCTCGATCAACGCTTTAACTTCTGCATCCATATTCTCAGCATTAACTGCATTGTCTACAATACCAATGACTAATTTTTCTGGCAGTTTGCCATCTAATTTTTGTGTGTAATCTTTTTTTTCAACCGGAAGTGTTGAAGAATCTTTGATATCTTGTCCGGCAATTACTGACAATACACTCGCCGCATCATGCACCGTGCGTGTCGCAATACCAATTTGATCCAATGATGATCCATAAGCAACAAGACCATAGCGAGACACCAGACCATACGTCGGCTTTAAGCCTACAATACCGCACAATGCTGCAGGTTGGCGTACTGACCCACCGGTTTCAGACCCCAAAGCCCAGGGTACTAATCCTGCTGCCACTGCCGCGATAGAGCCGCCACTTGACCCGCCGGGTACACGATTAGTATCCCAAGGGTTGCGTGTTTTCATAAAGGCAGATGTCTCTGTTGAGCTGCCCATGGCAAATTCGTCCATGTTAGCACGTCCCACAAGCAAAGCGCCTTCGTCTTTAAGACGATCAATTGCTGTTGCATCATAGGTTGCAGTAAAGCCTTCTAAAATGCGTGAAGCACAGGTAAGTGCACGCCCTTCTTGCGTAATATTATCTTTAATAAGACCGGGAATACCGGCTAAGGTACCCTTATTTTTGGATTTCACAAGAATAGAGTCTTTATCAAAAACTTCTAATGCGGAGCCGACAAGTTTGTCATGCTTATTAAAACGCTCAATAGTATAGCTGAGCAGTTCTTCAGCGGATATCTCTTTTTTTTCTAATTTCTTTTTTAATTCGCTTATAGTTGCAAATGCAAGAGTAGTCATTGTTTAAAACGCCTTCAGTTATTTGTTTTCTAAGATAGCAGGCACTACAAAATAGTGTGATTCTTGCTCCGGTGCCAAAGCCAAGAGTGGTTCGGGATTAGTTGGTATTATCACGTCTTCACGTGCCACGTTGATATTTTTCATATCAGTGATATGAATATTTTCTTTAATTTCCTGTACACGTGCCGCATATGAGAGCACATCTTCGATCTGTTTTATAATTCCTTCAATTTCTTCTTCATGAATTGAAAGATTAGATATGCGTGCAAGCTTGAGAACTTCTTCGCGAGAAATAATTGCCATACTAGTCCTATACTGAATGCGTTTTCCAATCTTGGCCACGGAATCTTTGAATATAGAGCAAGCTCATAAGCGCATTGCCGATATAAAAGGAGCCGTATACCAACATAAATTTCATTGTCTGGTCCTGCAACGGTAGCTGGGCGAGGATGTATGAAAATGGTCCAAAGTAACATAGACATATCATTAACCGTACCATCATAACCAGCCGTACATTACCGGAACCGCGTAATGCACCTGATAACACTAATTGTAGCAGGTCAAAGAACACAAGTACACTCATCATGGGAAAAACGCGCGTTACAATAGGGGTAATTCCCTGCGTACAATCAAAAAAGGTGATAATCGTATGTAAGCCGTAATAGCAAAGACAAAGCATTAACCCAACCACTACACTGGCAAGAAAGATCGATTTTTTTATATTACTTTTAATATCTTGCCATTTTTGTAGCCGCACATCATTACTCACCAAAAAAGTAATAATTTGTGCAAATGCTATCGCCGGCAAAAAAGCAAAGCGTTCTATGTCTTTGACTGCACAAAAGGTGGTTTGTGCACCAAAGCCCATACCGGTAATCATTTTGCCCAACCAAATATAAGCAAATGCGATGGTTGCTTTATCAACTGCCACCGGCCAGGTAACGGTAAGAAAATTTTTAAGATAGGAAGTATCACGAAACATGCTAAACATATCTATGCTGTATTTGCGATAGATAGGATCGCGTGCAATTACGGTAAATGCAATCGCCAACATTAATGCATATTGACACAAGGTGGCATAGGCAGAGCCTTGCAGACCCAATGCAGGAAACCCATATTTGCCAAAAATAAATATATAATCACATGCAACAAACGTAACTGCACCGACAACAAAAAGCATCATTGGTGTTTTGGTATCCTTTATGCCACGCATAAAGCCAATAAGCGCAAAAAAGAGAAACATAAAGAATACCCCTATTGCTCTAATACGCATAAAAGGAACCGCAATAGGAATAATATGCTCGTGCGCGCCATACCAAGTCAATATAGTTGATGCGCCAAAATATAAAACTAATGCCGCACCGATGCCAAAAAAGAATGCCGCCCAAAAAGCATCACGCAATGATCTGCCAACATCACGTGTCGCATTAATACCATTAAATTGGCCGGATAATATGACGGCCCCTACTGAAAATGACTCGGCCATTTTTATCAAAAAATGAATAAAATTATTGGTGGTTCCTAATGCCGCATAGGTTGGTGTCGATTTAAGATGACTAATAAAAATAACATCCAAAATCAATGGCATAGAATAGAGTAAAAAAGAAGTAATAAACTCGGGAAAAAAATAACGAAGCATGGTACGAAAACTCTCACCATGCTCTTTATCTGTCAATCCTGCCACATAGCTTGCTAGCAATCCTTTTTTCATCTCGTTCCCTTCTTAGTAATAGGTGGTGACTCAGCTGTAATACTAGTAGTGATAGCTCATAGCTTATTGGACGATCTACTACTCGGCAATCTTTTTTTCAGAGCTTGGTGCACCAAAGAGAACAAAACGCCGTTTTTTAGAACTTATTTGATATTCAAATTCTTTTTGTAAGAATGGCAGTTCTTCTGCTTCTGGCTGCCACTCACGCGATGCAAAATATACCAGCTTTGTCTCTTTATAAGGAGAACTTGGCTTAAACATACGCACGAGTTCTGCAGGTGCCAATGACGCACGTGATACAAAAAGATCAACATCTTCATTTGTTTTGCGCAAGAATGTACGCCAATCGAGTGTATATAGCTCTATATCCTCAAGTCCCAACTCTTGTATTACCATACGTAAAAAAGCAATTTTTTTGCCGGTAACTTCTATAAGCGTAACCTTAAGCTCAGGATATTTAATTTTGAGAGGAATACCGGGAAGTCCCGCACCAGAGCCAATATCAATGATATGATGCATATCAGCGATATCAAAATAAGTACCAAGCTCTAACGAATCTTGAAAATGGTGCGTAATAATCGTTGCCGGCTCAGTAATAGCGGTAAGATTAATATTTTCATTCCATGTGCGTAGCAAAGATAAATAACGTGCAAACTGCTCTTGTTGTTTATCAGTAAGCTCGTATTTTTTGCAAAATTGTTGCCACGCCTGCTCCCCTTTTTTTCCTAATTGTTCGATAAGATTCATGCATTACCCTTGAACCGTAGATTTTAGAAAAAACTCTTTGTTACCATAGTCGGTAGAAGCAGTATACTCCTCTTTTGAGAATTGGAAACATGCAATATACATTAAATATAAAAAACATTGCTCTGCTAATAGCTCTAGTGGCTCATAGCATACAGGCGACACATCTTGTGTCGCTCACAATACGTGCTTATCCTCTATCAGAAAAAAATATAGCACAACATCTTGCACATCCTCTCAATCAGGCGACACATTTACAGTTATTGAGAAATGAAAGTAAATTAGTGTCAGGTATTTTTTCTACGTATGCGGGTTATATCTGTATATCCGATTACGATGGACGTATTACTTTTCCTCGCTTGCAACAAAGTGCTCGCTTGTATATTATCGTCACCCCACAAATTACCCCTGTTATGATGCTTGGTAATACCATTCATCATTGGGAATTTAATAAAGGTGAACCGGTAAAAATGGTATTAGCAGAACAGAAAACTGATGAACAGACAGAAATCGTATATTGGGACGTACAAGAAGTGCCGGTACCTGCCAATAATATTATTCCACCATCACACAAAGGTGATGCTGCCTCTATTACCATTTTAGCACATCCTGATTATATTTATATTCCGCTGGGAATCACCCCTACGGTACATAGTCCCCATTTATTGTTACCCGATATCTATCTAAAACCGGGGTTCAACAAAATTGCCGAGTCACTTTATATGCTCAATCTATCTCCCTTTTTTGGTTCACTTTCATTACAATATAGATTGGGGAAAAAGGATATGCGCAGCATGATGAAATTGTAAAAATAATAGCTATCGGGATATATATGATTAAAAAATTACTCTTGCTTTTGTGTATTACATCGCAAATGATACTAACAGCAGAAACTAGAAGTGGTGATATACCTCTCCATAAGATCAAAACTGAAACTAGAACTATTTATCATCTTTTGGATGATCTTAATAGTGATTTTGAAAATAAAATTAAACGTAAACACGTTCAAAACATAAAAAATACCAGTAATGTCTTTATGTTTTTTGCACTTGACCTCGCAAACAGTCGCTTGTGTGAGATGGTCGGTGGTAATCAAGTATTACTTTCTCTTCCCAATAAAGAAAAAAATGATGAAAATACGTTTCCTTTATTAGAAACAAATGATCTCATCGACATTGGCCTAATCACCATGAAAACTATCGCGACATCTGAAGAAACAGAACCGACACCACTGTTAAAAAAGTGTGGACGAGAAGCAGCTAAAACATATATTGGCAATAAAGCGTATATCATTTGTAGCTCTTATGCAGAACCTCTCTGCACTCCTCATGTACAACAATTGGCAACAATTATAGAAAAAGAGTTGCCGGCAGAAATCACACAAGCATTGCACGAGGCAGGCTACAACACCTTCGCCTATGATGCTATACAATGGCTTGGCGCTTTTGCTCTGAAAAGCTCTATTTCTTTACTACTTAATACGATCGACAATCACCTGTGTACAAACAATACAAAGGGAAAAGTATGATCTTTTCCAGAAGAAAACATTTACAGCGTTCAAAAATCGTATTATCTTATTGCCAGTTTATGCATATTCGAATCTACCTAGGGAAAAAATAAATATTAGTTTCATCCTAATAACTCATTAAACTAAAAGGGATATCATATGAAATTGTCTAAACTATCGATGCTTACAGCATTATTGGCAACAATAGGAGCTAATGCAGTAAGTATAAATCTTTCTGATTTAAAATCTGATTTCGAGAACAATTTAAAACATGAAGCGAAAGCTGCATGTGCAAAAAATGCAACTCAAATACCTTTAAACAAAAAAATGCATTTTAGCGTAAAATTGAGTAATTTCGGCAAAAAAGGACCCAACATTACTATTTTGAATGATGAAATAGCAAGTGCTGTGATCACTGATATTGCAGCACGTGAGTGTGTATCAAAAAACCAGTCTGGCCAACATATAAACTTAAAAGATGCTGGCAAGCAAGCTCTTAAAACATATTCTGCAGAACAATTAGTTGCGGCACTTTATTGGTTAGCAGGAAAAGTACAAGAAAAAACCGGTATTCAAACACCTGCTAAATTAAAACCAGTAGTAGAAAATGAATATGTTGCATGGATCGGTGCTGCAGCTTTAAAAACAGTTGCGCGTGCCAGTGCTAATACATTAATTAATTTTGGCATCAAAGAACTTAGCCCAAAAAATCCATCAAATGGCGGACCAGTTCCACCAGCAAATGACTAATCTATAAAAGATTATCAATCTTAAAAAAGAGGCAGTTTTTAAAAGCTGCCTCTTTTTTATGCTCAATTTCTTAATAAAAAAGGTGAAATATGAAATTACAACTATTTTTTTTATCGCTTATAAGCGGGTTAACGATTTAACACAGCTTATCCTACTATTACCTCCGATTTTTTAGCCAACTTACAACAAGAAGGGTACCGCGCGCCTTTTAAAAATTTTGCTCAAGGGCACATTGCACGATTAATACGAGTCGAAGCAAAAGGTAGCATAACCCTACTTTCCAAAAAATCACCGGAATTCACAATATTGAATAATGAAATGCTACAGGCAATAATTGTTGATTGTGTATTCGCACGTAAATATCTATCAGAAAGGCAATCGGCTCGTAAAAATTGTATAGATTACTATAACGTCAACAAGCAATTCCTCGTTACCTTATGTCCAACGTAATACCCGATAATGCAATAAACATAGCATTAATCGCACAAGTGACCAGGACCTACACTGCAGAACAATTAGTAGCAGCATTTTATTGGTTAGCAGGCAAAGTACAAGAAAAAACAGGATAAAACACCTGATTTTGCAAAGCCAGTAGTGGAAAATGAATATGCTGCATGGTTGACCAGCATTGCCGTAAAAACTGCTGTACGCGCCGCTGCCAATACTGCAATTAATTTCGCAACAAACAAAAATTAATCGTTCTAGGTTGTGTGAACAAAATTTAAAAAGTGTTGTGCTTAGTGATTCTTGCTATATTTTGTTAAAGATATGAAAAAGCCCGCTCGTGGTCGTATGATTAAAAAGTAATTTTCAAAGTTGAAATCTTACCTAAATATGGGACGCTAGATTTAGGTTGCGCCGGTAAGATCCTGTATCGTGGCAGTTTTTTGAAAACGTACT